>NZ_LXKR01000057.1:0-10952 GCF_001692375.1 Serratia sp. 14-2641 | reverse complement strand
GGTGGCGCTCTCTCCTGGGGTGGTGCTGGCTTACGATCGTAATACCAAAACCAATACCCAGCTACGCAAAGAAGGGGTTGAGGTCATTGAGATTGTCGGCAGTGAGTTGGGCCGTGGCCGTGGCGGCGGCCACTGTATGACCTGCCCCATTATCCGCGATGCCTTAGACGATTAATTTAACAGTAAACTACTTATGAGTACCCCCTAACAAGGCGTACTCATATCCTTAAAAAGCAGTTACTGATAGATTTAAATCCAATGACATGCTGACTTGCTGACGTGCCTACGCTAATGCGACAGAGTCCAAATACACAGCTATTCATAGCTTAACAATCTCAAGAGAAGCAGCAAAATTTCCAGCCTCCCCAGAAAAGTCACTTATACAGGCAACCATTCAGTACACTACTATGTAACTTTATTCCATTATTTTTTCATATCTCACCAGCGCGGCCACTCCCGACGGCGGGGTAATACATTGCATAGTAAACAAAATCAAGGTTATTATATCGCAAAAAAAAATTAACGATAAAAATTAAAAATTAAAAATTAAATTAACACTTTAACCACATTCCGCTAAAAAATGACATATAATAACACCTGCATTGTAAATACATTTTACACGTACTACAGCCATCGGCGCTATCACAATAAACAACCAATGAGGTCTATTATTATGAATTCAAAGGATGGAGAAGAGATGGATGATAATTTCATTGAACCATCGGCAATACACTCTGTGGTTTATACATTAAATCCGGGAGAAGCAGCTAATGAAATAGCGGCCGGCTATAGATATCAAGATAACCTGACAGCAAGGCTAGGTACCTCCCAAACCCGTTGGATATGGAAAATCCTTGGTCTACTGGGCTCAACTATGGATACAATGGGAGGAGTGATGTCTTTGATGCCAGCCCCCACACCTAACCATATAACACAAACCATGATTTTCAAAAATGAGGCTGATGTTATAATTATACCTTTTCATACTCACCTACCGAGTGGTCATACATTCGATAAAGCACCAAAAATAATGTTCCCCGGTGATACAGCTATATGCAACATTAAATACACTCCCGCAAACTTAAACCACACTGGGTTACAAATATTTCGTTTTCTTGCTGTATCTACTGATCCAAACATTCTCTCACGACCGCCTCACATAGTGGACAACACTAACTCGACCAATTTTGAAATAGCTATTATTCGTAGTTTAGGTAGAACAAGAATAGCCCATGTTCAAAACTTAGATACTAACGCACCTCCAGTTCGCCCTGGTATTTTCAATATAAATTATGTAGGTTTCCGTGGAAGACAAGGTTCGACAGCACCTTCTTTCGGGATTGCAATGGCTCCTGCCAATTGGCCAGAAAGAGCTCCACAAACAAGTGGTTGTACTATTACCTTCACCCCTTTGGGTTTGCGTGCCAATTAAATAAAAACCATTATCATTGGAGGTTATATGAAAGATAAAACTGATGATTACCAAAATGAATTGCAATTTATCCCTTGGTCGAGCAGTGGAATTTCTGGTGCTCGAACCATTGCGTTATCAGCCCTGCATTATTACAATTTCACACAACAAGATAGTCAGTCAGAAACCCGAGGATTCTTTTCTATTATAGGGATTATTTTGGGACTGGCCGCAGGATTAACATCTCTCATCGGTGGAATGTCAGAAAGCACAGCGCTTCCAGAAAGGGAGCGGATTAGATTGAAAATAAAGATAAGAAACTTATCACGACATAATCTAATAATCATAGATAATCATACAAGTAATTCACGTATAACGTCATCATTGCGTATCGCACCAGGAGAAACGTTGGAGTATGTATATGCGGTAGGCTCCTCACTTCCTAGTGCAAGCGCATTAACCTTTATGTTGGTTCCTGACAGTAATCAACTCCCAACAACTCACATGCATGTAAATATTACCGACGGAAACGGTCATGTACGTGTCAGCAGTGTTTCGTTTAATAGTGCGGTTTCAGAAACACAACTCCCACCAGGGGCTTCGCAACGAGATGTAAGCGCTGTCTTTTATAACGCAGCAATGGGTAACATGAATATTCATATTATTCCCACCACATTTACAAATAATGTTGAAGGGAAACTCGATCTGGCTATTTTATCGCCATAGCATACATAACCGTTGGGGAAACCAGCGGTTTATCGTAAAATATATACTCAATAATAGGGGTTCTACGCCGAAATTTCCGTTATCCCAGTTTCACCCCGGCAACCAGCGCATCCAGGTCAATGATTTCATTGCTGCTCTGGAGGTATAATGCCCGTTCAGCAAAATGTGCTGCCAGGCCACTGGCGATATCCGGGGTAGAGCCTCAATGCCTTTGTCGTTACCTTCTGCTTCCAGTCGTGACAGGATCGCGGAATTGTAATAAACGATCGTGTTGGAGATCAACCGCCCTCACTGATTGCTTATTTCCGTTTCAAAGTTATTCTTCCCAGTTAACTCCTTCTTTCCGCCGATTTTGACGACAGCGGCACATAGCTGGTGATAAGATTCAATCCGGCTCTGAGAGCAACGGATATTGCGTTCCGGCTGCGGATTTCTCAGATACTTAAGCATGCCAATGCTGCGAACCAGCCGACCATATTCAAATACCTCCTGTCTTGTCGGATCCGTTTGAATAAAAAGACAGTTACTGTTCATACAGAGAGTATTTCCCGCAGGAACGTTACACCACAGTTATTGACCCGGATTAAACGCCTGCTGGGATTCGATAGTTCGGCAGATAACACTGTCGAAAAAAAGTTTCATTAAAAATGTGAACTCATCATCCGGAACGACAAATTTCTGAGGATAAAAAATGCTCGACTTAACCGCAGAGCAGCAACATCTGGCAAAGATAGTTCATGATTATGCCTGCCAATTTCCTCTAACAGAGCATGGTGATGCTCAGCTGTTGTAGGGCTGTTATGACTCTATATGGAAGCCTTTAAACAGGTGATGAACAGTACATCAAAAGTTCAGATGGACTACATTTACCTGCAATGTCCTGAATATTTTCGCTTTGTGAAATCAATGGAGTGACTGGCTCAAGGGATTGCTGATGGCGTTATTGAGGTCCGGAAAGATCACTAAAAACACAGGCCGGAAATTTCGTCGGTCCCGACATAGAACACCCTCCTCATCCTTTTCAGCGAATTGACGTTTCTGGCGGGCAATTTCGGTGGACATTTTCTGCTCGTGTTCAGATGAAGAGTGCTACTGTTGGCGCCAGGTATAAATCTGCAATTCGTACAAGCTGAGTTCGCGGGCAGCGGCGCCGATACGTTCAGCCAGCTTGAGGGTTTCCTGACGAACTTCGGGTGTGTACTGTTTGCGCGACTGCTTTTTGGTTGATGCTGATTTTGTCATGTGAGCTACCCCTGGTTAAGAGTTTACTCACTTAGCGCCGTGTCCATTATTGCTGAGTAAGATCAACTGACGCTCCAGATAGTCATAACCGATGAATCAGGTGTTCAAACGGAAGAACTGATCACATTGCAGAAATCAGGATATACCATGTGTTATTTTTATAGTTGTTGCTCAACCGTTAATAGTAATTAACTAATATACCGAGTTATCTACCGTAAAGTAATAAATTACATAACTATGCAAAAAGCCACTTTACGGTAAATTATAGATAATTAAAATTTATTGAGGAACATTGGGTAAAATCATGACAGGGGCAAGCCTTGAGTTATTATGATCGTTCGCATAAAGAAGATAGGAAACGCCCACCGACAGAGGTGTGAAAATATGGATTTCAACATGTCGATGCGCATCAACCATTCCTACAGCATAGGGACCTTGTCCATTTTGGCTGTACAATACAAAACGGTCATAACCATCATGTACAAAATTCTCTGTCACTGAAACTTCGATCGTGGTCGTTCCTGTGGTGATATACCCGGCTATAACGTCATTAGCCACTGGCGTTCCTTCAACGTAACGCGGGTAATTATTTGGATAAGGTGAGTAGCTGAAAGGGAGGAGATTACTTACTTTCATTGTAAATCCTTGTTTGGTTTTAAGTGATTGTATGTTGAATGCTTAGATTGATTGAAAAATTAAACTTGTGGAGCAACATGCTGATGAGTCTTCTTGACCCCTTCTTTTTCACTAGTGCCCATTAATTATAGCTAAAGAATATAATTTGTAGTGGAGGGTTTTGTAATGATTTGTAATCCCTCCAGCTTTATTATAAATTCATGGGGTAAATTCTGGCTTTAGCTCTTATATTTAAAGCAACAATTTCGATATTATTTACTTAATAAAACTTAATGGCGATATATTTAATCGCCAGCCTTGATGGGGGTGATTGAACTTAGCGTAAGATGCCAGCCGAACTGCTGTTTCACTCGGTACATCGCCGTTTCGGCCACCGACCGCCAGTTGTAAGCCGTATTCTATTTCCATTAGGCGTTACTTCCCGTAAGCCGCAGCCTCGCTACCGCCTGATTTCGGTCTGCGTACTCCATTGGCCAGTAACCTGCGCGGGTTCGCAGCGGATCAGTGCCTTGATTTTCTTACGTATTAGTTCGTCGTGGCACTGTTTTGTGGCATAATCCCCATAGGCTGAATCAACCCTGATTTTACGGTGGGTCTGCTTCGCTATTTTCAGAATGCCGGGTTAAAATGGACTGACCCCACGACAGTAGACAAATTCTGTCCTCACGACGAGGCCTGTTCAAAGGCTTCCGGACTGACGCCGCCGAGATGACTGTGGCGCCGGGACCGGTTATAGAAGACTTCAATGTAATCGAATATATCGGCCCGGGCCAGATCCCGGGTTTTATAGATGCGTTTACTGATCCGTTCTTTTTTAAGCGAACTGAAGAACGATTCGGCCACCGCATTATCTCAGCAGTTGCCACGCCAGCTCATACTGGGTGCCAGATTATTGGCCCGACAGAACCGTTGCCAGTCGTCGCTGCCGTACTGTCTTCCCTGGTCTGAGTGCACGATGACCTCGCTGCCCGGTTTACGTCGCCAGACTGCCATCATCAGCGCATCCAGTGCCAGTTCGCGTGAGAGAGTCTGCTTCATCGACCGGCCACCACGTTACGGGCGAAGAGGTCTATAACCACTGCCAGATACAGCCAGCCCTGCCAGGTGCGGAGTAGAGTAAGAGGCAGGGCGTAGTCGGACTATTTCCTCGCATCTCCTCCCCGAACCGGACGTGCACCTTTCAGCGCATCCGGCTCTCCATTTAAACGTTGGCGAACACCATTGCCACGTCAGTGTAGCGCGATGTATATGTGTTTCTGGCTTCGGTCCTCAGGTAAGGGCTACCTTCTGGTAGACGCCAGCGGAACCGCTTCTTGCCTTACCCGACCAGCCGGTACAGGATTTCACCGCTGAGCTTGCCGTGATTGGTTTTACCAAATAAAACCCACGTTTTGCTCTGACCCGGTTTCGGTGATTTACACCACCACCTCATCAGGGTAGCGATGCCTGTACGGTATTTGCGGGCCAGCCAGTGAGCCAGCTTCCAGAACACTACGCGGTCGATATAACTGAAGACTTTGGCCTTAAAATCAACGAACTGGTAGAACGCGGCCCAGCCTTTCAGTTTTCGGTGAGGTGTTCAGCCATATCGACTTTGCTTTCACTGTAATTGCCTGATAACAATGCCGTCAGCGATGCGGCGAAGCTTCTGGCTTTCTCCTTATGGATCGTCGAGACCACCCGCATATCGCCGTAACGACTGCGTTTGCGGATGATCCGGTGACCCAGAAAGATAAAACCATCGTTTACATGGGTGATCCTTGTCTTGTCCATGTTCAGCCTGAGCTTCAGACTGTCTTCAAGCAAGCCACGGCACTCCTCCCTGATGGCTTCTGCCTGTGCTTTGGTCCCTTTGACGATAAGCACAAAATCATCGGCATACCGGCAATATGCAACCGCAGGTTTCCATTGCCAGTTTTCTCTGACCGCAGTACTTCGGCCCCGCTGGATACTGTTATTCCAGTACCATCTATCCTTTCGGGCTTTCCCGCTCAGATAGCGTTTATGCAGATACTGATCGAACTCATTGAGCATGATGTTCGACAGCAACGACGAGATCACACCGCCCTGTGGCACGCCTTCAGTGGCCGCCCGAAAGAGACCGACATCAACATGCCCGGCCTTGATGGTTTTCAACAGCAGGCTCATAAAACGTGCGTCACTGATCCTGCGGCGGACGGCTTTCATCAGCAGCCGGTGATGTACTGTGTCAAAGTAGCTGGACAGGTCACCCTCAATAACCCAGCGCACCCGTGTTTCACCGTGCGGATCGCGTGATGGACACTGCGTTCAGGCCGAAAGCCATACGAGAGCGTATGAAAATCACTCTCCCAAATAGGCTCCATCGCCATCAGCATTGCCCGCTGAACAATACGATCCCGCAACACGGGGATACCCAGTGGTCGCAGTTTGCCGTTGCTTTTAGGGATATAAACCCGTCTGGCTGGCATAGGCTGGTAGTGACCCGAGAGAGGTTCTTCGCTGAGCCTTTGCAACTCAGCAGACAGTCCGGCCAGTAGCTTTGCTTTGTTCACACCGTCAACGCCGGGGGTATGCGCCCCCTTTGATGAAAGGGTGATCCGCGCGGCTTCAGCCAGCCATTCCGGTTGTGTTATCAGACGCAGCAGCCTTTCAATCCGTCGGGACGGATCGGTTGCTGCCCATGTGACAAGCTTGCGTTGCATTTCGCTGATTATCATAGGTCTTCACCTCATTGGGTCAGTTAATTCACTTCGCAAACACATTTAAACTGCTTCCCTTCGCCATGTAATGGGCTTTCCCCATCGCGGACTACTACGGAAGTTCCGCCAGCCAGCGCGTCATCGGAGCCATGCCCCCTTAACATCCGTCGCTGACCTTCCCCGGTTTACCTGCCCGGACTCAAACATACTGAGGAGGCTAATCGGCAAGTTCCATTTCAGACAACGAAGCTGTTTCAAGAACAACCGAAAAGCGATGCTCAGGGGGCCATTCATCGCCATCCACAGAAGATATCCTTTCATTTTTAGGTAATAAACCCTGGATCACCAGTTCAAGTCTCCATTTTGCAACAACGGAAGAACTGGGTGCCAGCTTTTGTGCAATGTGTCTGACAGACCAGCTATAGGGAGGTAAAAGCCACATCACTCCCTTTTCTTTCACATCAATCGGTACAGCATGTGCCGGCATAGTCATTCTCCTTAAAAATTGAGGCTACAACTATGCTGACACAGGGGGGGAATCTGTGTTCACGTTGTTCCAGAATACGCAGTTATAACAGTGCCGAAACCATCCCCTTTAAAAAATAAAGTATCGGGATTAACTTTTATCAAGTAAATAATATCGCATTTATTGTTTTTAATCCAAGAGCTAAGGTCAAAACGCATATCATACACTATAGTTTTGAATAAATTAAAAGAGTGTCAGGCATGGGGGGGGTAACGCAATTGGTATTAGATAATTCATATTTCTTGATACAGGAAAACCAGGTAAGAACATCAATCCTCGTATTCTTATTTTTACGAAAATGGTAGGAGTACTTAACCTAAACGACATTCATCACAACGGAGAATATAAATGAGCTGCCCATCTGAACTATCTTACTCTCACCCATGGGGTGCCTATAATACTGCTTATAGCACCAATGCATTTGATTTCTCTGGTTCTTTGCAAGTGACACTGACCTTTCTAAATAATTCAAACTACGTACTTAATCTTAGAACCCCACAAGTTTGGACTAACACCATCTCAAACGGGGATGATGAGTTTGAAAGTCCAACTTTCAAACTGGGCAATATTCCTTCGGAAGTTCATCCTGGCAAGGTGTTCGTTATTCAAGGTGTAGTTGATATGTCTTCGATCACAAGTGGCGAAAAACTTCTCACATTTAGACCTCAAATTAATAGCGGTTGGTTTTCTGATGTTGAAAGGTACGCCCCTATTGTGTCGGCTACATTTATTTGCCTTCCTGATAGAGGAAAAACCATAGATATAACACATAATTTTATCTGATGTGATACCTTTATATTTTCGAGGCTTTGTTGAGTAAATAAAAGCTAGTCCTTACCGAAAAGTACCTTGTTTGCAATACGGGTGCTTTTCGGCATCTCTAACAATATGTTCTTACCCTCGAACAATGGACACACGGCTAAGCAAGAGTCTGGTTTTCAAATTGTTCCGGGCTGAGTCCGCCACAGCGCCATTTGCAACGCTTCGCAGGCCAGTTGTGCCGTCATCCGCGAGGACATCGACCAGCCGATGACGGCCCGCGACCACAGGTCAATCACCACCGCCAGGTAAAGCCAGCCTTCGTCTGTTCGTAAGTAGGTAATGTCACCCGACCATTTCTGATGCGGCCCACAGGCGGTAAAGTCCTGCTTCAGCAGGTTTTCAGACACCGGCAGACCATGTTCACGGTAACTGACCGGACTGAACCGGGGCGAGGCCTCTGCGCGCAGCCCCTAACGACGCAAGCTGGCTGCAATGGTTTGGACGTTGTACGCCGGAAGCTCATCAGCAAGACGCGGCGCACCATAGCGCTGTTTGGCGCCATTGAATGTCTTTCGAACGGCATCATCGCAGACAAGACGGAACTGCTGACGCGGAGTTATCTGATGGCGATGCAGACGCCAGGCATACCAGCCGCTGCGGGCGACACGGAGCACCCGGCACATGGCTTTGATGCTAAGTATGTGCTGGGATGAGATAATTGTTGAATCCTTCACTGAACCCCAAGCGTTGGGCATAAATAGGCTGCCTTCAACAAAAGGAGGTTTCAGATCGGGGTCCTCCTGGGGGGCAGATTCACGAACGTCAGATGCCATCTCCAATAAGCACAAGAATTCGGATGAGATCAGCGTTGGTAGCACACCACCGAGGTCTTCCCGATAGACTCCTCTCGGTTTGACTGTCTTTTCCCAGTGTAAAAAGCGATCAACCGTCTCACGCACCTGTGCTTGCTCCCTAACATTTATTTGGCCGCTTCTATTTTGAACGCTCATCAGCTTGATGGTTAGGAAGTTGGATCCGTTTTTTTCCTTTTGGTCAGAGGCAAAAGAGGGTGATAGGACCATGAGTTCCATCAACTCAGTCAATATGAGGTTGACGATTGGTTAAAATAACCACCATTTTGATGCCCAATCCACATTTCAGACAGATCTTCCCTATGCCGCCTGCCACAGCCATCGCTCTGTTTTGAACTCCTGCCGACGTCGCGCCAATAACTCTTCTGCCCGGATACCGGCTTCTGCGCCCTTAAAATACCATTCTGCTTCCACATAACACGCACTGGTACGGATCCACATTGGTAAATTTCTTAATCAGCGACGCAAAGCCCGGTTTCGGTGGTTTTGCCTTCATTTCAATCCCGTGGGCAATATAGACTTTAGGCAATAACTCACCCCGTTTGCGGTTGGCCAGAAAACCGTAATACCTGACCATCTTAAAATGGCGTGACGGGATATGGCTCACAGCATCTCTTCCTGGCTGAGTCGTTGCGTGCGGTGTTGCTGAGTCCGGTGGTCATAGTAATGATGAACAACGGCTCTGCCGGTGTAATGACGCAGTTTTGGGGCTGCGATCGGCGGTCGTTTCAGATAGCGTCCTAGGTAATTGACGTTTTGCTGGGCGTGTTGGGTCTTTTTGGCAAAGTGGATTTTCCAGCAGCGCTGAAACTGCGCCTCAAGAAACTAGCACCATTCCCGGATGAGTTGATAGCCGACGGCAGGTAAATCAAGCCTGGCGTAACATCAATCTGGAAGCGGAGTTTTGCCGGTCGAGGTATGTGCATGCACGGGATTATAGCGAGCTCCGATACCTGAAGAAACGTATTTTCTAATAGAGTCTTAGCTCCCGCCGCCGGCGGGCTACTGTTCTACCATCACCTCTTCGAGGTTGCGCAGGCTCAGGGGCATAAGCACGATACAGCGAACAGATTGGGCGATGATATCAACGGGATAATGCAGGCGTTTTAAGGCTTTTCTAATCAGTGACATGGTCAGATAACATCATAAAAAAAGCATGTTAACCGACATGTGCTTAGTGCGAAAGAACCCGTCCACCCCGGCTCATAGAATGGCGGCGGGGGTGAACGCTGTGAAGACGATCTCGCAGGCATTCTTGCCTGGAAGAAAACTTTATTGCGGCAGTGTGTTCTTGTAGACCTGCCCGTCTTTCATGATCACCGCAAAATTAGCGGGATCGGCGACGAGGTTGATGTTCTTTAGCGGGTCGCCATCGACCAGCAGCAAGTCGGCCAGCGCGCCCTCTTTGACAACCCCGAGTTTGCCTGGATACGGATTACGTCTCCCCGACAAAGCAAGAAGCTCCGCATTGGTACCGGTCGCCATGGCCAGCGCCTCGGCCGGGGTATACCAGCGCGTCAGCGACGCCAGGATTGCACCCTGTTGCTGCGCCAGTGCCTGGGAGAACAGCACGTCGGTGCCCCAGGCCGTCTTGATGTTGTATTTTTTCGCGAATTGGTAAGTTCGGTCGATGCCCGGCCAAACCTCATCAGCCCCATGGCGCTGAACGGAACCCTCGGGGAACCCGAGTCGCAGGCCTTCAGGAAGCGGCTGCAAGCTCAGCCATATATTCTTCTCGGCAATCAGTTGCGCGGTTTCTTCGCTCATCAGGAAGCCATGCTCGATGACCTTCACCCCGGCCTCGATCGACCGGCGGACCGCCTCGTCGCTGAAGGCGTGGGCCGTAACATAGGTGCCCCAACTTTCTGCAGCGCCCACAGCAGCGCGAAGCTCCTCCACGGAGAACGTGGTGACGTCTACCGGGCTGTGAGGCGACGACACACCGCCCCCGGCCGTGAGCTTGATTTGCGCCGCGCCCTGCATGAGTTGCTCGCGCGCCCGGACTCGCACTTCATCGGGACTGTCGGCGACCAGGGCGCCGCCGATCTGCTCCATGCGGGAGAGGTGACCACCAATGGTGCGGGGCAGTTCCGAAA
>NZ_LXKR01000056.1:11763-11961 GCF_001692375.1 Serratia sp. 14-2641 | reverse complement strand
TGGTGTTATTGTGGAGGGGATGAGTGGGCAAACGACTGATACTGGAGAGTAGGATGTGATGTGATGTGTCGATGAGTTGAGGGTGGTATTTGGCTGCGGAAGCTGCGGTGAGGAGATGTGTTTTCTGGTGCTGATATGAGGCGCGGACGAGTTTGTTGGGTGTGTTGGATTTTTTTTTTTTGATACTTTTTTTTTTTC
>NZ_LXKR01000056.1:137-11717 GCF_001692375.1 Serratia sp. 14-2641 | reverse complement strand
AGATGTGTATAAGAGACAGATTCTTTTTCTTTTAAAACAGCCAAAATTGAATCGCTGACATCCTGATTGTCGATTATTTTGACAATCATACTAGAGACATCTTCTTCATCTAAGAATTCAACATCATACCTTTGAGTTCTAGGTTGCCTCGTAATTTCTGTATCAGGTCTAGTAGTGACAATTGATGAACAACCATACATATCATGAACAGACATGATCACGTCCAAAGCATTATTTCTCTGCGATGCTGATATCTCATCAAAACCATCCCAGTAAAATATTACTTTCTTTGTTTTTAATAAATTTATAACATCTAAGATCTTACATTCTATCCCATTAGTATTTAAATGCTCTAAAAGGATTTCGGCACATCCATTTTCTGTAAAATCACATTGTCTTAAATTTATAAAGAAAGGTAACCGCTCCGCCCTTACAATCTCTTCTAAGAATAGTTTTCTCATGACAGTGGTTTTTCCCTGCCCCGCCAAACCTACAATCACATTACATTCTGAACTATCTAATTTTGAATTATCTCCTATTATTACAATCCTATTAGTTCCTTTGCTTTTATGATTCATTTTTTTAAGCTTAAGAGGATGATATATCTCATCAAGATAAACATCTCTATCACCTTTAGTTATCGTTCTAAAAACAAATATTTTATAGACGGTTCTTTCTAGATATAAATTAGCTATTTTTGAATTACTAAAAGAGTCTAATATCTTATTTGCCTTCCCCTGCACTAGTTTTATTCCCGATGCAGCTATTTTTTCGCCAATTGTTTCAAAGAAAGTAGTGAAAAAAGGACCTGCTATTAATGTAGATAGATCAATCATATATCACCATTATTCGAGTTGGTATTTAAAGGATTGTATTTCACAGCATCCTCCAAATAATCAGGCGCAAAGTGCGCATAAACCATCGTCTGTAAAATATTCGAATGCCCTAAAATCCGTTGCAACGCCAAGATGTTGCCGCCGTTCATCATAAAGTGGCTTGCAAAGGTATGCCGTAGCACATGCACCGCCTGCCCAGCAGGCAGGCCGAGGGCCACTTCTTTAATGCATGTTCTCAAATACGGATAATTCAGCCCTGCAAATAACGGCCCGGATTTGATTCCGTCGGTGATCTGCTGACAAAATTCAACAGAGATCGGAACTGTTCTGTTCTTGCTGTTCTTCGTATTGAGATATGTCACCTTGTTACCGATCACCTCTTCCCGTCGAAGTTTGACCACCTCCCCCCACCGCGCCCCTGTTGCCAGGCACAGCTTAACCGCCTTCAGGTGATCACCTTCCAGGCGATCGAGCAACTGCAGGATTTCATCATGAGTTAGAAAACCCATTTCCTGATCCGGCAGCTTAATTTTCTTCATCTCTTTGAGCGGGTGCTCACCATAGTAATGGCCCAGGTCGATGAGAACGGAGAATACGCTACCCAACTTTTCCTGGTCGAGATTGATAGTCTTTGCCTTTTTGCCTTCGGCCAGCCGCAGCACGCGATAGTCAGAAAACGAGGCGCGTGAGATCTGGCAAGCCTTGGGGTTACCCATTTTTGCCGCCATCACTTTCAATTTGTGGTTTGTCTTGACGGCATCTTTCAGGTTTTGGCCATGATGTTTAAACCAAAGGTCGATTAATTCAGTTAATGGCCGTTGGTCGGCTGGTTTTTCCACCCAGTCTTTACTGTTCTGCGTCGCAATGACCCAGCGCTCAAACTGCTGCGCTTCGGATTTAGTCTTGAATTTTTTACGGACGCGCTTTCCTTCGCGCCCCTGAGGGCGAACGTCAACCATGTAACCTTCTGCACCAAGTGGCTTAATACTCATCTGCTATGGCCTTACCACTTACAGGATTTGCGCAATGGTTGGATAGCGTTTGATAAACCGTCCAAGGCAAAGGTTGCTTGAACAGGATTTTCCCCATAAGGCGTTATTTTCACGAACATTTTTTTGCTTTTCATAAGGTATTTAATGTAGGCAATGGATTGCCCACTGTAAAACGTCGCCTTGGAATCAGTGGATATCTGCCAAGAGCGATTAATAGCCTGTTGGGAGTCAATGCGGGTAAGGACTTGCGTGCTATCAAGTCCAAGGTATGTACCCCAATCAATAAAGAGTTCAGTTTTTTTCTCCCTGCATATAATAGACAAGGAAGGAGTTATCGCCCTATCAAATCGGCTACTTATCTGGTTTTCTGCCAGTAGGAAGACATGCACATTTTCAGAGTCATCGATTGGAGATTTATCGCTTGTCACCAACCACTGGCCTGCGGATTCAGGTTCGGCACTATCCGTTTTTTCAGCTTTTTCTTCAGCCTTAGCCTTGCCAATCTGATCGAAACACTTAAGTCGCTCAGCGTCAGCTTTAACTTTGTGACACTGCTCCAGTTGCTCAGGGATGCCAACCTCAGCCTGAGAAAAGCTAGCGAATGAACCAAATAAAACTAAAGATATTGCTTTTTTCATTTTGCTTATCACCTAATTAATTATCCTTATCAATCATTTGCATGCAAACCGTTCAATACAGACCTAACCAGAAGTTTCTGTCCGAACAAATCCCACCTTTACCCCAACGTTTCCATATTTTGTAGATAGTTAGCCAACCTTCCGGCCTTCTCGGTGGTCGGATGTGTTGCTTGGCCCATCAGGGGAGAGATCCGGCGATATTTGCCCTATCTCCGGCGCGATACCCCCAGTCATTAGCCACATCGTGTATTTAGTGAATCGGGGGTGCTGTGCAATTTTCATTAAAACCTCACCACCAATGCTGCCTATACGATTCGTTTCATACCGCTTTAGCGTGCCAATGGGGATATCAAGCAAGGCCCCAAACTCATCCCTAGTTAATCCCTCAGACTCTCTTATCGCTCTGATTTTTTCGCCTACTGACATTGACAAGGTGCTCACAAGTACCCCATAATCAATTTAAGGGTACCTACAGGCACCCTAAATAATGTAAAATTGCGTGATCTAAAAGGGTATCACTATGAGCAAAAACCAACAAAAAAAGATGATAGGAGTGAGAGCCAACCAGCTTCCTGCTGATTACCCTTTTGGTGATCTGGTGGAAGAATCTATCTCTGATTATGCCAAGCGTATTGGCAAGAACGCCCAAACCGTGCGCACCCAGGCGGATGTCGGATCGCTGCCAATTCTTCAGGACAGACCTGGCGGTAAGCGTCGCGTAAACCTTTACGCCATCTACCTGCGCGCCAAACGCAGCGCCGAGAAATATGTTGAACGGATGAGCTGAGGGTATCGAAATGCAACACGCAATCGTGAAGGTTAGCGAACACACCTGCGTATACCGGGGTTTCAGTGTCACCAAGTTACCCCGCAAGACGTTACAGCCGGTCACCCGCTACCACGTCCGACAGGGTGATCAGTCTTACGGCAAGTTTGATGCTCAGGCGCTGGCCACTGGCTATATCGATCAGCTGTATATCGAAAAGGAAACCATGGCATGAACATTCTTTTCTATGCAGCAGCAAACGTCGTTATTGCCAAGTTCAATAAGCGCATGGAACACACACAGCCGGAACGTGCAACAGCGGAAATGCTGACAGCAGTAGACTTGTTGGAGCAATTAGCATGTGTTGCCCGTTATGCAGGTGATGAATCAGCGGCCTATATCCAGGTAGCGGCAGGAGACTGGAGGCGCACCGGGAAAACGCCTAGCTCATTTGGGGATCTCTGATGCTTAATTTCTTCAAAACACTCACACCTGACGCTGTTGCGTACCTGGTTGTTCTCACCATCTTCGCCGTGCTGTCAGTGGTGTTTATTGTGAAAGATTGCCGAGGCCGTCGCGAGACAAAGCGCGGTAATGCGCGGCGCGAGTATCTGGCACGCAAAGAGGCCGTTGAGCGCAAAGCTCGCCAGCAACTCTAAAAAGGACAAGAGTATGAACCGCCCATTCTCTGAATTATTTAATATGCTCCTTGAACGTTATCACTTTGCCGCCAACGGCGGTTATGTGAGCGAAGTCACCGCTCGCAGAACCCTGGCTTTTGGCCTGAAAGACGCGGTTAACCTCGCCTACAACTGCGAGGACATTGGTTCAGCAATGGTGTTGCAGAATCATTTAGAGCAATTGAAAGACCAGCAGCTAATTCCAAAGCCTATTTAATAAGTCGTCGCCTTAAATAGATGTATTTTAATTAATGAAAACTTAATTCCATCCCAGACAAAAACAAGGGTAGGAATACCTTCTTAATTAAAATAAAGAGAAATTAACCAGTAACGAAGAATATTTAAACACCGTGATTATTTAATCACCTCCGAGTTGCGGAAATTGCCGCCTGCGCCCTAACCAAGAATGGGCTGAATCAGGCAGCGATTACCGCCGTATGACCATGGCCGGGCATGGCAATAATCCCGGCACCCATCCGGGGCACCATTTTGCAAGTGGTGCCCCGGATGGAGTAGCCAATTAAACCAAGGAGGAGCCTATGAACAACCCGGAAATAAACACCGAACTGGTGCAAATGTTAACTGACGCCCGTCTATCCGCACGGCTTCAGTTGCTGGAAATGTTGGAAGGAAAACTCGATCGCCTGAAGGCAAATAATGCCGACGCCGATCAGATCATCACCACCCTGAAGTCCTGGGCAACCACTCGTCAATCAACCGTCATCAAAGGGCAAAAGATATGATACCGAAACATCAAACCCAGCAGCGAGCTGATAACAGTAGCCCTATTCTGGACTCCACCCAACTGAATGCACAAAAGGTCGTTGATATCCTCAACAGACTTTTGCGCATTGACCGGCAGGCCATTGAAAAGCTGATTAGCAAATCTGTCGATTGCAATATTGAGTTAGTCATCAGCACCGTTGACTTTGAAGACCGCCCCCTTCCTGAAGGGCATAACTGCACAGTCGGTACTCTTGGGATCATCAATGCCTTGGTGTCTCCATGTGTTATTGCAGCCGCATATGATAATTGCGAATTGGCAGAGTTTGTTATCTGGGATCCCACCCCCCATTCATACCTTCAGGGTGGGGGTGAAGAATGATCCGCTCCCCTCTCAAATGGGCAGGCAGTAAGGCCGGGATCATGGCTGAATTGGTCAAGCACTTACCAGTAGCAAAACGGTTAGTAGAGCCGTTTGCCGGTTCCTGCACCGTCATGATGAATACCGACTACCCAGAATATCTGATTGCCGATATCAACCCAGACCTGATCAACATGTACGAGGCGATCAGGAACTGCCCGGCTGCATTCATCAACCACGCGGCACTGTTGTTTGAAAAGGCCAATAGTGCCGATGAATATTACCGCCGTCGCGAGGAGTTTAGGGGTAACGCTCTGAGCCCATGGGAGCGCGCAGTCACATTCCTTTACTTGAACCGCCACGGCTATGGTGGTATATGCCGCTATAACAAAGACGGGCAATACAATGTCCCCTATGGCAAGTACAAAAAGCCGTATTTCCCAAAGGCGGAAATCATGGCCTTTGCTGAAAAATCCGAGCGCGCAACATTTGTCTGTGCGGATTTCAGAACCACGCTTGCGGTGGTAAGGCCGGGCGATCTCATCTACTGCGATCCTCCTTACTTGCCGGTATCCAAAACGGCTGATTTTTCCAGCTATCACACAGGCGGTTTTTCCGCATCCGATCATGCTGATTTAACCGCAGAACTGCTGCGCCTTACAGTGTCGCCCCGTGTTCCTGTCGTTATTTCCAATAGTGACACTACAGCAGCACACACCCTGTATAGCCGCTTCCATATTGAGTCGATCACTGCACCGCGCGCAGTAGGTAACCGCACAGGCGGAAAAGCCACAGCCGACGAGCTGATAGCTAGCCGTGCACCATGCTGCGACGTCGGGATTGGATGGAATCAACCCTTATGAAAAAACACGATCTCAAGATCTCGCCTGAGTATTTCGCGGCGGTGGTCGGTGGGGAGAAGAAGGCAGAAATCCGCATTAATGACCGTGATTACGCAGTTGGCGATCTGCTGTGCCTTGCGGAATACAGCCAGTTTCCCTGGTCCGGTGGTTTGGTGGGTTTTTCTACGGAGTTCATCTGGGTGCGCGTAACCCACATCACAGACCTAAGCGAATGGTTGCCAGGTTACGTGATGTTAAGCATTGAGCGAGGGCCATTCAAATCATGAAAAGCACTATCAAGAACTGGATGTTGCGCCACGCATGGGCGTGCACATTTCTCGTCAGCGGCGCTTTTTGGCTGTTGGCGGCGGGCGTAGTGATAGAAGCCATGAGGGCATCGGCATGAAGCGATGGAATGAAGCGGAAGATAAGGTCTTGAAAGAAAGTGCAAGCACCTTAAGCGCTAAACAAATCAGTTGTCTACTCGGCAGAACGGAAAAATCAGTTGGCGTACGGGCGGCCATCATTGGAGTTAGCATGAGGAAAAGCGGTGATGCCCACCACAGCCGAAAGTATTCAGAAGCCGATATTGATCTCGCCCGCCAGCTGCACGACACAGGAATGAAATTGAACGTGATAGCTGAAAAGCTGGAAATACCAGCAACCTCACTAAAAAATTACTTTTACTAACGCGGCGCCAGAAAATGAGTAAGCCCCACAGAGGCCGTCGCCAGCCATCCCCGCCGCTGCCATATCCGGGTGGCGGCGGCGTTGTCGCGAGTGATCTCCCTTTCACCTGGAATGAGTCACGCCCAGCGGTAAACCCGCGCCTGGATAAAACCCCGTCAACCGAACTGGCCCCGCATTCCCTGGCCGGTTTTCTTGCGTTGTACAAGAAAGACAATAGCCACCAGGCCGAACAGCAAGAAGCGCTAAACGATGCCGCATGGCGCCACTTCTTCAACACCGAAGAACGCGACCCGGAACTGAACGACTTTATTCAGGAAAAACGGCTGAGCCAGATCAAGCTGGCGAAGGAGATGCAGCGCCATAGCCCCGCGCTGGCCGCTCAGGGTGACCTGAATGCGCAGCCTAAATTTATCCGTCAGCCGCTACAGCAAAAGATTGACTACCTGCGCCGGGAGAACGGCGACGATCATGCCAATGCGTTTTTATGTGAGATTGTTAAGAACGAATTGGCACGATTGGACGTGGTACGCAACCGACAACAAACCATCGGTTTTCGTTACATGGCCCACCACGAAGGGCTGGACGCTTTGCTGATCTTGCCGGAACTCTACCAGGACGACGTTAAGGGGCTGGCCGTCAAGATCGCCACCCACATGGACATGCTGTTCGTTGAACAGTATGAGGCGATCGTCACCGACGAAGATTGCACGCCGCTGGACGACCTGTTGCAGCTTTACCTCGTTGTCGCCGATCAGGCCGCCCGCCTTTGCGTACAGCCTCCGCGTTATCATGCATTGCTGCACACCGGCACCCGCCGGGCAGATATCCCCTACGATTTGATCCACGGCGCCTTAGCTCGTATGCGCTGCGCGGATTGGTGGTATCGCCAGTTGTGGCGCCTGCGTTGCGAGTGGCGAGAAGCCCAGCTCCGCGCCGTCAGCCTGGTACACAAATATGCTTCCGTATACATCAGCCACGATGCGCTGGTGCATAAGCGCGAGCAACGCCGCAAGGCGCTGGAGTTCTTCAAAGCCCACGATCTGGTTAACGAAGACGGCGACAGTCTGCCAATGGAAGATGTCATTAACGCCAGCAACAGCAATCCCAAACACCGCCGCAACGAGATGATGGCCGCAGCTAAGGGGCTGGAGAATATCGCCGAACTGCGCGGCGACTGTGCCGTTTTCTATACCATCACTTGCCCTTCGAAGTTCCACGCAAACAAAGTGAACGGTCAGCCTAACCCGAAGTGGAACCACACCACGCCACGCGAGACCAGCGACTATCTGGTCAATCTGTTCGCCGGTATCCGTAAGTCACTGCACCGTCGGGGCTTGCGGTGGTATGGCGTACGCGTGGCCGAGCCGCACCACGACGGCACCGTCCACTGGCATTTGCTTTGTTTCATGCGCAAGCGTGACCGTAAAGCCATCACCAAAATCATGCGGGACTTTGCCATCCGTGAAGACCGCGCCGAATTGGGTCCGGGTTTGGGCAAGAACATCAAGCCCCGTTTTTTCGCCGAACTACTCACCAAGAAGAAAGGCACGCCGACCAGCTACCTGGCGAAATACATCAGTAAAAATATCGACGGTCGCGGACTGAAAGACATCATCAGCAAAGAGACCGGGAAGTCCCTCAAAGACACGGTGGAGAACGTCACCGCCTGGGCATCGCTGCACCGTGTGCAGCAATTCCGCTTCTTTGGCATACCTTCCCGCCAGGCTTACCGCGAGTTGCGTCTGTTGTCTGGCCAGATGTCCCGCAAGGGCGTGACCGGTCGCAAGACCCCGCGCATCAAGGACAAGGCGGTCGACGATGTACTATCCGCTGCCGATGCCGGTTGCTTCGCGACCTACATCCTTAAACAGGGCGGCGTGCTGATCCCTCGCAAGTTCCACGTTGTACGCACCGCGTACACCGAGTCAGACAAACCGAGCGCCTACGGTGACCACGGTGTGCGCATCTATGGCGTATACGCGCCGAGCCTGGGGGATGATTCCCGCATCTGTACCCACACCAGCACCTGGCAGATGGTGCGCAAAACCGACAGCAACACCACTAACACCGCGATCAGCGCCAACGGCAACGACCGCGCGGGGGGTGCCGTTGACCTGCGGGGCGGCCCTTCCGCCCCTTGGACTCGTGGCAATAACTGTCCCATTGAGCAAAATTTACCCAGCAAAGGGGGCGATATTGCCACGTATAATCCAGCGGAACGCATCAACTTTGAGCTGCTAGGTATCAAGCAGCGCCGGGAAATGCTCAAACGGATCCGAGATGATCAACGACAGAAACCGGAAAGACCAACAACAACCAGGAATTCAACGCCAGGCGAGGCCGCTCTGTCACCAAATCAAGACGAACTGATCCGCCTATTGGATGATTACGCCTTCACAATCGGGATCGATATCAGTCGCGCAGCGCTACGCCGCCTTGTGATGGAGCAGATCGTTGATATTGAAGGAACGCGTTACCGCGCTGGTAAAGAAGGTGTGCTGTATACAATGGCACGTTCACCAGTGCAACAAAAAGACGCTTTGATGAAAAGAGTACATGCTTTAGGGAATCCACCTATCACATTGATAAAAAAATAAAGTGCCGCTATAGAATAACTCTACGATAGCTAATTACCTTTTCTTAGCGCTTCTTTGGTCAAATTCCGATTATCAATGAGATATAACATACACATTCTTAAACTAAATGTTGACAAATAAATTAACAAAGCCGATAAAATTAAACTGGTGGACATAATGCTTGTCCCACCATGAAAAAAGGATGAATAGAGCAATCCCATTTATTCATATTGTTTTTTGTCTATGTTTTGTATAAGGAAATTCCTGTGGAAGGTGCATCATACGTACCAATTTTAAAGACTAAGCGCGCGGAATTCTCAGCAATTACGCAACTGACACCAAGCGTTAAGTCAAAAATCATTCCCCTTTTCGAAATCGAGCCAGTCCCGTTAGACCCAGATACCGATGTTCCTAATAAAACTTATGATATCTTGTTAAATGGTTTCGATAGGAAACTAGCAGCGGCATGCGCTAATATTCCATTTATTTATATTGATGGTATTCTTATCGACGAACAATTCATTGATGCTGGTGATACTTACCCAATAACTAATGCAATAACACAGGCTAGAATGGCTGGTTTGCATGTTGTGCCTGTCAGTTCACCGACAAGAACGGTGTCCTACTTACGAGAAATTGACTCACTTGTTCAGGGGGAAGTGTGCCTTCGTTTAACGACGATCGACCTTGCCAACCCCCAATTGGTATCTGCATACATCAGTCGATTGAATATATCACATCAAAATATTGACGTTGTCATTGACTTAAGAGACTCAGTTTCTGAAGAATCATGGCAGTCAGGCCGGAGTAAGATGCTCGCCTTGGGTTTAATTAATAACCTTCAAAATTTGAATAGTTTCAGACGTGTAATATTAGCCGCGGGGTCGTTCCCTGTAGATCTAAGCCAAATATCTATTGGCGTTCATTGCCAACCTCGTTTTGAATGGCATTTATGGCAGAATTTATGTCGCGGAGCAGAGTTAGCCAGAGGAGTAATTTATAGTGATTACGGTGTACAACATCCTGATTATACAAGATTAGCCACCAGATTCCCTAGCGTTTCCGCAAGCGTACGCTATACGGGAAACGATGATTTTTGGGTATTCAGAGGTCAAGTCGCCAATCAATACGGATACGATCAATATGGGGCTCACGCACAGGCTATAGTTGGTCATAGAGAGTATTCAGGCGCAGCATTTAGTGTTGGAGATCAGGATATTAATGATTATGCAGTTACTCATGCCCAATACCTACAAAACCCATTACCAACCCACAAATTTGGTAGTGCTGAGGTTTGGCGAAGAATTGGGCAAAATCATCATATTACAAAGGTTGTTGATCAACTCGCCAGTTTGTACGGGCTTTAAGTCTCGCCCGAACTTCATTACGTAGCTGATCGATGTCCAAGCATTCAGATAGTTTCAGCCATAAAAATCTACGTGGTTTGCTCTTCAAACCACGTTCTTGGCCTTGTTCAGTCAAAATTGATAGCATTTCATCTTTCCAAAGCAACATCGAAAGAGCAACTTTATTGACCGAAGGATTCAGCCGATTTGTACGCTCGTTGTGCAGATGGACAGCATTCCTGGCACCCTCGGTAGCTATTTTAACCCCCCACCATTCAGGAATGATCTTCAAAGCAGCATCTGCATGACATTCAGATACAACGAGAGTCACTTTATCCATTACGGATGAATAGTATTCAACTTGCGTCGGCAAACGTAACAAGTTGTCACTTTTGCTTTTTAGCTCGTACCCATGCATTAATCCATTGATCACAGTGATATCGGCACGACTAGCCCCTAAGTTCATTACAAACTCATCAATTATAAGTGTGTCTGGATCCTTATGGTGTTCTCTAAGGATTTTTGAATGAACAGCCCGTCTTACGTCAATGTCTTTCATACTGTGTGGTCGTTTTTTATCCGTTGCAACATGTCGTTAGAATGGTCGCAAACTTTAAATGCATAAGATGGTTATAGCACGTATTTTTTTTCATTCTTCTGAGATAGTGCTGATTCTGTTCGAAAGTGAAAATTACTACCTCACAATGTGAGTTATGGCACAGCTTTTCCACATACGATATCAGCAAATTGTGTCGATAACTCAACCTTAATAAGCTAATAACTTATTAATCAAGAGGCTTGGCTATGTCCTTTTTTATAAGTATGTTTTCTATCTGTGATAGTAATGCAGAGCTTAAACTTCCATCTGATTTAGGCATAGCTAGAAAAGTGATTTAATTAAATTCATCCCACATGAACCATCAAGTTTTCAGCTATGAAAAACATTGTGAATAGCAGCATAAAAACGCATAGGATTGCACAGTTTTTTTGACCATAATCAGGCCGTTCAGAGCTAGAGCTGGCGCGGCTTCGGGCAGGTTGCACCAGTGCATAAAAATCGACACTTTTCACGTGCGGGCGTGGAGGGGAACAAATCGCGCGCTTTGGGTGCTGTCTCTTATACACATCTC
>NZ_LXKR01000056.1:0-91 GCF_001692375.1 Serratia sp. 14-2641 | reverse complement strand
AAAAAAAAAAAAGTGGTGTCTTGCAGCAAGCGATCACAGCTACACTCGAGTCACGAAGCTGGTTAAGTTGTGTCACGCTGCAATATCATCA
>NZ_LXKR01000055.1:0-478083 GCF_001692375.1 Serratia sp. 14-2641 | reverse complement strand
GGTGGCGCTCTCTCCTGGGGTGGTGCTGGCTTACGATCGTAATACCAAAACCAATACCCAGCTACGCAAAGAAGGGGTTGAGGTCATTGAGATTGTCGGTAGTGAGCTGGGCCGTGGCCGTGGCGGCGGCCACTGTATGACCTGCCCGATTATCCGCGATGCCATTGATTATTAATCGCCTGGCGTGATCAGAAAAGGCCGGATTTTCCGGCCTTTTTTATGCTGACAAAATCACTGCGCGTCTACGCGGTGAATATCCCCGATTCAAAGTCCTTCGGTGACAATTTTAGCAGCCGCAGCCAACACGTCTTTACGAGCTTCGGCATTCTGCTGTGGCTGCGTGAAATAGGTTACTAATACCAACGGTGCGTGGTTAGCTGGCCAAATCACGGCGATATCATTAGTGGTACCGTAATCACCGCTACCGGTTTTATCCCCAACCCCCCATGTAGTTGGCAGACCTGCACGAATGCTGGCTCCGCCGGTAGTGTTCCCCTTCATCCATTCAACCAGTTGAGCACGCTGTGGTTCACCAAGCGCTTTGCCCAAGGTCAGGTTTTGCAGGCTTTTTGCCATCGCCAGCGGCGAGGTGGTGTCGCGCTTATCACCCGGAATAGCGGTATTTAAAGTGGGTTCGGTACGATCGAGACGGAAGGTTTTATCGCCAAGAGTACGCGCAAACTCTGTAACCTTTGCCGGGCCGCCAAGATGCTCAAGGATCTTGTTCATCGCCGTGTTGTCACTGTACTGGATAGTGGCGGCGCTAAACTCGGCCAAGGTCATCCCGGTATCCAGGTGTTTTTCGGCGATCGGGTTGTAGTTGACCAGATCGGATTGCTTGATCTCCATCCGCTTAGCCAAAAGATTTTTATCCGTCTCGCTCTGTTTTAACAACGCCGACACCGCCATCACCTTGCTGGTGCTGCACATGGGAAAACGTTCATCCGCGCGATACAGGATCTGCGAATTATCAGCGGTATCGATCAGCGCCACGCCCAGGCGGCCACCGGAGTTTTTCTCCAGTTCAGACAGTTGCTGCTGAATATTCGCCTTGGCATTAGCGGATTGCGCCCATAGCGGTGCGCTACCGAACAGCAACGGCATAACCGTAGCGACCATCAGGGTGGTTTGACGTAATGTATTTTTAACCATGTTTTGCCTCACATAAAATAGATTAATGCAGCGGAGTTCTCTTCAGATGGCGGGAAATATCCTCTGTTAGGCCGTTATTGACAAGCGACAAGAATTTTCTCTAGCATAAAGAAAATCTTTTGGATAACACCTATGCGCTCTAATCTTCCCCTGAATGCCCTACGTGCTTTCGAAGCCTCAGCCAGACATTTGAGTTTCACACGGGCTGCGCTGGAGCTCTATGTTACCCAGGCCGCCGTTAGCCAACAGGTTCGGCTGCTTGAAGAGCGCCTGGGTATGGTGCTGTTTAAACGCTTACCCCGTGGTTTAGAAATGACGGAGGAATCGCGGGCGCTGTTTGCCGTGCTAACCGACGCCTTTGGCCATATTGAGAAAGCCTTCCGGCAGTTTGAAGGGGGACAATTCCAGGAGGTGCTCACCGTCGCTGCCGTCGGCACCTTTGCCGTGGGCTGGTTGTTGCCGCGCCTTGATCGGTTCAGGCAAGAGCATCCTTTTGTCGAACTGCGGCTGCGCACCAACAATAACGTTGTCAATCTGGCCGCCGAAGGGCTGGATTTCGCCATCCGTTTTGGCATGGGTTTGTGGCCATCAACCCATAACGAAATGCTGTTTGATGCTCCATTGACCGTGTTGTGTACCCCCGCTACGGCTAAGCGGCTCGTCACCCCTGCCGATTTGCTGCAAGAGGATCTGCTGCGTTCTTACCGTGCTGAAGAGTGGGAAAACTGGTTTGTCGCCGCTGGCCTGCAGGCGGTGAGAGTTAATGGCGCGATCTTTGATTCATCCCGTCTGATGATCGAGAGCGCTATCCATTCCGGTGGTGTGGCATTAGCCCCACCGAAAATGTTTGCCCGGGAACTCGCCACCGCGCAGCTGGTGCGCCCGTTTGCTACCGAAATCAACATGGGCAGTTACTGGTTAACCCATTTAAAATCGAAGGCAATGACCCCGGCGATGGAAATATTTAGCGAATGGTTACTGAAGGAAGCGGCAGAAGATAATTCGTAGGGGCACAGCATGCTGCGCCCCTTGAGTTTCCCGACTTATTGCAGCTCCTCACGGATCCGTTTGGCCGTGCTCTGCAACAGCTTATAGGCCTCATAGCGGTTAGCGTGCAACGGGTGGAAATCCGCATTCGGTTGATATTGGCTATCCAACTCGGAAAACTGCGCCATCGCCTGCTCCACCGAGGTGGCAACCTTCCCCGCCACTGCTCCCAGGATCGCCGACCCCAGCAATACCGGCTCCTCCGCCTTGGTTGTCACTACCGTGCAGCCACAGCTATCCGCCAGCAACTGCCGCACCAACGGATGACGGCCAGCCCCGCCACTGATCACGATCTGCTCAACGGTGACGCCCATCTGGGACTGGGCATCGAGGATTTGCCTGAGCCCATAGCCAATCCCGCAAATACCGGCAATATATAGGGCCACCAGGTTATCGAGGTTGCTTTCCATACCCAACCCGGCCACCACGGCACGGGAATGGGGATCGGCAAAGGGGGCGCGGTTGCCAAGGAACTCGGGAACCACATGCAGACCATTGGCAAGTTTTGCTGCTGACGACGCACAAACCATTTTGGTCAGCGCCAAATCGGCCAACAAGGTTGGCAGTGAAATACCCAACGCCTTAGCCTGCTCCGCCGCCTCTGGTGCCGCGGGGTGGAACGAGACCAGCTGTTTGATCGCCGCCCCCGCCGCGCTTTGCCCACCTTCATTAAGCCAGAACCCAGGCACCATCGCTGAGTAATAGGGCCCCCAAACGCCTGGAACAAAGGCCGGGTTTTGCGTGGTGGTCATCGTGCAGGACGACGTGCCAAACACGTAAGCCAGGTTATTGGTGACACCACCGCCAACACCGACGGTACCAATGCCGCCAGCATGAGCATCAATCAAGCCCACGGCGACAGGCGTGCCCTCCACTAATCCCATTTCTTTGGCAGCTTCTGTCGTCAAGCCGTTGCCACAAGGCGTACCAGGTTCTTTGATATGTTCCCCAATGCGGCGGAACGCTTCGTCTGCCAACTCTTCAAGGCCGATGGTGCGGAAATAGTCCGGGTCCCAACGTTTCTCATGGGCCAGATAGGTCCATTTGCAGGTCACCGTACAGACGGAACGAGCCAGATCTCCTGTGGCGCGCCAGGTCAGGAAATCGGCCAGATCGAAGAACTGCCAGGCGCTATCGTAGACTGCACGACGGTTCTCCTTCAGCCAAAGCAGCTTGGGCGTCTCCATTTCTGGGGAGATTTTTCCGCCAACGTAGTTAAGTACCGGATGGCCGGTGGCGTTGATCCGCTCGGCCTGCTCCGTTGCCCGATGGTCCATCCACACGATAATGTTGCGGTCGGGATCTTCCGATGGCCCTACCGCCAGAGGTTTGCCGTCTACATCGAGTACCACCAGGGAGCAGGTGGCATCAAAGCCAATGCCTGCCACGTTGTCTGGGGAAATACCGGATGCGGCAACCGCCTGCTTGATGCTGGTGCACACCGCTTGCCATATCTCACGGCTGGATTGTTCAACATAATTTTCAGGGCCGCGGAACAGGGTGATCTCTTGGCTGGCATGCGCCAACATGGTACCGGAGAGATCAAAAACCCCTGCCCGCGCGCTGCCTGAACCCACATCGACACCGATAACGACCTGCTGTTGATTGTTCATCATTTTCACCTATCAGAGATCGACGCTATTTGGCAGGATCACCAGGTCACGCACGGTGACATGCTTAGAGCGCGTTACCATAAACAACACCGCTTCTGCCACTTCCCTTGGCTGCATCAGGCTGCCGTTGGCCAGAGCCTCATCCATCTTGGCTTTTGGCCAATCGTCCAGCAGCGCGGTAACCACCGGCCCTGGCAACACGGCGCCAACCCGTACGCCATACTGCGCTACCTGGCGGCGTGTGGAGTGCACAAACGCCTGAACGGCAAATTTTGAGGCGGTATAAATCGGTTCCCAGATCACCGGTACGACCCCGGCGATCGAACTGGTAAACAGAATATCGCCAGACTTTTGCTCGATCAGATGCGGCAGCACCGCCTGCACTGAACGGAACGCGGCGTTAATATTGAGATTAAGCACGCGATCCCAAACGTCCGGATCGCCTTCCGCCACCGGGCCACCAATATAGGCTCCGGCATTGGCGTGAAAAATATCGAGGCGTCCGGCAGCAGCCAGAATGCCGGGCAGCATACCGGAAACCTGCTGTGGGTTGAGCAAATCGATGACCAGTGGATACGCGTTTTCGCCAAGTTCATCGGTGAGGCGTTGCAGCTTTTCCTGGTCACGATCGATCAGCACCACTTTAGCCCCGGCCTGCAGGAAAATCCGCGCGCACTCCAGGCCGATACCCGAGGCCGCACCGGTGATCGCCGCGACCTTACCTTTGAGGGAGAAATTCAATTGGGTGAAATCTGTCATGGTTGGGTTCCTTTATTAAACAAAAGATCAAATCATCACGACGAAGTCACTGCGTGTAAGTTCATCGCGTTAAGAATTTGGCTGTCGATATTGCCCCTCACCCTAACCCTCTCCCAAAGGGAGAGGGAACCGAGCGTGCCACGGATTAGCTCCCGAGCCTGACTTAAGCACCGAATTCGCAAGGGCTAAAGCGTGCAGCTGTTCCTGACCCAGCTATATATTTGCAAGGGTTGGAAACGTACCACCGCAGCTGACCCCAACGCCGTACCAGCCCCCTCTCCGTGTGGGAGAGGTTTGGGGTGAGAGGGTATTTACGTCCTCTGTCACACCCTTTGCTCATGGCGCTCAATCGATTGAGCATAATTGCTACTTTTTATTTTTACTGTCAAGATATAGAAAATTGGGGAGCGAAATTTGTGACTGGGTTCAAAGCAAAGAAAACGACGATTTACGATCTGGCCGAACTGGCCGGAGCCTCCTCAAGCGCGGTCAGCGCCGTGCTCAATGGCAGTTGGAAAAAGCGCCGCATCGGCGCCCAACTGGCAGAAAAAATCCTGCGTTTGGCCGAAGAACAAGGCTATACCGTCAATCAGCAGGCCAGCCTGCTGCGCCGCCGCAAATCGACGATGATCGGCATGATCGTCCCAAAATATGACAACCGTTACTTTGGTTCGATCGTCGAGCTGTTTGAATCGATGGCCCGTGAACGCGGCCTGTTCCCGGTGATCACCTGCACCAGCCGTGATCCTGAACTGGAAATCGAAGCGGCGCGTACCATGCTTTCCTATCAGGTTGACTGGATCATTTCCACCGGTGCTACCGCCCCCGACAATATCACCGAGATCTGCGCCGCCTCCGGTATTTCAACGCTGAATCTCGATCTGCCAGGCACCCTCGCCCCTTCGGTGATCACCGATAACTATGCCGGGGCCAAAGAGCTAACGTTACGAATTCTGGCCAACTGTGAAAAACGGCTGGGCTACCTCAAGCCGCTGATCTTCGTGGGGGGACGCGGGGTTGACCATAACACCACGGAACGCCTGCGCGGCTTCAGAGATGCCCACCGGCAGTTAGGCGTTGAGGTCATCGAAGAGAATCTGTTGGCCTGCGGCTATTCCCCAGACAAGGCCGAGCTGGCGATGAAAACGTTTATTGCTCAAGGCGGCGATCTGCGAACCGGGCTGTTCGTCAACTCGACGATCTCGCTTGAAGGCGTGATGCGCTGGTTGGTAGCGTCTGGCTATCGCGGTGATAAACAGCCGGTGATGGGCTGTTTTGACTGGGACCCTTTCGTACTGCTGTTAGGCCATGACATCGTGATGGTGAAGCAGGACGTCAACAAGATGTTGCAGGCGGCGTTTGCGCTGATCGATGCCAACTCGCAAGACAAGCAACTGATTGAAATACCGCCGATCTTCCCAGAGATGATTTGAGGTAACTGCAGCACAGCAAGGGGGGCGGGATTAATAGTCATTTCTCCTGAATCTAACAGGCGGTGTAAGTAGGCAATCAGAAGTAAACCATTGTCCCCGAACATTATGATTAACGGATTGCCGATAACTCGGGTTCCAGCAAAAGACTCATATCAAAACCCGTTATCCGAAAACCAAACTCTTTATATAATTTTAAAGCCCTTTGATTGTCCGGTGACACTCTTAGTTCTACCTCATACGCACCCTGGCGAGTCAGCTCATTCAGGAACGCACGGATAAAATCCCTGCCCATCCCCTTACCCTGAAATTCTGGGATAAGCATTATATCTGACAAAAAAGCCGAGTTATCTTCCAAGCTGAACCATAGATATCCCGCAGCCTGAGCGTCATGTTCATAAGTTCTAAAATGGTTATTTTGAGTATTGATACCCGCCGGCAAGGCTGTTTTAAATGATTTAGACGCTTCTTCCTTGGCTTTTTTACGACTGTACCGATGATTGGTCATCAGGTCTTCAATATAGTCATTTAAAGAGAGGTCCGCCCATAGGTCAAACTCGTCGCAATGCATGGGCCTATAAATTGATTTGGGGATTTTTGACTGTTTTGTTTTCAATCGACTGTCTCACACTTAATAGTAACGTAACGCATGCTCAGTACTACCCTACCGAATTAGCCATCGATTCAACATGAGTCTGGTGGGGCAAATAACATGCCGATTACCCCTGCATGAACTTGGATTTCTTGATCCGGTACATAGTGGAGTCTCCCTCTGCCAGCAAGGTTTCCAGGCTATGGGGCGCAGAGGGATCAAACTCGACGATGCCATAGGAGAACGCCAGTTGGTAAGGGGTGATCTGTGAAGCATTATGTTCATCCACGTAGCGTTGCAAGGCTAAAATCCCCTGTTCGGCTTCGCTTTTGGTACGGCTGCCCATCAGCGCGACAAACTCGTCACCGCCTAAACGGGCTATCACGTCAAAATAGCCAAACACCCGTTTCATCAGCTCGGAAAAGTAGATTAACGCCCGGTCACCTTCCCCATGGCCGAAGGTGTCGTTAATCAACTTGAATTTGTCGAGGTCGATAAATATCAGGCTGGCCTTAACCCCTTTCATCTGACAATGATGCAGCATATGACCTGCCAGGGAGATAAAACCACGGCGATTGGATATTTGCGTCAGTTCGTCAGAGGTTGATGCCTGAAAGGCACGTAGCTCATCCTCCACCATCGAGGCCAGATCGCGCAGCGCCACCGCATCTTCGGCATCAAACTGCCGGGGTTTGTCATCAATCAGGCACAGGGTACCCATCTTGAGATCGCCGGAGTAGCTCAATGGGCAACCGGCGTAGAAACGGATGTGTGGTGAGTCTTTGACCAGCGGATTATCCGCAAAGCGATCGTCCTGCAGCGTATCGGGAATGCACAAAATATCGTTACCCAGGATGGCGTGACCACACAGCGAGATATCTCTTGGCGTTTCCGTAGCCGCCCCCAGCCCACAGTTGGACTTGAACCATTGGCGGTTTTCGTCGACCAGACTCACCAAGGCAATGGGTACACCAAACAACCGGCGGGCCATGCGTGTCACCCGATCGAAGCGTTCTTCTGGCAGAGTGTCCAACAGATGCAGGGAACGCAGAGCCTTCAATCGCTGTACTTCATTCGCAGGTATCTCCGGCGTTTTCATCGCTACATCCACTCCAATTAAACTCAAGGTCTTTCTCGGAAAAGCAAAACAGCAAGTTGCAGGATAATATCGTTCGCTACCGCTGGCAATCCGATGCACAAAACAGATGCCACTTTGCCCCTGTTTTCAGCCGTTTGATCAGGCTATAGCCACTTAAACTAGCCGTTTTACCCGTCGTCTTTCAAGCTGCAGCGGTGTTAACTGCACTTACCCACCCCAGTCACTTACCAAAAGTAAGCTCCTGGGGATGAGTAAGTTTGTTGCCTAGCTGCAGCTTGAAATCCATAGGGTATCGCTAACAAGCAAGGCATCCGGTGTGGCAAAACCCTTTTTACGCAGTGGCAATCTAGATGACGTTCTTACATTGGGCGAAAATGGGCAACCTGTTTATGCGTTGGCGTCGCAGTTACGTGAGGCGTTGCGCCTCCAGCAACAGCCAGGCGTAGCGAATTGCCTGGCGATCCCCAACGCGCAAGGCGACCGCATTGACTGGTATGCGCCAATCGCTGGGCGGGCGATCTCCTGGCAAGCGGCCGATGACGATGCACGGGCAGCCGCCTTGCCGCTGTTGGAACATTTCCAGACCACCGCAGAAGCCATCAGTCTACGCGCTCGCCACAGTGGTAAAGCCAACCTGCAAATGTTTGCGGCGTTGCTCAGCAAGGCCATGCAGTTCCCGGATCAGAACGCCGTATTCCTGGTAGATGGCAAACCGGTGATCACCTTCTGGGGCTGCGTGAAAGCCGATGGCAAGATCCGTAACGCGCCTTTGGATTGCCTACGTCCGAAAGATCGCCCAGCTCTCCCCATCGCCCCACCGATTATTGAACCCATTGCTGAGCCCATTGCTGAACCGCAACCGCCAGCACCGCAGCCCCCCACGGCGGATGACAAGCCTCACCACGCCTGGTGGCTGCTGCTACTGCCTGCTGCTTTCATTCTGGCCGCCGGGATCTGGCTGTTACTCCCTAAGCCAACCCCTCAGCCAGCAATAAAAACGGTTGAGCCGGTCAAGGTACAACCCAAGCCGGTTATTACTCCCGCCGCTCTACAGTTGCCATTAGGCTATGCGGAGGTGCTGCCCCCGCCGGTCATCACGCCGGTAGTGGTCGATAAACTGGCGCTGACGTTACCCGCCGAAGCGGTAAAGGCCGGTTCAACCGCCTTCCTCAACGGCAAATGGCGCGTCACCTTGGTGATCAAGGATCCGCTGACCGGCAAACCGCCGAGCCTGCTGTATCAGTTTAACCGTGGCAAGGGCACCGCCAGGATCGTTCAGGGTGACAAAGTCACCTGCCGGGTTGAGGTCAACGCCGGTCTGATGCAATCCGGCAATCTGGTGATCAACAGCCGTACCAAGGCCCGTTGCAGCGACGGTTCCCGTTATCAAATGCCGGAGCTGGTGTGTAAGCAAGGTGAAGCTGGCGCAGCCGCAGAATGCAGCGGGCGCTATGGCAACAACGAAACGGTATTCCCTATGACGATCAAGCGCGAGAGTAAATAATGTTGGCGACCCCCATCGCATATCCGCAGCGCGTTACGCTGATACCCAACAGCGGGATCCAATTTCTGGACTTCTCCCTTACGCCGGTATTGGATGCCGAGCGCACTGGCAAATTTGTCCGACAGACCGCCAACGGCCCACTGCTGCGGCTGAACTATCATCAGGCCAAGGATCGCTATTTCCTGCCGGTAGCCCCAGGCGAACCGGCCGAAATGGTGCGCCCGGAATTCAGCTTTCCTCTGGAGCAGTCATTGCGGCTGCTAGATCGCGTTTGGTTACCGCTGCCGTTCTTGCGCTTCAACCCGCCAAACAGTTTTCTCAGCGGGCCGGACAACTGGGTACGTATGCAAATCAGACGTTTGGATCAGCCGGATCGGCAAGGCCACACGCTGCGCATCACGTTGGCATTTGATACCCAAGTCTATCCAGCAGGGCATGAAAACCAACAGTTGGCCCCTAATCAGCAGGACATCATCACCGGGTTGAGCTTTGCGCTGGCGCACCATAGCCAGGATCTTGGGGATTTCCTGGATGCCACCTGGGTGGATGGCTGGCTACGCGAGGTCTTTACCCAACAGGCCATCGCCCTGGAGCAGCGCCCGGAACGCAATATCAACGCTTCGCTGCGCGAATTTGAATACCAGGCACATTACCTGAACCTGCTGGAACTGCTGGGCAGCCAACTAAACGTGCCGAATATCACCCTAGGCAGCGATGTGCAGCAAGCTGCGGTGAATGTGGATTTGATACTTGATGTCGGCAACTCTCATACCTGCGGCATCCTGGTAGAAGATCACCCGGCGGAACGCAACGGCTTGAAACACAGCTATGAACTGCAACTGCGCGATCTCAGCGAACCGCATTATCTGCACCAAGGCCTGTTTTCCAGCCGCACGGAATTTGCCCCCGCCAACTTTGGCAAGGCCAATTATTCGTTTGAAAGTGGCCGCGACGATGCGTTTCTCTGGCCTTCCCTGACTCGGGTGGGCCATGAAGCCTGCCGTCTGGCGCTACAGCGGCAAGGCGATACGGCATCTACCGGCCTATCCAGCCCACGGCGCTATCTGTGGGATGAGGAGAGCTACGCCCCAGGCTGGCGCCTCAACCGTACGGCAGAGCATTGCCTGCAGGAACCGCCTGCTATCGCTAAACCATTGGCTCTGTTGATCAATGACCAAGGCCAGCCGTTATCCAGCCTGCCACCGGAAGAGCGCCTGCCGGTTTTCACCCCAAACTACAGCCGCAGTTCGCTGATGGCCCTGATGCTGAGCGAGCTGTTGGCCCAGGCGCTGATGCAGATCAACAGCGTGGCCCAGCGCCTGTCTTTGCGGGACGGGGCAGCACCTCGTCGTTTGCGTAATATCATTCTGACCCTGCCTTCCGCTATGCCGGTACCGGAACGTGAAATCTTCCGCCAGCGGATGCATGAAGCGATCGCGCTCGTGTGGCAAGGCATGGGTTGGCATTCGGTAGACGAAGACTTGAGCGGCATAGCCAGTTCGGTGCCAGTCCCTGCCGTGCAGATGGAGTGGGATGAGGCCACCTGTGGCCAGATGGTCTATCTGTATAACGAAATCCAGGTCAACTTCGCGGGCCAGGCGGAGGCGTTCTTTAGCGCCATGGCACGTCCAGACTCCGCTGAACCGGGGAAAACGCTGCGTATTGCCTCGGTGGATATCGGCGGCGGCACCACCGATTTGGCAATCACCCAGTACCGTCTGGAAGAGACGGCTGGCAACAACGTCAAAGTGACGCCGCATCTGTTATTCCGTGAAGGGTTCAAGGTGGCGGGCGATGACATTCTGCTGGAAGTGATCCGCCTGTATCTATTACCCGCCCTACAGGCCGAATTCAAACGCGTCGGCGTGGCAGAACCGGCAGCTCTGATGGCAGAACTGTTTGGCCAGGAAGAGAGCCCAGTGCTGCAGCAACAAGTGACACTGCAACTTTTTATCCCGCTCGCTCAGGCGATCCTGGAGCGCTATGAAAGCTTCACCCCGGTGCAGACTCGCAGCGAGATAGACGCCGTGCTGGGCGAACTGTTGACGCAAAAGCCCACCGATAACGTATTGAAATATATCAATGCTGCGGTACAACGCGGTTTACCGGCAGAGGCAGAACTGTTCGACGTTTTGCAGACGCCGCTAATCCTGCGGCTAAGCCACTTGCACGCCGAATTCCTGGCACCGCGCATGGCGCTTACCCGCAATCTGCGGTTGTTGACCGAGGTGATCGCCCTGCACAACTGCGACGTGCTGTTGCTCACTGGTCGTCCTTCCCGGTTCCCCGGCATTCAGGCCCTGTTCCGGCAGCTGCAGCCGGTGCCGATCAACCGCATCGTTTCGCTGGATGGTTATCACACCAGCAGCTGGTATCCTTTCAGCCAGCAAGGGCGGATCGACAATCCCAAATCCACTGCGGCGGTGGGGGCGATGCTGTGTCTGTTAGCGTTGGAGTTACGCTTACCGGGGGTTTACTTCAAAGCGGCCGATTTCCGCCCTTATTCAACGGTGCGTTATTTGGGGCGCCTGGATGGGGACAATCGCCTGCCCGCCAATCAGGTTTTTTATGCCGATCTCGATCTGGACACCCCGGATGGCGGCTTGGACAGCAATGTCAGCTTTGCCCTCAACGGCGCGTTGTGCCTGGGATTCCGTCAGTTAGATAACGAGCACTGGCCCGCCGCACCGCTGTTTACCCTGACGATTATCGCTCCACAACTGGCGCGTAACCTGGCTGGCGATAACCTGTTACGGGTTAAAATTGCTCCGCAGCCGGACTCTCCCGCTCGCTGGAGCGTCACTAGCGCCGAACTGGAAGACGGTAGTCCGGTCCCCACCGAACATCTGCAACTCAAATTGAATACGCTGATCGACATTGCCACCGGGGCTACCCACTATTGGATCGACAGCGGGAGCGTTTTTGCATGAAGTCAGCCATCCCCCCAATCTCCCCGCTTACCCAGCGCTGGCCGTTATTAAATCAAGGTATCGCTCAGGCGCTGGTCTGGGCGGATAATGCCCACCTGCAGACGCCCCGTTTTGCACTAGAAGCGCCAACCCTAATGCTTAACCTGCGCCGATGTCGCATTCGGCTTCAGCGGCTGGCGATTGCCGCCACTCAACCGGGATCGCTGGGCTTTTATGGCCGATCGCAAGCGGCAAAAAATCATCTTATCGCCTCGCTGGCCACGGCCGAGCCAGACTGCCTGGCGACCACCTTCGCCGGTAAAACCCTGGATTACCTGACGCACATCCGTCCAGGGCACTCCGCCGTAGGGATAGCGATCCGCTTTAGCCACGCCGTAGCTCAACAAGATCCTGATTATCCGGTGCAGCTTCAGTTGCTGACGGCGGTGGAGCTAGTGTGCATGTTGGCGCGTAGCAGTCATATGCTACAGACAATAGAAAAGACAGAGATCGAAGAACTCCTCACCTCGTTGACAAAACGTTGCCAACCTCAGGCTCTGCCGGGTATCGGTGCCGATGATATTATTGCCCTCTGGGATAGCCTGCGTACAGACGACCCACGGTTACAACAGCGCTGGGACAGCGAATACTGGCCAAACGCCTTGGCTATCGCTCCCTATCTGTCCATTGATGACCGGGCACAGTTATTTGCTCCGCTGTGGGGGAAAGAACCGGCACTAACCGCCTGTTATCGTCGCTTGGCTTACCGGCTGGAGCAACTTGAGGGCGCAGCAAGCGTGCTGGCTCCGCTCAGCCTGCTGACGGATGAAAATCAGCAGCCCAGCTACGGCATCCTTACGCCAGCAAACCTGGAAGAGACCGATGACAAGGTTCAGCTCAAACTCGATAACGGTGTGATAACGATGCCCGTGGCAGAGCTGAGGTTATTGGTCGCAGAATTGCTGATCCCATTACAAAGCCCCCCGGCCCATAGCGGCTTTGCGCAGACCGATTATCTGGACCTGCCTGCCTATAGGGCAGACGACGAGAGCCTGCAGCAGGCCAAGAGCTTCACGTTGCTACAACGCTATAGCGACCAACAGGCCATGCAAGCGTTGATCGTCTGCCATGCGGCGGCCTGCCGTGAAGAAGCAACCATGGTCGGCCGGGCGCTGGATTATTGGGTACAACACCATCAGGAAGAAGGCAGCCGTGGGCATCCCGAGTTGATCTGGGCATTTACCCCGTACGATCGGCGTTCGTCGGCCCATTTTGACCAAGCCGTACAACGTTACGTTGGCCATCCCGGCGAGGTTTGGGGAACGCTGCTGGCTATGAATGAAGATGAAGTCCGGCGAATGACCGACTATCTTCTCACTTCGGTGAATGTCGCAGCCCGTCATAACCGCCTGCAACAACGTTTCGATCGGCTTGAGCAAGATTTACGGCATAACCTGCTTGGCCGCTGGCTCAATGTAGAAACCGAGAATAAAGCGCCCCTTGCCAAGGCCACAGTAAAAGCATTGCAAGACCGCACCACGCTGCATGGTGAACTGCTGGAGCACCTGTTGCCTGACCGCAACGCCCTGCTGCCACTCTTTTGCCAGCAACAGCAAGATCGCCCGCATAACGACGATCCCTTGGCGATCGCGTTAGATCTGTTTGACGAGCAACCTACAGCGGCATCTCCGCTGGAGTCTGGCGCCAACGTGGTTTTGCAGGTGCAACAGCTATGGATCACCCAACTGCGTAATCTGGCTGATAATCGTGCGTTAATCGACCTGCTAGCGGTTGAAACGACCACCTTGACCACGCTGGCCGATGAGTTGATCACCGCCAGTTTCCGGCTGGATATCTGGCAACGCTTAGGGAATGCCCTGGCCGAACCGGGACACGCGGGCCACAGCAGGGAAAATCACGTCGAGCGGCAAATCGCCTGTAGCTTGACGGTGCTGGGGGATTTTGTCGCCTGGCTTGGCTTCCAGCTGCGTCCGCTGGCGCAACGGCCAGAAAGCCGCATTAACCGCGGCCATAAGATCTTTACCAAACCCAGCCAGAGCGCCGATCTACGCATGACTGCGTTACCGGTAGAACCGATCAATAACACGGCGCTGTATATCTACGATTGGCTGGTGGGGTTATATCAATTAATCGCAGAGAATGCAGGCCACGGCGGTGCGCAAGCGCTTAGTGGAACGCAGCGTGAAAGTTTGGGGAAAATTATTCAGGGGATGGGTTAGTTCAGCAACCTCTCTCCCAACGGGGAGAGAGGCAATTCAATTAAAAACGGTCGATCTGCACAATCTCATCAACCGGCAGTTTACCAATGCGCGGATAAGGTTGGCCGATGCCCTTGCCAATCGCCACCATCAGCGCAATCTGGTAGTGCTCGGGCTTATTGATGATCTTGCCCACGGCGTCAAAATCAAAGCCGTCCATTGGGCAAGAGTCATATCCTTGAGCCTTGGCTGCCAGCATCAAAGTCTGAGCAAACAAGCCGCTGCTGCGCATGACTTCATCACGCTGCACCTGAGCCTTACCACGGTAATATTGGTCGACAGCGGGCAGCATAAACTGTTGCACCGGTTCCGCCGCTTCACGCCAGATGTTTTTCACCTGGGATTCCCAACTGGACAGATCGCCACACAGTACAACCAGCATGGAGGCGTCGGTTACCTGCGCCTGGCCCCAGGCCACCTCGCGGATATGCTCACGCTGTGCACGATCTTCGATCAGCAGCGGGCGCCAATGTTGCAGGTTGAAAGCACTGGGGGTGTTTTGCAGGGCAATATTGAGCAGCGCTTTCTTCTCATCCAGCGTCATCACATGCTGGGTATCGAACTGTTTGGTCGCGCGGCGTTGCTCAATAGCGTCAAGTGTATGCATTACTTCATGTCCTTTGATTAAGTTAACCCGCTTATTGTCGCTTTTTCGCAGCCTCTGTCCACCGGGATTTGTGATCCATTCGGCTCAGGCGTCCCCTGCCGCCGTCAAGTAAATAACAACGTCTGTTTTCGCATTGTAACCTACGCCAATCAAGCACAGATAAAAGCGTCAATAACATACATTTTTATAATTGAACAAGGGGCTGACATTTTAATTTTGAATAACAGAAACTGCTGCGCATGCGTTTTTATAGACAACCCCTGTTATTTATAGGTAATCTGTATTATTGATGATTCATGACAAGGGAGGTTAGTATGGAAAAAGAATCAAGGACGCTATTCGGTCATAAAACTCCGGCGATGGAGCAACTAGTCGAGCAGCTTGAACAGGCTCTACGCGATAGTCCCTTAATACCCGAAGAAAAGCTGGCATTACTGATGCGGATTTGCATTTTATTATTCAGAGCAAATAAGACGGATAGCGCTGAGATGAAGGTTTCAGATGGTCGCATGCTCAAACTCACCCTTGAAAAATTACCCACCACTTCTCATTAATGCCTGTGGTGACTGTTCTTATGAAAGAGGCATGGACATGACCAAGACAAGTAACAATGTCATTAATGACCAAAATGAGTTGGTGGCCAAACTGGATCGACAACTCAATGAAAGTATTAAAAATAGTCAACTTGAAACGGTAGAAGTATTATCGGTGGTTATGGAGCGTTTTTTCTCATTGTATGCGGAAAATGAAGGCCATATCGCCGAGGCGAAATTTACGGACTCAAGCGGCGAGCATTTTCGGTTTACGCTCGAACTTACGGTGCCCCCAGCGCCGCCACAGCGGCACTGATCGTGTTTTTAATGAAGGTATGGACTACATAAGGAAGCGATATGTCTAATTTGATTTACGCAAGTATTAACGGCAAGAGACAGGGCCTAATCTCCGCCGGATGCTCATCGCTGGACTCTATTGGCAACCGGTGCCAGGCAGGCCATGAAAATCAGGTGCAGGTATTAGGCTTAAATCATAGCATCAGCCGTGAACAGAATGTCTCCCACCACCCTGTACAATTTATTAAGCCTATCGATAAGTCATCTCCGTTACTCGGTGTGGCAATAACGGAAAATGAACCGATAGACATCATTTTTTACTTTTACCGCGTCAATCCCGCTGGTCAGTTAGAACTTTACTACGAAGTTAAATTGACCGAGGCCACCCTTGTCGATATCACCTGTATCTACCCCCATTCCATCGATGAGGGTGACAAAATGCCGTTTGAAAAAGTGCAGGTAAAGTATAAGTCCATTAGCTGGAGCCATAAGAGCGCGGGCACTTCTGGTTATAGCATCTGGGATGACAGGATTTACTGATTTTCATGACCAGATACTCTTCTTACGGGTATCTGGTATTTTGTTATTAACACAACTTCATATCCCTTACATATTCTGTCGGCGCATTCCAGGATTTTCCGGGGCAGGTTTTGTAGCCGTTCTCTTTGAGGCTGTAGCCCACATAGAATGAAAAAACAAACTAATTACCGCCCCAATCATAGCAAGCATGCCTAATCGACCAAATAGTTTATTGCTCGCTTTTGTCGGCAAGCCTCTCAATTGAAAATAACATATAAAAAGTAAAGCATGAAAGGTGTTGAAAAAACCATCAACCCAACTCACCAAGAAAAAATAATGACATCACTTAATCTAAAGAAGTCAATATAGCACTTAAAGATAACCAACTAGTCCAACATACAAGCAATAAAAGAAAAACCGCAAAAACGGCATAACGCGGTCTGGTTACATCATCCATCACTGAGAACCCTCCAAGTACAGAAGAGTTAACAATTTCACTACGGACACATTTTTAGATCTCTTACATATTCATTTGGAGCCATCCAGGACTTCCTTGGGCAGATTTTATAACCATTATCTTTAAGATTTTGGCTAATATACATCGAAGATAATAAGCTAAGTACTGCACCAGATATAGCAATAGTAGATAGAAAATTAGCTATTTTATTATTCATTTTTGAGTATTTATTCTTTATTGCACAACACATTGTCAAATATGAAAAATAGAAAACCCATGGAGCAAAGAAAACCAAGACCCCAACCTTCCATGAAAAAATAACAAGCTCACTTAATTTAAAAAAGGCCAGGTACCCACGTAAAGAAAACCAACAACCCCAAAATGCAAGGAGTAAAAGAAAAATTGCGAAAGCTCCATAAATAGGTCTATTTAACTTAACCACGACTGAGCCTCCCCCAAGTGTTAAAAAATTGATCTGGATGATAAGGTGAGTTATGTATTTTATAGGACTTCAAGTGCTTTATTATTTTTTCACTAATTTTAAACTCCGTATCAATCCAGTATAATAAGAGGCTAACGAAAAGTCCGATGGCAAACACAGCAATAGCGATCCCAACAACACTACTTCCCGCGACCATAAAACCAGTAGCTATCGTTTTTGCTCCCCATGCAACCCCAGTTGACACCGCCAATTTAGCCATATCCATAGTTAAATTTACAAAGAAATCGGTTAGACCATATTCGTCTTTTAGCAACAACTCAACTGCGCGATAAGCGGCGGCAAACACAATACAGAATCTTGCCCCACCAATAATGCCATTCTCAATACCTCTGGTCCCGATGCCTATATCTAATATTCTCTGGTTATCAATCAGGTAGCGGGTAGCATTTAAATACCTTCTGATGCCAGGGTATCCCGACAACCGGATGTAGCGATTGCCATTTCTCCCCACGTATTCGGTTGCCGTGACGCCAAACCCTCTCAGCTCCATCGCGATCCTGCCTACGGACAGTGCCTCGGCGATATTGCCAGCAAAAGACGACATCGGGTCGATGCAGGAAAACATCGCATCCTTCCACGACTGGTTTGCATTGGGATCGCATAGGGTTTTTAAGAAATACTGCGCCTCCTCTACCGTGAGTAAGGCATACATGTTCTCATCTTTCATTTCGTTGAGCTGAGCATGCAGCTTTTCATAGTTGATATCCGCATGCTGCCGCTTAAAATCAAGGTGATCTTGCAGGCGGTAGTCATCATCAACAAAAGTTTGCGAAACTGGATCGTACCTCATAAGCCTTCAGTCCCTCAATTTAGCCTAAATCAATACAGTATATGAGTTTGCTTGTCACAATCCCATAAGTTTTTCTCACCAATGCGAGAGTCGTCATATTTTCTCAGCATGGTAGAAACCATGCCTTATACTTGAATGTTAGCGGAACACATAACGGGAAATAAGGTTTTTCAGTAAATTCATACCGTTCATTACATTCACAAAGAGAATGAATGGCACCGTTTTTCTGCAACTATCACTTATGATGGGCGCTTTTTACTTTTAAGTTAACAACCCAAGAATATTCTTATTTCACTGCTACTACCTGCCATGTAATACAACAAAACGCTAAACGCAAATGAGTAACTTTATCATTGCGGTCATGAAATCATTAAATTACCCCTAAATAAGTAGATCCGTTTGATATTTCGCAATGAAGCGAGAGTGGCTAACCGTCGATAATATTTTTTCTTTTGAGTAAATATCATGACCGATAAATATAATAACGATTCCCCACCAGGGATTAGCCGCCGTCACTTCGTTAAAGTGAGCAGCGCACTAGCCGCAGCCCCGTTGGTTGGCGTTCGATTTGCCTATGCCAATGGGGGCATCAAAAACGACACATCTGCTGGAACTGTGCCAGCAGAACGCATCATTCCGACCTGTAGCAGCTTTGACTGCGGCGGTAAATGCGATATCCGTGCCCATGTGCAAGACGGTATGGTTACCCGCATCACCACCCTGCCCGATGCCGAGTTTGATCCGGAAATGCCGATCATGCGCGCCTGCGTGCGTGGCCGCGGCTACCGTAAATTCGTCTATCACCCCGATCGGCTTAAATACCCGATGAAGCGCGTCGGTAAACGCGGCGAAGGTAAGTTTGTCCGTATCACCTGGGATGAAGCGACCACGTTAATTGCCGATAACCTGAAACGGATCACCGAGAAATACGGCCCCGCCTCGCGCTTCGTCCATAACAATACCGCAGTTACCGGCGGCGCGTTCTCAGGCGATAAAATGGCTCGCCGTCTGCTAAGCCTGACCGGCGGCTACCTTGAGTATTATCACTCGGTCAGTATGGGTAACACCGGTGCGGCAACCCCCTATACCTACGGGGCCGCGGCCAGTGGCAACACCTTGGATACCCTGAGCGAGACGCCACTGGTGATCCTGTGGGGACATAACCCTACTGAAACTATCTTTGGCCATACCAATCACTATTTTCAGCAGATGAAGCAGAACGGCACCCGCTTTATCGTGGTGGATCCACGTTATTCAGACACCTCGTCTTCGTTGGCGGATCAGTGGATCCCGTTGCGCCCCGCCACGGACAACGCGCTGATGGATGCGATGATGTACGTCATCATCAGTGAAAACCTGCATGATCAGGCGTTTATCACCCGCTACACCTTGGGCTTTGATGAGGGTTCGATGCCGGAAGGCGTGCCAGCCAACGAATCGCTGGTCGCTTATCTGATGGGGGCTAAAGACGGCATCAAGAAAACCCCAGAGTGGGCTGAAGCTATCACCCATGTCCCGGCGCAAACCATTCGTCAGTTGGCGCGTGATTACGCCACGGCCAAACCGGCAGCGCTGATCCAGGGCTGGGGACCGCAGCGGCATAACTGTGGCGAGCGCACCGCCAGAGGTTCGACGCTGTTGGCAACCATCACCGGTAACGTTGGTATCAAAGGCGGTTGGGCTGGCGGCTATGGCGGCATTGGTAACCGTAAATTTACCACAGGCCCAGAAATGCCAGACAACCCGGTAAAAGAAAAAATCTCCATAATGAACTGGGTGCAGGCGGCGGATGATGCCAGCAAGGTCACGCCCGCAGATGGCTTGACCGGTGGCGACCAGCTCAATAGCAATATCCGCCTGCTATTTTCCTTGGCGGGTAACTATCTGGCCAACCAAAACCCGGATATCAACCAGGCCGTCAAGGTGTTGGCCGATGAGTCCAAGATCGAATTTATTGTGCAAAGCGATCTCTATCTGACGCCCAGCGCAAAATATGCCGATGTGTTATTGCCCGAAACCAGCTTTATGGAACGTTGGAATATCGGCGAAACCTGGGGAACGGCGAACTATTTGATCTTGTCTGAAAAACTGATCGAACCTGAATTTGAACGCCGTTCCGATTACGACTGGATCCGTGAAGTGGCCCAGAAACTGGGCGTGGAGCAGGAATTCAGCCTTGGGCGTAGCGAGAAGGAGTGGATCGTGCAGATCTGGGAAAACTCCCGCAAGGCCATGCCAGATGAACATTTGCCGACGTTTGATGAGCTGTTGGTGCAGCGCCGCCACCTGTTCAAAGGCAAGCCGCATATTGCCTTTGCCGATAACATTCGTGACCCACAAAACCATCCGTTCCCGACGCCGTCAGGAAAAATCGAGATTTTCTCCAAACGTCTGTATGACATGCACCACCCGGAAATTCCGGCGTTGTCCCATTACGTTCCCGCGCATGAGGGACCGGAAGACCCACTGGCGGCTAAATACCCGCTGCAGTTGATCACCTGGAAGGGCAAAAATCGGGCTAACTCCACCCAATATGCCAACCCGTGGTTACAGGAGGTGCAGACGCAGAAGCTGTGGATCAACCCCGCAGATGCCAGCCACCGGCACATTGCGCAAGGAGATTACGTTCGTATCCACAACGATCGCGGCGTGACGCTGGTTCCTGCAGAGGTTACCCAGCGTATTATGCCCGGCGTGGTGGCATTGCAAGCGGGATCTTGGTGGCAGCCTGACGCCAACGGTGTCGATCATGGCGGCTGTGCCAACGTGCTTAGCTCTGCGCGGATCACCGCGTTGGCGAAAGGTAACTCTCACCAAACGATGCTTGTGGAGGTTGCCAAAGCATGAGTAAATTTATCGAGTATGCCCCTGTTAGCGATCGCCAGCTTGGGTTCTATATTGACTCCTCTCGCTGTTCCGGCTGCAAAGCCTGCCAAGTCGCCTGTAAAGACAAGAATAATCTGGAGGTCGGGCGACGCTTTCGTCGCATTTATGAGGTCAAAGGCGGCGGTTTTGTCTCCACCGGCCAGGGCGGTTTCCATAACAACGTGTACGCCTATACCCTGTCGATATCCTGTAACCACTGCAAGGATCCGATCTGTACGGTGAACTGCCCAACCACCGCGATGCATAAGCGCCCCGGTGATGGCATCGTGCGCGTCGACACCGATAAGTGCATCGGTTGCGGCTATTGTGCCTGGTCGTGCCCGTACGGCGCACCACAGCTCAATGAGACTACCGGCCAGATGTCCAAGTGCGATTTTTGCATCGATTTACAAGCCGCTGGGGAACAACCCATCTGCGTGGCAACCTGTCCGTTGGGAGCCATCAAGTTTGGCCCTATTGATGAACTGCGGGCGAAATATGGTGACCTTTGTGACGTGCAGGGTCTGCCTGACTCCGCCATTACTCACCCTAATCTGGTCGTTAAACCGCATCAAGGTGCAGAACAGGGGAGTAAATAATCATGCATGAATGGCCTCTTATCATTTTCACCCTGCTGGTGCAGGCTTCCGTCGGTATCACCTTGTTCACCACCTTTAGCCTGGTGCTGGCCAAGCAAGGGCTGGGCAGCCAGGAAAAGCGTCGTTTGGCGCTGCCTTTCATGCTGCTCGCGTTTATCTTCGGGGCACTGGGCCTGATGGTTTCAACTGCCCACCTTGGGTATCCGCTGAATGCGTTCCACGCCTTACGGCATGTGGAAAGCTCCTGGCTGAGCCGTGAAATCATCTTTGCCAGCCTTTATCTGGCGTTTTTAGGGCTGGGGACACTGATTGCCCTGATCTCAAAACGGCTGCCGATCGTTTTACTGCTGATTGCCTCGCTACTGGGGATCGTCGACATCTTCTGTATGAGTGCCATCTATGTGCACAGCTCTGTAGTGACATGGATGCATTTCAACACCTACCTGATGTTCTTTGGTTCGGTACTCAGCCTAGGCGCGGTCGCCAGTCTGTGGTCGCTGGCGATCCGCCGCGATCTGCCCTCGCAGCTTATGGGAAAGCTGGCGGTGACGGCAGTGGCCTTGCTGATTGCCATCACGCTGTGCCGCCTGCTGGTACAACCCGTGTATATGGAGTACCTGACCTCGGTGTGGGATAGTGACGTTGTCACCTTCCCACATCAACCGCTGGCAGCGTTTGCTCAGTTGGCCAGCCTGCGTTTAGCCTCGTGGATCATATTGATCGCCGGTGTGTGCGCACTGGCACTCTGCTGGCGTTCCCAACGTATCAACAAGCGGTTGCTTGCCTTGGGCAGCGGGTTGATTGTGGTCGCTGAAGTGCTGTTGCGCGTTGGCTTGTTCAATATCCAATAACCACAGACTTCTCTAATCACATAGGGGGCGCCTAGCGCCCCCTATGAATTACCTCATCGTTTTGACATCGTTATTAACATACACCTGATGGCGTTTGTGCATTTCCAGCGCGTCATGGTAGTTGTCATATAAGGTCTGATAGCGTTCCGCACAGTAAACGACCAATAACGGCAACAAGGCACAAAGGTATAGCGGGATAAATTGCGGAGTGATCTGCAATGCTGCAAAAATCAGGCAGATCGCAATAGCCCACAGCTGTGAAGCCAGTAACCAGAGCAGACCACGCTGCCAACGCGCCAGCTTGCCGGTGAACGCCCAGGGAGCAACAGGCGCAGAGTTGGCGTCCAGCGTGCCATTGAGTAATTCCCCAAACAACACATAGCGCCGCGTCCGGCCAGCAAACACCAGCATAAACAGCGTCACCGCCCCCATCAGGATCATAAACGCGACGATAAAGGCAGGATCGGCATAGCCGGGAGCCAGGCTGAATGCGGGCTTACGGGCAATCGGCAAAACCAGGGCGAAATTGGTTAGCAGATTCAATAGCAAATCTTCGGCCACCAACCTTGGCAAGCGACGCTGCCGAGGGTGATAGGCTTCGGGCTCACTATAGGACTTCAAGGCCAGCAGGATATTGAACGGGGTTGATTTGCCTAGCTGAACCACCATCAAGGCTGGCAGCACCAAGACACCAAGCAGCGCAATCAACGGATAATGCCAGTCTGGGCCGCATAGCCATATCAGGCCGCTCAGCGCCGCCGCCAGGCACAGTATGACCAAGGAAGCCCAGCCAGGCTGGTACAGCAATTTCGCCATCCCTGCTGTTTTACGCTCTTTATACTGGCCCGCGACCGCTTGCGGGTTTTTAAACACCCGCAAGGTGAATACGCTGTACGCCCAGTAACCTTGACCATCGCGCATCATACTCCAGACAATCGACAGACAGATTGCCCCCAACCCGGCAATCATCTCCGGCAGAGTAATGTCAATGACGTTGCGGATCAGCGACGAAGTCAGAATAGCGGAGACCAACACCACGGGGATCACGGCTCCTCGCATGTATCTTTGGCTGAAAGTAGTCAATGTTGGCACAATACCTCCCTTATCCCGCATGCTTAACACTGCTGCCAACGAGATGGTAATAGTGTTGGATATGGTAATCCTCGTCAGCCCCGTAGTGCTCCGCCAACAGGTGGCTGAGGATTTTTTTGTTGCTGATCTCCAGGTAGCGGCGATGTCCCATCTGTGCCCACCGATCCATACTCTCACGCCAGCGCACGGTATGGATAAGGTGCAACGCCAGATTTTCCTTGATCTGCGCCACGCTATATTCCGCTTTGCCACTGCTGTTCATGATCAGTGGGCAAACCGGCGAAGAGAATGGCAGGTCGGCCAATGCCTGGCGCATCAGTGCCACCCCATCATGCATCAACGGCGTATGCCAGGCGCCATTGACGCCCAACTTGATGGTATTTACCCCATCGCGCGCCAGGTGATTAACCAGGGTTTTAACGGCGGTCAGTTCCCCCCCTACCACTTGCTGCTGGTGCCCGTTGTCACAGCACACGTTGAGTACGGTTCCCAGCCCAAGATTATCGATCTGCTCGCGCAGCGCATCATGACCGTAGGGCTTGACCACATACATCGCCCCTTTACGCTTTTCTGCCAGGTTTTGCATGATCGTCGCGCGCAGCGTGATCGCGCGGAACAGCGTTTCCAGATCCATCACCCCGGCGGCATACAGCGCGGTATATTCACCTGCGCTATGCCCGGCGTAACCGGTTTCCAACACCGGGGTCCGTTCGCGTAACAACGTCAGCATGGCGGCGTTAACGGTGGTGACGGCCAACTGCTGATAAAGGGTTTTGGTCAGGCGTGTCATCGGCCCTTTCTGGCAGAGCTTGCGTACATCCAGCCCGGAAACATCGCTGGCACAATCCCACACCGCCTTGGTGCCCGGTGAAACATTACAGACATCGCTGCCCATGCCGATCGCCGGGGATCCTTGTCCTGGGAAAATCATCATCCAACCGTCCGCGACGTTAGTTGCGGCCGATGTATTACCAATTGATTCGCATACCTGCATAGATATTTCCTTTTTCTCCGAAGGTGCCAAACTCACTCTCTTTACTGCCGAAGCTGGCGGCAGCGCCGGTGTAAGCCTCAATGTTGTTTTTGAGCGGCGTGCTCAGATGCAGATTCAGCACGTTGCTGCCATCCACCAGATTGACCATACCGGAGACCGACCAGTCGATACTGCCGACCTGCTCTTTATTGGTGCGTGTATAGAGGGTGAGGTAGTGTTTGCCGAGCAGGTCGCCGCCCCGCCCGACGTTATCGGTTTCTGCCGCCATCAGGCGGGAGTACTGCTGATAGCCGTTACGGATATCCGCCATGAACGATGGCGGTAGCGGTGGCAATGACTGACCGTAACCCCCATTGACGAAGAGAATGGTGTTGAAGTTATCCTGCCACTCACTGCGACTGTAGCCCTGACTCTGACCATAATATTCCGCGCCGTATTCGCTTTGATCGCCAGTGGTGTAACGCAGGCCAACGCCGATATCCGCTTGCGCACCATGGGCGCGCACCTTGTACGGCTCCTGCACATTGGCAAGTTGGCGCATGGCACGCGCGGAAGCCATATCCAGATGACGCCATGTCTGCCCATGGGAAATCGCCCCCTCAACGCTGAGGATCAGCATATCCGTCAGGTTGCCACTAGTGCCTAACGCCACGGTTTTCCGATCGCCAGCCAGTAGCGAAAAAGTCGGGTTGAACGCCTTCAGACCGGTCGCGGTGTAACTGGCATAGTATCGGTCGGTACTGTTGGTGCGCAGGATCGCGTCCCACTCCGAGGCGGCTTCCTGGCGCTGGTTGTTGCGCTTGAGGCGCGGAAAGGCCGCTAACGTGAAGGTTCCTTCGTTGCGGTACCATGAGCTGCTGATGCCATACGCCCCTTCATCGTAGAAATTGCGCCCGCGCTCCCCCAGGCCAAACACCCGCACGCTACGCATGCTGCCGCTGATGTTACGCAGCAGGTCGAGCGGCGCGACCGAGAACAGATAACCACTGGTTTTACGTACCTTACCGGCATCGATATACCCACTGTCGCTGACCGCCCAACTGGCAGTGGCCTCGTTGAGTATGGCCAGCCCCTGGCGGCGTTGATCCTCCAGAGTTCCCGGCTGACGTGCCTGGATAGCGTACTCACCACTGGCCTGCGCTTTGAGGCTGAGGGTCTCGGTCAACGTGCAGTGGGACACACCTGAAAGGTACAGATTGGCCATAGCGTTGTTACGAAATGCCGGGTCGTCAAACTGCCATAATGAGTCCGAGGAATGGGACGATATCCCCTCTATGCCCGCGTAACCGCGTTGGATAAGACAGTCAACCGCCCAACTGCTGCTACTATAGGCACCCACCAGCAGCAGAACCCCGCTAATCGGGGATCGCCTGCTCGCCATCAACCGTTCAACCTCAGCAGATACTCTTTCTGGAAGTTGCTTTCCGGCAACGTTTCCAACCGGATGTCGCTGTAACGCATGGTGGTGTAGTTATCCTTGCGCAGCGCGTCTTCCACCACGATAGTGGTTGGCCGCATCTGGCCCAACACCTGTTGATAATCGCGGTAATACGAACGCTTGATCGGTACGCCGTCGGCGGAAAGGAAGTCGGCCCGGCTAGGGAAACCGGTGTCTTTTTCCACCCAGTAACTGATCGCTGGATAGGTGACATAGGGCCAACGGCGCTGTAACGAAAGTTTGTAGCAGATCGTCTGGCCGCAGGCCTCTTCACCAACCAGCCGGGAGATATAGGAGTAATCAAAGTCTGCGGCAACCACGTCACCGTTGGAAATCTGCCCCACCAGGCGTTGCTGGCGGGAAATCGGGATCGGGCGCCGCAGGTCTGGAGCGTAATACCACATCTTGTCCAGATCGGAGAGCAAGGCTTTACCTTTGTCGCGTACCGGGGAGATAAAACGCACCAGTGCACGCGCATCCCCTTTCTCTACCTGCTCCGAGGGTTTATAGAAGCGCATGGAAATATCCAGCACCTGCCGGTTCTCCGTAACATCACGCCCTTCCTTATGTTCCAGCAGCGTTAGCGTATAGCGGAAAGGCCGCTCGGGTGCTCTCACGCGATCGGCACGACGGATAATCTCACGGGCCCGCAGATCTTCCTGGGTCAGGCTATTCAGTTGATGACGATCCAACGGATCTGCCGCCTGAGCCACACACGACAGGCCCAGTAAAACCAGGCATCCAGCTAATTGGTATTGCATGGGAACGGTCCTTGTTTATGGGGCTATATATCCAGCATCATGCCAAGATCGGCAATAAGGGTGCTGCCTCGTATCGCGCTCGACTGCTCAGAGACCAGAAACGCGGTAATGTTGGCCACCTCTTCCGGCTCCACCTTCCAACGGCGCGGCGCGTTATTCCAACGTTCGAACATTGCTGACCACAGTTCGTCCAGGTATGGCAGCATATCGGTATTCACCACCCCGGCGCAGATGCCGTTGACCCGGATATTGCGGTCATACAGTTCCACCTCCAGGTAGCTCACCAGATTTTCCAGTGCCGATTTAGCGATGCCGAGCGGGTATTTCTCCAATACGCGCTGGCTGCCTAAACTGGAAATCACGCAAATCGTACCGCCCTGAGGCATCATCGGTACCACTTCCTGTACGCAGGCGGTGTTACCAATCAGGTTGGTGTTGAGCAACAGCTTCCAGTCGCTGCGCGTCATGTCCATAAAGGCTTTGAACGGTGCGGCGGCGGCATTCAGCACCAGATGATCGATACGTTCGATCCCCTGCTGCCTGAGCTTTTTCACCATGTCACTGATATCGCGCGGCTCGGCGATATCCGCTTTGGCCAAGGTCACCTTCACCCGGGTTTCTGCTGCCACAAAGCGTTGCAGGTTGGCCGCACTTTTCCCCTGATCCTTGCGGTAGTTGAGGATCAGGTCATAGCCCTCTTGCGCCAGTTTTTCGGCAATCGCCATACCAATGCCACGGCCTGCGCCGGTAATGAGTACGGTTTGTCCCTTTGACATGTCTCTTCTCTCCCTGAGGGTTTAAACAAAACGGAACGCTTGCGCTATAACCAGTTTCGATGCCCGGCGTGCCGGGATAATGGACGCTATCAATGCCGTCACCAGCGGCAACGCGCAGGAGAACCAGAACAGATTGAAGTCCTGATCCCACAGCACAAAAGCCAGATAGCCCTGGGTATAACCCGGTGAAGGCGGCATCGGTATGCCATTGATATTGATAAGTGCAGCGATAAGAATGCCGAAGCTGACGCTCAGCGCCGAGCCAATAATGCCAATGATGATCCCTTCCAGCACAAACAAACGGCCAATATAGGCTTGGTTAAGGCCTAGTGCGCGCAGCGTAGCGATTTCGCGGGTACGTTCGATGACGTTCATCATCAACGTGTTGCCGATCATGAACACCACGATGACGCTGACAATGGATTTGATAAACAGGAAGATCCCTTCAAATAGATTCACCACCTGATGATAGAAAATGGCCAACTCATCCCAGGAGCGCGCTTCCAGCTTGAACTGATGCTGTTCAATTAGCTGGTTGACCCGCGCCAACACGTCCTCTGTTTGGTCGGTGTCCTGCAGCATGATGATGATTTTACTGACGTCCTGGGTCTGCAACAGACGCTGGGCCGTTTGCAGCGGCATTTTGATCGCCGTATCGTCGTATTCTTTGATGCCGGACTGGAAGACGCCGCGTACCTGAGAAGACATGGCGTTTTGCCCGCCTTGCGGGTTGACCACCAACATGTCGACCCAGTCGCCATAGCCCGCGGACAAGGCGTTCGCAATACCAGAACCCAGGGTGATGTCCTGCTGCGCAACCCGCGACAGGTCGCTACCAGAAATGATTTTATCCAGCGAGCCCAGCACCAACGAGGTTAGAGGTTCGATCCCCACGCCGGTAAAGAAGGTGGAAGCCCCCTTGTCATACTGGGAAATGATGCCGGTAAACGCCAGTTGCCCGGTAATGGTGGCGATCTTCGGTGCAATCACCGGATCGGCCTGCAGGAGTTGTTTCACCTCATCGTAGTTATCGATGGTGTATTGCAGCGAATTGTTGGCCCCGCTGCTGAGGTAGCTTTGTTGATAAAGTTGAATATGCCCCAGGTTGGTGCGGATGGTTTGTTCACGCAGCGCCCAGAACGAGTAATCGACAAAACCGCCAAAGATAAACACCGCCACCCCTCCCAGGGTGATCGCCAATAGCGTCACCCCGGAACGACGGCGCTGGCGAAACAGATTCAGGAAGGTGTAACGGATATCGGTAGGTTTACGGATCGCCGTCACGATCACCACCAACAAGGCGTAAATGATAATCATGTTGGCAACCCAGAACAGGATATTCATCATAGCGGTACCTCCGTCAGCGGCTGGATGATGGCTTTGAGTTCTGCAGGCGTCCATTCAGGGGCCGTGCTGTGCTCGGACAGACGTTTTCCCTCTGCGCCCTGCTGTGCCAACGCCGCCCAGGCCGCCTTGGCATCGGCCACACGCTGGCAGCTGGCCAGGGCATGCGCGGACATCAGCGTGATCATCGGTTGCAAATCAGCGGGTACCGCCGGGGTCTGCTGCAAATAGTCCAGGTCTTTCAAGGCCACAACGCAACGGCCATGGGTGGCGGGAACAAATGCATCCATCCGCACACGAAGAAAGCGCATCTGCCAGTCGCTCTCTTCGCTTTCCGCCGCTTCATCTATGTAGAAAAAACCCAGCTTTGAGGTTTCTGCCGCACGCATGTAATTCTTCTTGGCCAGAAAACCCGTGGCCATAAACAGTTGTGCGTAGCCATAAAACATTTTGGCGATGCGGCGATCCGGGTGCTGTTGATACAAGGCTTGCAACTGGCTGGCCGCAGTGTTCAACGTGCTCATTGGTGCTTGGGAATTAACCGCCAGGATCGTCTGTAAGTTGGGGTTGTCCTGCGTTTCCTGCAAACCAGTGGCTTGCGAAAGCCCACTGACCAACACCAATAAAGTGACAGCGTAACGTTTAAGCGATAACAAAATCATTTTCCAGTTCCCCATCCCTGATTTCCAACACCCGTTTGGCCCTATCGCGCAGCGTCAAGGAATGGGTGGAAATAACAAACGTGGTTTTCAATTCCTGATTCATGGTAAGCAGCAGATCGACGATCTCCTGCCCGGTACGAGTATCCAGATTGCCCGTGGGTTCATCGGCAACGATCAAGCGTGGGCGTTTAACCAGCGCACGGGCGATCGCCACGCGCTGCTGCTGCCCGCCGGAAAGCTCGCCGGGCGTGCGTTTGTAGTGCGCCGCCAACCCCACTTTTTCGATCATGTCCATCACCTGATCCTGCGCCACGCGGCGGCTGAAGCCGTTAAGCATCAGTGGGTAATAAACGTTATCGAACACGCTCAGTACCGGCAGCAGGTTAAAGAACTGGAATACGAAGCCGATGGCATCAGTACGCAGGCAAGCGGCTTGTTGGTCATTGAGCGTGGAAAGGTCGTTACCCAGCAAATAGACATGGCCACTGGTGGGATAATCGATTCCGCCCATCAGATTGAGCAACGTGCTTTTACCACTGCCGGATGGCCCACATAACGCGATAAACTCGCCGTCATGGATTTCGCTGGTGATCGATCCCAGCGCCACAATGGCACCCGGTCCTTTACCAAAGCGTTTGCCTGCCTGTTGCATCGACACCACAGGCAAAGGTTGTGCAATATGTAGGGTGGTCATGATGTTCCCCGATAATTTGACGGTAAGTGACCGGCTTGCGGTACCCAGTTCTCCAGCAACCAGGCTCCACCCTCACCGTCGAGCACACTCAACAAGCTGTGCCCGGTGATATTGCTTTGCAGTAGATATTGCCAGGCCAATGCCGGGTTCATGCAGCCGCTGTCGCCGTAGAGTTCACTGAGCGAGACGCAAGCCAGACCGGGAGGCAACTGTTCAAACGCTTGCCGCTGCACGGCACGAAAAGACAGTGCCGGCGGTGTAACGCCCAACACGGCCTGGGTTTCCGTAGCCAGATACCGCTTACAGTGGTCAGCCAATTGCAGAGAGCGTCGTTGGGTAGAACCCGACAAGGCTTGATAATCACTCAAATGTAGAGCGACGCCCTGGCCTGGTTGCTTCTTGAGGATCAGGCAACCGACTCGCTCAACGCTGAACTGACTGTTGGCGGGGATCGGCCCCCGTTTGCTGGATGAGGGGAAGTGTTCGGCCTCAGAGAAAACCAACACCGGGAAGCTGCGGAATTGGCCACAGATGATGACGTTATCGGCCATATGACTGTTCAGGCAGTCCTGCGCCATCCGCAAAGCGCTCACCAAGCCGTTACGCTCACCGCGCAATTTGCAGGTGAAATCCTTGATGCCGTAATCCCGCACGATACCTTTGGGCAGAATATCGACGCTCAACGAGTCTCGCCAGCTGTTGACCCCTTCAAATACCGATGCTTCCCCCCAGGAATCACAATAAATAAACGCATTACGCTCATGGCGCAGGCGAAACTCCCCCTTGCTCCCCAACTGTGCCACCGCCTCAGCACAGGCCGCACTCATGTCGTTCAGCCAGCCACGATAATTGGCTTTACGCAGCGCCTCTTCAGGCAGCATTTCACTGTCAATGCCGAAACGACGGAACAACCACTGGTCGCTGCCCGCTTTGGCTTTGGCCTTTTTATGCAACCAGGCTTCCCACACGTTGTACCAGCTAGGGAAAAACCGTTGCATCGGCGTGCAGGGTTCCAGCAGGGAGAACCCCACCAGATTGATGGCCGCCGCCGGTATCACTTGTTTAACCGTGTTCATCTGCACCCTCACTGTTAGCGGAGATCACCATGGCGATGGCCGAACCATCGAGCCCGATGCCAGACTTGAGGATGTGCTGCCGTTTCAGTGCCAACGGTGGGCTATCGGCATGAACATGAATTTGCAGGCTGTCGTTAATCGGGTAACGCGTGGCCAGCGCCAGCAGACGACGTTGTTGTAACGCATCCGCCGCCAGCATCAGGTCCAGCAAACCACAGCAGCTCTCCATGTAACCGACCTGTCCCTTGTAACTGACCACCGGAACCCCGCATTTCCCCCAAACTTTTTGCAGCGCCATGGCTTCTGCCTTGTCGCTGGCGATCACCCCATTGGCATGAGGGAAAACGCAGGCGATATCCTGCGCAGTGAGCCCGGCTTCCAGCAGCGCCCGCTCAAACGTCTGGGCAATGGTGCGGAAATCCGCCGTGAAGGAACTGCTGCCCCTGGCTCCGCTGCTCTGGCAAAACACTGAGCTGCGCAATTTGACAGGCGAAGTAACGTTGCGCTGACGAGCGTGCTGCTCGCTTTCAACGATCAGCGCCACGATACCGTTGGTGGGTAGAATGCAGCTGTTATGGCTGCTAAACGGTTGTGAACCCTCTTCCCCCAGCATGTCCTGGCCACCCAGGAAGATAATGTCCTGCGTCAGCGTTTCAAACCAGCCAACGACCAGCACCAAATCAACCTCATTGGCAGCAATGGCCGAGTGGGCCAAATGGACCGCCGCTAAAGAAGAGTTGCTGGCGCAATAAAGCGAAACCGGTGGCCAACTTAGCTGATAGCTCTGAGTGAGTTGTCGCGCCAGCCGATCCTGACCGTAACTCTTGGCATGCAGCCGTTTGATTTTTGGAAATAACCGTAGCTCTTCCTGATCGTTACGCTCTTGATACCCCATAAAATCAGCGATGTCGGGGCGCTCACCATGGCCTACCAGATAAACCCGAACCCGCTTTCCCTGCAATTGATCCCTTGTAATACCAGCGCCAGCAAGCGCCTGATTGATAACCGGCTGCAGGCGGGTCAACATCACGCCTGATGGCTGATGGTCAGCAACATGGTGCGGATTGCAACTCAAACGCAGATCCTGCCATTCGCTTTCGGTGGTGAACCAGGGCTGTGTGCTGGCCAATCTGTTTTCGCTCAGGCCCTTGATCAGCGCCGGAAAATCCGGCGCATAAGCACTGGTGACGCCCCAACCACTCAGGACGACATTCTGAATCACGCCATACTCCTCAGCACCACGGCATAGTGATTGCCGCCTTCCGTTGCGCCGAGCACCAGAGCGTTACGGACGGTTTTCTTCAGCGGTTGGGTGACAAAGGCGATATCCTCCGCACAGAAGTTTTCGGTGTAAGGGATCGGCAGGATTTCACCCCGCTTCATAATCTCCGTGACCACCGCGATATTGAGGATACCGACGCAAGACTCCACCAGACCAAACCAGGCGTTGTAGTTAACAAACGGCAGGTTACGGCGAGCTTCGCCGAAGGTACTACGGATCGCCCCAATCTCAACGGCATCACGGGCGGCAGTGCCATCACTGGTGCCACAGATCAGATCCACCTCTTCCGGCTCCATGCCTGCTTCATGCAATGCCTGACGAATGGCCACCGCCATGGACTCGATCCGGGCTGGCATATCATCCTTGGCAAAGTAACTGCCATCGCTGGATTTGCCATAGCCGACAATCTCGGCGTGAATGTGGGCGCCACGATCCTGTGCATGCTGTAAATCTTCAATCAGCAACATGCCTGCGCCTTCACCTGGGATATAGCCTTTGGCATCCTTGCTGTAGATCTGGAAATCAGCCGGGTCGCGTGTCAGTAACAGATCGCTGTTCAGCGCCTGCAGGCAGATGACGAAGGTGTTCATATTTTCATCCGCCCCCCCTACAATCATCTGCGGTTGCAGATCCTGGCGGATCAACTCATAGCCATAAGTCAATGCGCCCAATCCGGCATTGATACCCGTTGCCAGCGAGGTGTTATAGCCCTTGATCCCTTCAGAAATGGAACAGAAGGTCGAAATGGCATTCATCAGCGCACCTGGAAATTCGGAGGTCCGCACTTTGGTTGGGTCTGGGAACAGGCTTTGCAGGTAGCGATCTACCGTCGAATGTGGCCCTTTGGACATGCCAAGGATCATGCCGATCGTCTGACCGTCCCGTTTGATCTTACGCCCAGCGTCATTCATGGCTTGGGTAAGGGCCAGTAAGGCAAAGGTACTGATGGTATTGGCTTTACGAGGATCAAAGCGGCGTAGTGTCTTACGGGCGTCCAATCCTTGTACCTGATGCACCCCGCCCGGTTTGTTCAGCTCACATTCCACATCCTGTTCACCGAAGCGGTTACCCATGTAGTCCGCCACTCCCTGGTTTCTCAACATGACATTGAGTAATTCACGAAATCCCTGGCGGGTATCGTCATCAAGTGCCGGTGAGAACAGTTGTGGTAGTAGCTCCTGCGCCCACATTTTTTCCAGCATGCTTTGCAAGGTGTGGCCCACGGAGCTGACCGCCCCCATGCCGGTGATCGCGACGCGTTTGGGTTGATAATGCGTTACCGGACTTTGCTCAGGCTTGACGCTGGCAATCACACAGCAGTTGTTACCGCCAAAGGCATAGTTGTTCTTCATGAACACCTTGACTTCGGCTTCCTGGAACTCGTTGGGCACATAGTTGAGATCGCAGTTTGCGCGCGGCGTAGTGAAGTTGAGCGTTGGCAGGATCTTGTTTTCCGGCAAGGTCAGGAAGCAGGCGGTCAGCTCGATGATCCCGGCGGCACCGATATTGTGCCCCACATAAGCCTTGGTTGAACTCACCGGAATATCCATGATATTCGGGAAGACCTTTTTCATGGCCAGCGTTTCGCAGCGATCGTTAGCGTCCGTGCCGGTACCGTGGGCATTGATATAAGTAATATCCTGCGGCCCGATCTCTGCGTTCTGCATCGCATGGCGCATCACCTGTACTGCTCCTTCGGCCCGTGGGTCGGGGGCCGTTTCGTGATAGGCATCGCAAGAGGTGGCGTAAGAGACCATCTCACCATAGATCGTCGCACCACGAGCGACAGCATGCTCGTATTCTTCCAGCAACAAAGCGCCTGCACCTTCGCCAACCGACATCCCTGGGGTGCCGGAGAACGGGCTGGACGGCGTACGTTTCATGGCATGGAGCGCGTAAAATCCGGCAAAGGTCGGCAGATAGACAGGCTCGGTGCCAACCACCAGCACCGTGGCATTCTTGCCGTTCTGGATCAGGTCATAGCCAATCCCCATCGCGTTGGTACTGGCCGTACAGGCGGTAGCGACCAGTTCAAAGCCCCCTTTCAGCCCCAGCAGTGAAGAGACAATGGCGCTACAGGAAGAAAAGCTGCCGGAGACCATGGCCTTCTGCAACGAGAAGCGCTCCGTCTGACGTTCAATCAGCGGCATAAAGGGCTCGGTACCGGCAGAGGAAACGCCGATGATCAGCCCGGTTTTATCCCTTAGTTCTCCGCGTGGTAACTGGCCTTGCTGCAAAGCTTCATCGCCAACCTTATAGGCCCACAGCGAAGCATTATCCATTGAGGCAACGGTTTCAGGAGGGAGATCGGGCCAACTCAAAGGCTGCATTACCTCGGAGGCGTTGGCATCCTCGAACCATTCGAGATACTTTTTACTGGGCTTGATCCCGCAGGTTTTATTCAGCAGTGCCTGTTTGAACTCGGCAACGTTAGTGGCAATGGAAGAGAGGTGACCCATACCGGTGATCACCACTCGTTTACGCGTGACTGTCATAGTGCCTTCCGTGTCAGCAAACCAGAAATCGAATGTGGGTGCGCCATGTTGCCATGGCGCAAAATAGCGTGATGCTTAAGGGGGTGTTCGGCTTACTCGTTCTCTTCTCTGAGTTTTTGCCATTCAAGCTGTTGCAGCAGATCGCGTGGGCGCGAGCTGTCGACATAACTGTGTTCAGAAGGATTAATCAGGAAGCTGTAGTTACGGGCGAAAGGCACCGCCGACGTTGTTACCGCCACCGGGCCATTAGCCGTCACCACGTGATAGCCATCAATGTCTGCCCAAGCCCAGGCGTCGGTCACGAACAAACGGCCCAGACAGGCTTGCAGATCTGCCGAATAGTCGCAGACGATCACTTCACCGATGCAGTTACCGTCAAACATCACTTTGTCGCCGCGTTGCGGGATGGCGTCCGGTTTCCCGGCAATGCTCATCCCCACGATACGGTGGCTGATGCCCTGCTCTACGCGGTCACTCAAACTTGCCAGGCCGGTGAAAGCTTCTTTGTCGTAGCGCACTGCCCATTGCATTTGCAATGCGATCGGGCAGCCGGTGTAGGCGTTGAACATACCTGGTTCCCAGCAAGGATTTTCCAGGCGCACTTTCCGCTGGTAGTTCAGCCCGCCGGTACGCATGTCATACCTTTCGCCAGCCTCCAGCATCTGGGTCCAAACGTTGGCCAGCAGATCCTGTGGCCCCATCAGTTTGTAAGAGTACTCGCCATGTTTTCCGCTGCGCAGCAGGATCAGATCGTCCTCAACGTGCATGTGTTCCTGGTATGGCAAGCCAATCACGTCCATCCCATAGACTTCAGCCAACAGTTCCCAGGCGTATGGCCCTTCAAAGTGCAACATGCCCCACTCTGGCGTTAGCGATTCGATCGAGTCGATATCCTCAAACTCTTCTTCATTGCCTGCCAGCTTGGCTCGCAGCATGTCGCACAGCGTTTCACCGCTGACCCACTCCGACAGCAACAGAAAACGTTCGTCATCACAGGCGATATACAGGTCGGTAATGATATTGCCTGCATCATCGAGGATCAGGCTGTACATGGCTTGCTCATCCCGGATCGATGAAACATCGCCGGAAACCAACTGGTTGAGCAACGACCAAGCGCTGTCACCGTTGATAGCCGCGATGCCAAAATGGGAGTAGTCGGACAGCAGAATGTGTTGACGTACCGCCTTGTGCTCCTCATCCGCTGCAAAATAACTCAGGGGAATGGCAACGCCGTTACGCTCCCCCATTACCGCCCCGTGCTGCCGATGAATGTCAGTGAGTTTGGTCATTCCTTGTCCGCTCCTGTTGCTGTTCCGTTGGTGGTTTCCCCCTGCTTGCCAATAACAAACGAAGTGAGGGTGTTGACGCTACGCATGTAGGAAGGATCGTCACCTTCTGTCACACGGATGCCGAAGATTTCATCCAGCAACACGACGACCTCGGTGGCATCCACCGAATCCAGCTTCAACCCGCTACCAAACAGCGGTGTGTCATCGTCAATCTGATTGACTTTCTGATAGAGGTTCAGGCGTTCTATTAGCCCCGTTTTGATTTTCTCCAGCACAGATTTGCGCTGTTCAATCCTTTCAATAAGCGCGATGTTGCTCATAGCGGTATTACTCCCTGTTAGTTAAACGTACATACCTTTGCCTTCAGCCAGAATGCGATCGGTACGAAAATTGACAATCCGCCCGACGCACGCCACATTCCGGCCAACCCGCGCCTCCACTTCGTAGTGGTGAAACCCGTTCATATCGGCGAACGCCAAGCGGCTGTTGACTTCAATGGTGTCGCCAGGCGCAACCATGCTTTTGTATTTGACGTCCTGAGAGGCCAGCACGCCTAACACGCGCGCCCGTTCGGCTATCACTCGTGCCGTGCCTTCTGGCGTCTGCAGCGCACGTGATACCTCATCAAATTTCTTCAACGGTTGCTGGGTTTCACGCTCATGCAACTGGCAGAAATCGTTCAGCAGACTCAGGTATTCACTAGACTGGCCGAAGATCTCGGCGATCATCACGCCAGGCATTACCGGGTTGTCTGGAAAATGCCCCGGAATATAGGATTCATTAAAGGTGACGTGCTTGATCACGGTAATCGAGCCCCTTTCCCCCGGTGAAAAGTCCACGATGCGGTCAACCATAAATATCGGTGCACGCCAGGACCCCATTTTTAGCAGCAGATTGGGCTGGACTAAGCTCTTGTTATAATTAGCCATACAACATTCCTGTCGGTTAACGCATCACCAGGCCGCCATCAGCCACCAAGGTCTGACCAACGATATAGCTGGATGCGTCTGAACTTAAGAAAGCCACCACGTTGGCGATCTCGTCGACACGACCAAGACGTTTCAACGGGATAGCAGACATTACGTTGCGCACTATCTGGCGCGGCACTTTTTTTACCATTCTGGATTCAATCATCCCCGGTGCCACGGCATTGACGCGGATCCCCTTTGAGGCCATTTCGCTGGCCAGGGTGCGGGTAAGGCCAATAATGCCAGCCTTGGCGGCGCTGTAATTGCTCTGGCCAAAGCTGGAGGTGATGCCGGATATCGAAGATATATTTACCACTGTTGAATTGCGGGCGTGACGCAATAATGGCAACAGCCGTTTGGTCATGGTAAAGGTGCCATACAGATTGACTTTGATAACCTGATCAAACTCCTCATATGTCAGCGCGGAAAATACGTTGTCTTTGTATATCCCGGCATTATTAATCAGCACATGCACCTCATGAGCCTGTTTCCCAAGCTCATTGGCCAGGCTGGAGACCTCGCTGACATCGGCAACATTACACTGCATGATATGCAGGTTGTCACCTTGCGGATGGGAGGTTTTTAATTTTCCCAAACCGCTATTATCATGATGGTAAATAGCAAAAACCTTAGCCTGCTGCTCGAGATATTTCTCACAAATGGCTAGGCCAATATCACCACTGGCGCCGGTGACAACCACATTTTTACCCCCGATGTCGGGATAGTGAGACATAGATATTCCCTTATTCTATAATTAGCCCAATGCCGCTGCGGCAATGGCATGCGATTGACAATGAGAAATACTCAGCGTGGCACGAGTCAATTTTTTCTCCTGCATCAGCCTGGCAAATTCACCGCTGAAAAAATAATAAGGGCCGCCCAACTCATCGTGTCTAATTTCGATGTTGTGGAATAAGATCCCCAGGCGGAACCCGGTACCAAGCGCCTTCACCGCCGCTTCCTTGGCAGCCCAGAAACCGGCCAACCGTTCGACGTTCTCGGCCAAATCCCCCAGAGCCTGCTGCTCTGACGGGGTTAACAAACGCTGTACCAGCCTATTGCCACTTCGCATTAATGCGGTATTTACCCGTGCGATCTCAATAATATCCACACCAAGATTCATCCTTTCTGACTCCCATCGTCAAATCCATTGAAACAGCTTCGTGTGAAAGCGACATAATATGCAGATACAATATGGCAATGATGGTAGCCCCTATAAGGCAATAATATTGCAATAGGGTGTTGTCTGCATTGCTTAACGAGAATGTTATCGCGAAATGTTTAAAACAATCAATAAAACCCCAGTAAAAAACACCGCCAATAAATAAAATAGAATATTATTCTAATTGCAAAGCCATAATGAAGAATAAAAATCCATAACACCACTTTACTTGGTCGGATGTGTTATTTTTTTATTAATTAAAGGGAATTTATTTTTGCAAGAATAATCCTGCAGGACAGGAGCATTCAAAATAACAAAAGATTTGATTGAGGTTAATTCAAGAAATAACCTGATTTAAAGTATTTTTACCTTTCATCCTATTTAAAAAATAGCGATCATTAAACTTCCACCCTCTCTAATTTATCTTGGTGACCGAAAAATGTCGGAGGGTTTCTCATCATGTCTTGCATTGAGTTGACGCATGATGTTTAAACAGGAAGCGTTTTCAAACAATAATGCACCGCTAAAATTCAAATTCAGCCCCAAAAGAACCAGTGTCAAGCGAACATCACCTTTGGCAAGCCAGGGCTTCGGGAGACACAACCTTCCTTTCCGCTTCGCTACTCATTTTTTAATCATTAATCTCTTCGGCTTAGCAGGCCAGTCTGTTACTCTGCTCGACAGAGCTCGGGCCCGGATTCACCAGCAGAATCGGTCAGGCTATGAAAACACCCTAGTCAGGCTGAAATATCAGACTTATCCATGTTAGTTTCGTAGTTTAACAAGTTGAACTGACCATACTCTGCGGTGCAGAATACGCGCAGATGAAATGGAGGTTCGGATGTACCAGATGGGAAATGTCATTAACCAGCAAATGGCGGCGATCTCGCCCCAGGTGCTGACAGTGTTGGAACAAAAGCTGGTAACGGCTAAGGAAAAGATCGCGCTGTGCCTTAACGGTATGGGGGCCTTGATCCTGCAAAAGACCCGCGACTACCTGCATCGCAATAGCAACTCTCTCCGTTTCCGCCAGTTGGTCGGGCGTACTCCCCCCTTCGAATTGCCTTTTCTGGATGAAGCACTGGGCAAATTCAGCCCAGCATTGCTGACGATGGTGCTTGGCCACAAAGTGAAGCACCTCACCCAGCTGTTTGTCAGCTTTTATGTGCTGGAAAAACAGGTCGCTGAGCGGCTGTTTTCCGTGGCCTCCGCGGTGGTGTTTGGCCTGTTGGGCCAATATCTGCGCCAACGTTCCCTACAATCACCGTCGTTAAAAGGCTGGCTCGAGTGGCAGTTGCCGCAGATTGCCGCAGCCCAACCAACGGCGGTGCTCAACCAGCTACCTGCGCTTATCCCAGCCGATCCGGCCGTTTCCCGCACCGGATCGCTGGTGCCCCCCAAACGCCGTATCTGGCCGTGGCTAATGCTGTCGCTGCTATTGGTATCGCTGCTGTTCTCACTACGCGGTTTTAGCGTGTTACAACCCATGCAGGCCAGCGGCCAGAGCGATGTGACCTACCGCCGGTTGGCCGATGGCAAGCAGCTCCTGCTGTCGCAGCGTAGCGTCGAGAATCTGCTGATCACCTATATTGAGAGCAATGCTCCCACGAGCGAAAAGCGTTGGTTTACGCTGGATCGTCTGCAGTTCGATACCAACCGCACCAAGTTAACCCCTGCATCACAGGAACAGCTGAGGAATATCGTCGATATTCTGCGTGCTTACCCGGATGTGGAGATCCAACTGGGGGGATATACCGACAAGTCGGCCAATGAACAGATGGACCGGCGTTTATCGCAGGATCGTGCCGATGCCGTACGCATGGCATTGGTAAAAATGGGGATTGGGGAAAGCCGTATCAGCGCAGAAGGTTACGGCTCGGCTTACCCCTTGGTGCCTAACGATAGCGAAGCCAATCGTGCCAAAAACCGCAGAATCGATCTGCGGGTGGTTGAGAAGTAATACCTCTCAGCCCTTGGCTACCGCCACCACCTTCAACGGCTGAGCATCCGGCAGGATATTCATATGCTCCAACACCTGGGCCATAATCTTGCCAAATACCGGCCCCGCCACCGAGCCACCAAAGTGTTTGCCTGCCTTGGGGTTATTAACCATAACCACCAGGGCCACCTGCGGATCGCTGGCCGGTGCCACGCCTGCGGTGTAGTTGATATAACCCCCATCGTACTTGCCGTTTGGCCCCATCTTCTCAGCAGTACCCGTCTTGATTGCCAAGCGATAGCCAGGCACTGCGGCACTGAGGCCGCTTCCCCCAGGCAACGCATCGCTCTCCATCATGTGCACCACGGTTTTTACCACCTCGGCGGACATGACTTGCTGCCCCATCACCGGCGGCGTGACTTTAGTGATGGAAAGTGGGCGATAAACACCGAATGAACCGATGGTGGCATATTCACGCACCATCTGCAGCGGCGTGACGCGCAAACCGTAGCCAAAGGAGAAGGTAGCTCGTTCAATATCGGCCCAGCGCGCGCGGTGAGCGGGCAAATAGCCACTACTTTCGTTACCAATCCCCAGATCGGTTGGCCGCCCAAGGCCAAAACTGCGATAAACGGCAGGCAACACCGTGGCAGGCAGCGCCAACGCAATATGCGAAACCGCAATATCGCTGGATTTTTGCAGCACGCCGGTAATGGTCAGTTTCGACCAATGGCCCACGTCTTTGATCAGATGGCCGTTCACCGTATAAGGCGTAGTATCCAGCACGGTATCTGGCCGGATCAGCTTGTGATCCAACCCCACCATCACCACCACCGGTTTAACCGTCGAGCCGGGTTCAAAGCTGTCGCTGCTGCAGACATTATGTATGTCTTTCACCGGCGTATTGGCGTAGTTGTTAGGGTTGAAAGAGGGATAGCTGGCCATACCTAGGATCTCACCGGTATTCACCTTCACCAGCACAGCACAGCCGGAATCGGCCTGGTTGGCGATCACCCCATCGCGGATCTGGGAAAACAGCACGTACTGAATAAATTTGTCGATGCTTAACGTCACGTTCGGTGGCGGCACTGGGTCAACGCTTTTAATCACGCCGATGACCGCACCGCTGCCGTCTTTCTGATAAACGCGCAGGCCGTTTTTACCCTGCAACAACGGATTGAAACCCAACTCAATCCCTTCCAGCCCCTGATTATCCTGCCCCACAATGCCAATCAGCCCGGCGGCGTCTTGCCCCATGGGATAGAAACGGCTGAAGTCCTGCTCGGTGCTAACGCCGGTCAGGTGCAGCTTGCTGATATAGGCCGCATTGTCATCCTCCACCTTGCGAGCCAGATAGACAAAGCGCTTACGAGCGTTGGCCTGGATCAGATGCTGAACATCAGCAAGCGGCATTTTCAACACGTTGGCCAAACTCTGCCAGCGCTCGGTGCTGGTATCGGTCTGGGTGTCGAGGATATGTTTGGGGTCCAACACGATATCTTTGGAAGAAACGCTGACCGCCAGCGCCGCATCATTACGGTCGGTGATCATCGCTCGGTTGGTGGGCACCACCTGGGTACGAATGGAACGCTGGTCAGCCTGATCGGCCAACTGTTGGTGTTCCAGCAACTGTAAATAGCCGACCCGGAACATCAAGAGAAAAAAGCAGACCAAGATGCCCGCGCAAATCCAGCCAAAACGCGCCGTCGAGTAGTTTTTACCGTTTTTCTTGGTTGGAGGAGCCACTGTTAAGCCTACGTTTTTAAACTGATTATTTATCAGCTAAGTCTAACCTGAGTCAGATTGCCTGAAGGTTGCAGTTTGTAAGAAAGTAAAAACAAACGCTTTTTTGTTGCTTTAATTTTACAGCTGTTTAAAACAGTCACTTAGGGATCGTCATTTGACTGAATGGCGATAAGGTGGCGGCACACGTTTTGCGGCCACAAAAAAACCTGCTTTCGCAGGCTTATTGATTTTATTATTGTAGTGAGGAATACGCGTTTAATGTTGCACATCGTCACTGTCTCCCAGATGCGTTAGGCTACCGTCGTTATCCCCCGGCGTAGGCGCATTGGTCGGGTCGAAAATATGGTCCAGGATTGCCCTGGCCGTTGGCCCTGCAACTACGCCATCCCCACCCCCGTTCTCCAGAATTAACGCCATCGCCACCCGCGGGTTTTTATACGGCGCAAACAGGGTATAGAAGATATGGTCACGCAGGCGTACCGGGATCATTTTGGCATTGTAAGTCTGGTTTTCTTTCAGGCTGAAAACCTGTGACGTCCCCGATTTGGCCGCTATCTGGTAGGGCGCGGTATGGAACAGTTTATACCCGGTCCCGTTAGGCAGGTTCGCCATGCCATACATACCGTTGCGCACAATCCCCCAATACGGCGATTTGGCCTCTCCAATCTGTACGGCCTGCTCTGATGGCTGATAGCGTTCGACTTCCCGGCCCTGCTTCATCGAATACAGCAGATGCGGCGTTTTCACCCTGCCGCTGTTGATCAGCGTGGTCAGTGCTTTCACCATCTGGAGCGGCGTAGCGACCCAATACCCCTGGCCAATACCCACCGAGATGGTATCACCTTGGTACCACCCTTTTTTGTGTACCCGCTGCTTCCATTCCCTGCTCGGCAGAACGCCGCGATATTCCTCGTTTAGATCGATTCCCGTCGCCTTGCCATAGCCAAACTGGCTTAGCCACTGATGGATCCGGTCGATCCCCATCTCATAGGCAACCTGATAGAAGAAGGTATCGGCCGACTCCTCGATCGCCTTGGTGACGTTCAGCATGCCGTGCCCGGTTTTCAACCAGTCGCGATAGTGCCGCTGCGTTCCCGGCAAGGTCCAGGTGGGTGCACCAAAGAAAGTGGTGGTTGGGGTGATGACCCCGGCAAACAGTGCCGATACCGCCATATAAGGTTTTACCGTTGAGGCTGGCGGGTATAGCCCCTGCGTCACGCGGTTAATCAGTGGTAAGTCCGGGTTGCTGAGCAGCGACTTGTAGGCCTGATAGCCAATACCTTTGACGAACGGGTTGGGGTCGTAACTAGGGCTGGAAACCATCGCCAGAATGCCTCCGTCGCGCGGATCGGCGACCACTACCGCCGCCCGTTGTCCTTTGAGCAAGCCTTCGATGTACTGTTGCAGGTGCAGATCCAGCGTCAGATAAATATCTTTGCCCGCCTGGGGCGGCTGTTCCTTCAGCAGGCGAACGATACGCCCGTGGTTATCCACCTCCACTTCCTGATAACCAGTGGTGCCGTGTAGCTCTTTCTCGTAATAGGCTTCCAGCCCCTGTTTGCCAATATTGTGGTCGGCCGCATAGTTTTGCGCTAATCCCTGCTGCTCCAGCTTTTTAACATCGTTATCATTAATGCGCGAGACATACCCCACCACGTGCGCCAACTGTGCCCCGTAAGGATATTGCCGCTGCTGGTAGGTCTCGATGGTTACACCGTCAAAGCGATACTGGTTTACCGCAAAACGAGCCACCTCGGTTTCACTAAGTCCGGTCTTCAGCGTGACGGGCTTGTAGCGGCTATTGTGGTGCATATCGTCACGGAATGAGGCGATGTCATCCGGCGTCAGATCGACGATAGGCGTCAGGTTTTGCAACAGCGTTGCCATATTGGCAATCTTGCTGGGGGTCACTTCAATCTGATACAGCTGTATGTTGCGCACCAGCGGGATGCCGTTGCGATCGAAGATCAGGCCACGATGAGGAGCAATCGGCAGCATCTTGATATCGTTCTGATTAGAGCGAGTCTGGTAAAACGCATGCTGTTTGATCTGCAACTGATAAAGGTTGTAAACCAGCAAGGCAAAACAGGCGACGACCAACACCATCGCCACGCAGGCACGGCGAATGAACAACGTTTCTTCGGCGGGATGGTCACGGAAAGGATCTTTTAATTGGGCCATGCGCGGAGTCTTACCTGCCTGACTGATAGCTAAAAAGGGTGCGAAAAGCCGGCCAGCATAGCGTTAATAACCCTGGAGCCACATTAAAAGGTTGCTAATGATTTGGCATAAATGTTTCAACATATTGGAATGTTGCTGTGATTTGTCAGACAGGCCATGACGACTATTGAGACACCAATTATTCCGATGCTACAATGTGACGCAGATCACACCAACAACCTAAACCACCGTCTATCAATGCGCATTCTTCCCCAGAGTCTGATACCAGGAGATGGATGCGGCGTTTGTAGCAAAGGATCACCACCGATGAGTACCATAGCCACTGGCTTTATTATGATGCGCTGGGAATTGCTGAGCGCAGTGATGATGTTTCTGGCCAGCCAACTGAATGTGGTGTGCCGCAAAGCCAGCCGTAACGGCATGGCGTTTGTGTTCAGCAGCCTGGGGCTGTTCACTAGCTGCTGGTTTGTGATGGGGCTGATGGGTATGTCCTTCAACCTGGCTGGCATTATGCATTTCTGGGCCTCTTTCAAGGACGTCTTCATCGATGTCATGAGCCAAAATCCGACCGCCTTCCCCTTGCCATAACCACCGTTCTTGGCACCATCCGCCGATGGTGCTGTGCCATAGGTAGCCAGTGGGTTATGGGTTAGCCCGCATCCAGGGTGTTAAAGTCACGCCAACCAGCAAGCCTTCCGGGCTTAACAGACGGGTGACGCTCTGGCCCCACGGTTCCAAACGGTTGGCTACCAGCAGTTGATAGCCTTGATCCAGCAGCGTTTGGGTGGCCTTCGCCATATCCGCCACGTCAAACTCCATCCACGCCTGCGGCACCGGTAAATCTTGTGGCCACTGATCCTGACCAAAACAGGATTTGGCAGCCTGCGCCAAAGGCCACAACGCAAAGTGCTTCACCCCGGCCAAGGCATCGTGCTCGGTCAGCAGATAGTCCTCATTCCCTTCCATTGGCTTGAGCGGCAACCCCAGCGCTTGCTGATAAAACGCGGCACTTTGGCTGGTGTTTTGGGTGATCGGGCCAAAACCCGCGACAAAAAGTACCTCAACACCACAAAAGGGTTGTTCCATATCCTTTCTCCTCAGGGATTAACGGCTTTGCTGCCGCAGCCGTATCGGCGTATAGCCATAGAATGCCTTGAAACGGTGGCTAAAATGGCTGGCCGAGCTAAAGCCGCAGTCCAGCGCAATCTGGGTTAGCGGCATCAGCGTGTTGCGCAGTAATTTCTCCGCCTGTTGCAAACGCACTTGCATCACGTACTGATGTGGTGCCTGCCCGGTGCTGTGTTTAAACATGCGGGCAAAATGAAACTCACTCAATTCCGCCTGAGCAGCCAAGTCTGCCAGTACCAATGGTTGATCGAGATGGTGATAGATAAACTCTTGCACCCGCTTCAGCACGGCCGGTGCCAGCCCACCACGCACGCTGGGCAGCCGCCATTGCAACTGGGTGTAGCGCTGAAGCATATGCGACATCAACAACGTGGAGGCGCTGCTCAGTGCTAGTTGGTTGGCGCTGTCTTGCCAATTGTGATTAAGTAAAAACTGGCGATACAGCAGCGTGATTTGCGGATCTTCCGCAAACGACAGCGGCTCTACGTTGATGGACGCCGGGCTGCGATCCCAGGTCTGCTCCACCAAATGGCGCAAATGCTGGTCGGTACAATACAGATGAACAAAGGAGAGATTGCTGCGTACATCCCAGGTGGATTCGTAATGACGCGGCATGATGCAAAAGCGATCCGGGCCGCCGCCGTTCTGCCACCCCCCTGGCACTTTCTGATAGCACTCATAACCATCCGCCACGTACAGGCTGAGGGTGTGGTGATCGGCACTTTCCTGGGTAATACGGTCATTGCAGTTTGACCAGGCTGCCAATTGCACGCCAGATCCCAGCTGCACGCTGTTGTGCAACCGGGCTTTATGTTGGTGCAATGTTTCAAATGCCAGGTATGCCATAGCTGCCCTATTCCTGTGATCCAAGCCGTTCCAGTTTAAAGAGTGGCGGCGCGGGATGCCAGTTGTCACCGGGCGCTTTTAACAAAAAAAGCGCAAGAATATGCAATTGGCCGCAAAAGGCTGAAAGCGTTACGGCGCTAAAAGATGAATACTCCTGTCATCATTAACAGGAGAACTCATGAATACGCTGTTGTACCTTGCCGTTGTGCTGATTTGGGGCACCACCTGGATTGCGATTACCCTGCAACAAGGCACGGTGGCGATCCCCGTGTCGATCGGTTACCGTTTCTTGCTTGCTGCCGCCGTGATGTGGCTAGCCATGCTGGCGCTACGCCGTCTGCGGGCCATTAGCCTGCGGGACCACCTGTTCTGCATGTTGCAGGGTTGCTGTGTGTTTGGCTTTAACTTTTACTGTTTCTACCTGGCGGCGGCCTATATCAGCAGCGGGCTGGAATCGGTGATTTTCTCGATGGCGGTGTTGTTCAACGCGGTTAACAGCATGATTTTCTTCCGCCAACGCCCCAGCCCGAATCTGCTGCCTGCGGCACTGTTAGGCATGACCGGCATCGTGGCGCTATTTTGGCAGGATCTGATGGCGACCCAGATGGCGCCAGAATTGCTTAAAGGGATCGGGTTGAGCGCGCTGGGCACCTACGGTTTTTCGCTGGGGAACATGCTCAGCACGCGCCACCAACGCCGTGGGCTGGATATGCTTTCCACCAATACCTACGCCATGAGCTACGGCACACTGCTGATGTTTGCCATCGCACTGGCACAGGGCGCTTCATTGCAGCTCGAATTCACCACTCGCTATCTGGGATCGCTGTTCTATCTGGCGATTTTTGGCACGGTGATCGCCTTTGCCGCCTATTTCACCCTGCTAGGCCGCATCGGCTCAGGGGCCGCCGCCTATAGCACCTTGCTGTTCCCGTTGGTGGCGCTAACGATCTCCACTCTGTATGAGGGTTACCAGTGGCATCTGAATGCGGTGATTGGCCTGTGCCTGATCCTGCTGGGCAACCTGGTGATGTTTTCCAAGCCGGGGATGTTCAATCTATATCGATGGAAACGTGGGGTTCAGTGACGGTATTAAAGATAAGCGTCGAGATACCGTTGCCCACTTAAGATAATCCATGAATTAACACAAAAATCATTGAGGTGTGATGTAAACCACCTCAATGATTGCCCCCTATCACGAAAGATTACAGCCCATTGCAGTAGGATTCGTATTGACCTTGTTTACTCATGCATATTAATGGCTTATTAGGTCGACAAATTCCATTCCAGGCTGGCCCACTGGCGTTTTGGTTTCCTGCAGCATCATATAATGCTCCCACCGCAACCCCTGCGGCTAGTCCAATTGCCGGCCCTAATGGGCCAGCCAAACCCGTTCCGAATGCCGTGCCAGCGATTGTGGCTCCGCCAACGGCAACCTCTCTACCTGCTTGTTCCCAGTTTACATTTCCTGCACCTGAAACCATATTAATTTCATGAAAGCTTAAGACTTTCATTTAAAAACTCCTGTTACTTGATAATAAATAAACATCACGATTGCTATGCCAGTAGAAATAGCCAAGGACTGAAATAACGGAGGCGCGTTAAAACTTCTCGCAATAGAACCTATGGCAACGCCAAGAAAAACACAAAAAAAGATAAATAGAATATTTTTCATTAACCCCCCTGAAATGTAAGTAATGAACTTGTTTTTAAAATTACAATATTGATTTCAATAAATCATAAAAATAAGAGAGATTGTTCAGGCATTATAAAAATGCCTGAAGGTGCTAAGGTTTGTGATATAACCTATCTACTCATTTCTCAAATGATGTCATCACAGAATAACCATCCAGAAGTTGATAATGACTATCATTCTAAATTATTTTATCAAGGTCAAGTTATTTTTTATTCGACAGTAAATGCCTATTAATCATTCCTATAATGAAAACCGTTAAAGCGATATGGTAATTTTATTAGCAACAATCAAAGTAAGCAGCGGAAAATAAATCGATAGCCATGGTCTAAAACCTTGTCACCCCCGAAGGCTTTTTAGCTGCGCTCAAAAATTAGGCCTGCCGTAGGAAGTTCTCTATGCTCGTTGCCAAGGCGAGCGGTACTTCATTCATTGGGTAATGACCGGCATTCTCAAGTATTTCCAGTTCAGCCTTTGGATACCATGCAAGGTAGGTGGAACGCATCAGATCTGTGTTGAATGTCGGATCATGCTCCCCGATCAGCACCTTAACCCTGTGTGGTAAACCCTGTACCTCCGCGCTGAAATCGGTGTTGCTCCATGCATTCAAGTAAGCGGCAAAAGCGGCTCTGGACGAATGCGCCATTGAATACTCAGCTTTCCAGTCGATCCACGCTCGTGAAAGGCGCTGTCCAGTACTACGATTGATGATGTTCCTCCTATTCTCGATGCTATCAGCCGCACCATTAAACAATGCTTGCCCGACAGTGTCGAAAGCAACACCGCAGGAAGGAACCGGTGCGACAGGCACTAACATACGCACGCGCTCAGGAGCCAAAGTCGCTACACGTTCAATTGCCATTCCTCCCATCGAGTGGCCTACCAAGCTAAACGTGTCGAATCCAAGCTCATCAGCAAGGGATAAGGTATCCATCGCAATTTCATCCATGCTATAAGTGCCAGCGGAGGAGCTCATGCTCCCGTATCCACGGTAGTTCATAAAGATATAAGTAAACTCGTCGCGGCTAAGAGCGCCCTCCATTGGCGTGAAAGCATGGCAATCACCAAACCACCCGTGAAGAACGATGACAGGATGTGGACCACTACCTACTCGGTGAAACGTGTTGGACATATCGACTCCTAATAAACTGAATGTGCCAGATGATTTCCTTACCGTGGCCATTGTAGGATCCGCAGTACCAGCTCGCTTTCAATATTGAGTCAATTATTATAGAGTTTGGGCCATGCGTAATACGTTACTCGACCCCTACGAAGACATTCCACGAATTGCCGTAGTCACTGCAAATGACTACCCGGCGTCTTCGACTTTTCCCTCCCATACACATCGTCGCAGCCAGTTTGCCTATGCCGCCTCCGGGACGATCAGCGTGTTCACGGCGCGCGAAAACCTGGTTGTTCCACCACAGCGGGCATGCTGGATACCCGCTGGCATCGACCATGAGATGCATATGCGTGGCCCTGTCACCATGTTGAACGCATTTTTTACCCCGGACGCTGCCCGCGCCGCGGGACTACCCGATGGCTGTCGGGTGGTTGGAGTATCCCCCCTGCTACAGAACCTGTTAGTACAGGCAGTGGATTTGCCAGCGCTCTATGACCTGAATAATAGAGAAGGCAAGATCATGTCTCTGTTGCTTGATGAAATTGCCACTATGCCGTCGCTGTTGCTAAATACTCCGTTGCCCGACGAGCCTCGTTTAGCCAGACTGTGCCGTCAACTGATTGAAAACCCATCTCTTTCTATCGATATCAACAAAATGGCTGCGGAGGCAGGCATGAGTCGGCGCACTTTCACCAGAGTGTTCCGAACGCAAACTGGCGTGAGCTTTACTGAGTGGCGCCAACAAGCCTGTTTGCTGGCGGCTATCACCCGCCTTAACAATGGGGAATCGGTTACTCGCGTTGCGCTGGACCTTGGCTATGGGAGTTCAAGTGCCTTCACTGCACTATTCCGCCGTGTACTTGGCGTGCCACCCAGCCTATACCTTGAGAAATAGGGAAAAATCAAAGGGGTAATGTTTCTAAATGGATAGGGGCGCCGTACCGCGCCCCTAGTGACTCCGACGACTGCATTTCTGCACTGATATTGTCACTTCATTCCGGTTGGACAAGTATCCGCGACATTCTTAAGCCCTTCGGTTTGATGTTCGAAGCGGATCTTGTTGGCGGGCGCGTCATGGTCAATCGTCAGAACATAGATACTGTCAAAATCACTGCCCGGCCATTTGGCCGCCTGTTGGGGATCGCCCCCTTCTGCGGTGATAATGTTTTTTACCACCTGCACCAAGTTGTGATGTTCCCAAGAGACATACACCACGGCATTGCGGAAACGATCGTCCAGCAGAGCCGTCTGCAAATCAGCAATGTCATCGGCGTGATACTGGATATTCACCGGCAGTGAGAGCCGAATGGCCGTTGGGGTAATCGTGGTCAATGCCCGCATGGAGCTGCCCAGCTTATTTTTCTTGGGGCCTGCGGCATAAATGGCTTCGGGTTTACCGAAGCGGGAGATTAAGACCTCCGGCAGTGCCAAGGCGCGGTTAAAGCCTTTGCAGGTCAGCTGACCACTGTTGTTGTCTGGCTTCTCACCGTGGCGAACGAAAACCAGGGTTTGCTCACTCCAGGCGGCCCCTGCCACGCTGGACAACAGTAATGCCAATATGCCGTTTTTAAACGCTTGCTTCATGGTTCTCTTTCCACCCATATTTACCCTCAAGAGCACTGCCAGCTAAGGCCGCATACTTGCAGGTCATTGTCATGACTAATGAATTATTTGCATAGGTGTATGCATATTTAGCTACCTTATCATTGAATCGGCCCTGTAATACACTTCCTCCTGTCGGCCATAAGCACATCGGCCACCCTTTTTGATTGCTTCCTGAAAGCAGGCGTAATTTGACGGCGGAGACGAAATGAGCGAGAAATTTGACGGTAACGGTATTTTCCCCAAAGGGCCAAAAAATGACGCCTATGCGCAATATTTCACCGGCACCAGCTACCTGAACATGTTGACCACCGAAGGAGTAGCCATTGGCAATGTGGTGTTTGAACCAGGCTGTCGGAATAACTGGCATATCCACCATCAGGGCGGCCAGATCCTACTGGTGACCGGGGGGCGCGGCTGGTATCAGGAGTGGAATAAACCGGCTCGCCAACTTACCGCCGGGGACGTAATCAATATCCCGGCAGGAGCCAAACACTGGCACGGTGCAGCCCAGGATAGCTGGTTTGCGCATATTGCCGTGGCGGTCCCGGCCGAGGGTTCCTCCAATGAGTGGTTGGAACCGGTATCCGACGAGGATTACCGTCAACTGCCGTGATAAAAAAGCCACCTGCCAAAACGGGTGGCTTGAGATTAATAACCTCAGGCGCAGCCTGCAACGCCCCAACGTGCTGAACCGGTTACAGCTTACTACTTCGGGTAGAAATAGTTCACTACACAAAAAACCAATTTCGCCACTACATAACAGCACGAGAGAGAAACCAGTAAGTGAGAAATATTGGCTGGTGCAGCATACCAACCCAACGACCACACGCAGGCCCCTTTTAATAAAGCTGCAGCCAGATAAAAGCTAACCAAAGAGGCAAGTATACGTACAATTGCTTTCATGAAATTTGTCCAGTCAGACATAACCGGTATACATTCATTTAAAAGGTTTATGTTAGTTGACTACCATGAGCATGAACTGCCAGCGTTAGAACCGCAGTTATTTCCTCGACCGTCAGATATCTGCCCCAACAATTCAAGCCCTAAGAGTCCCATAGAAAACCCCTTGTTATTGACAATATAACAGAGTACAGCGAGTTGATTATCACCTCATCATCATAAAATTATCAATATAAAACAAAAGCGGGCTTTTTAATTTTAGAGTTTAATCACAAAAACGTTGTGAATTATTAGCCTTGTGATTTACTTAAATAATTTAGTTAATTTAATTACGTCACAGATTAATTAAGATAAATATAATGACATATATCGCTACGTAGGAGCGCAGCATGCGGCTCCCTTTAGAACGTTAAGGCGTCACCCAATCACTAATCCCAGCACTGCCCCGCCCGCCAGGATCCATAATGGATGAATACGTTTATTCATACTCAGCAGCGTCGCTAACACAATTAATATTGCTAACCGCCCATTGGTCGCTGAAGCCTGGGCAATCAGCACGCCGCTGGCGGCAACCAACCCGACCGTGACCGGCACCAGCCCAACCTGCACGATACGCCGCCAGGGCTTATCTTTAAAACGCCGCCATGCGCCCATCACCAAAATGGTAACGATGGACGACGGCCCAAACTTGGCCACAGAGGAAACTAACAGCCCGGCCCAGCCCGCGACGTGCCAACCAATCAGCGGCACGATCATCATATTCGGCCCCGGAGCCGCCTGCGCCATGGCGAACAGCGCGCTAAATTCCTGGGCGCTCATCCATTGATGCACCTCCACCACCTGGCGCTGCATTTCCGGCAGGATGGTAAAGCCACCGCCAAACGCCATCAGTGAAAGCTCGGTAAAAATGATCGCCAACGAGATTAGCACCGCCATCATGAAGGTTTCCTCCAGGCCAGTAGAATACTTAGCGGAGCCAGCACCAGCATGGTAGGCAGCAAGGGCAAGCGTAACCAGGCAATCGCCACCAAAGCAATGGCGACAATCGCTAACGGCAACCATTTCCCCCACAGCGGCAACAACATTTTCAACGCGGTAGAGAGCAGTAAACCCGCCGCCGCTGCGGCTAAACCGGCAAACACGTGTTGCACATGGGCATCGTTTTGGTAGCGGGCATAAATCACGCCCAGGCCGACCACAATCGCCGTTGGGGCGCAGATCAGCCCGAGCAAAGCACATAGCGCGCCACGCAGTCCGCGAAACTCCATACCCACCGCTACGGAAAGGTTAATGACGTTGCCACCCGGCAAGAACTGGCACAATCCCAGCAGCTCAGTGAACTGCTCAGCAGTTAACCAGCGGCGTTGTTCCACCAACATGCTGCGCGCCAGCGGCAGCACCCCGCCAAAGCCGATCAGGCCAAGCATCAGAAAACCGGTAAACAGTTGAGTATTGCTTGGTGGCTTTGCCATTTCATGGCCCTGTAGCGCATTAGGTTCTGACATTGCGTTTCCCACATTATCTCAGTTGTTATCTGGCATAATGCACGCGGCTAAGCCATGATGTCTAATGCATTTCAGAGCCATTATCGCTACGGTGAACGTACTGAAGATCGAGCTTAATCGTCCCGATCGACAATCCGCGTCAGGTGGATGACCAAGTACAGCAGCTCATCGTTGGACATCTCCATTTCCAGCAGATTTTTCACATAGTCACGGATCACCAGTGCGCAACGATAGGCATCGGGATACTCTTTCGTCGCCTGCGAGAACAGGAAATCGTCTTTCGACTTTACCTGTTTGTTATCGATCATCCGTTGAATGAAAAACTGCATATGCAGCAAGAAACGCGAGTAATTGAGCGAGTCTGTGGCGATATCGATACGGAAATGGTATTTGATGATGTTGAAGATATCCTTCAGCATCTTCACCGCCAGCAACGTGTGCTCCATGCTCTGCACGTCGGTTTGGCCATTGACCAGGTGAAAGGCAATGTTCCCCGCCTCTGCCTCCGGCAACAGGATATCCAAACGCTCGTTGATCTGCGCCAGCGCCTGCAATGCCACGGCAAACTCCTGCGGATAAAAGCGTTTTACCTCATGCAACAGCCGGTTCTGAATGATGATGCCTTTACGGCAGCGCTCAATCGCAAAGCTGAGATGATCCACCAGGGTGAAAAAGATCTGTTCGTTGACCCGGCCTCCCAGTTGGCTGTTAGCCAGCCTGAGGATCATCTGCACCAGTTCAATATGCTGCTCCGGCGTGGCTTCTATCAGGCGCAGATGGTCGTGGCCGGTTTGACCGTTCTGCACCACATAGACTTTTTCTATGTTGGCCGCAGCCAGCACATCTCCCACTTTGCTGTTAAACCCGATGCCCTTGCCCATCACGATAACTTCGCGGTTATCGCTGTCGGTGGACAGCACCAGGCTGTTATTGAGCACCTTGATGACTTTCATCATTAAACTGTGTTACCCACGTTGTTGGCCGTTCGAGGCAATCAGGCGCTGATACCAGGCGAAACTGTTCTTCTTGATACGCCGCAGATCCTGTTCACCACGGTTAACATAGATAAAACCGTAGCGCTTGGCGTAGCCCTGATGCGTGCTGACCAGGTCGATCGCCGCCCACGGGCAGTAACCCAGCAGATCGACACCATCGTTAATCGCCAACTGCATTTGTTCGATATGCGCACGCATAAAATCGATGCGGTAATCATCATTGATGATATCCCCAGACAATAGCTGGTCCGGCGCGCCGATGCCATTCTCAGTAATTAAAATCGGCAGATGATAACGTTCATAAACCTTGCGCAGCGTCAGCCGCAGGCCCACGGGGTCGATCACCCAACCATAGGGCGTTTTGTCGACATAGGGGTTTTCCGCTGCCCGATATACGCCCGGCTCACCCAGCATGATTTGCTGATCCCCCGCACGAGCCGTAATATCCGAGGCATCCCCACGGCTGGCGGCGATGGTGGCGGTGGAATAGTAGTTAATCGCCACATAATCCGGCCGCCCTTGCAGCAGTAGTTCCGTATCTCCGGCTTCAATCACTGGGGCAAGGCCACGATCCTGCAAATATCGCCAGGCCAACGCATTGTATCGGCCATGAACTGCAACATCCAGAAAGCTCCAGCAGCGCAGCGTTTCCCAGTTGTGGGCCGCGATGGCATCCAACGGATGGCAGGTTTCCTGATACATGGAAGTGGTATTGATCGCCGGGCCGATTTTCCCCTTGGGGCAGCGCTGATGGCACAAAGCCATGACCCGCGCCTGCGCCACCAGCATATGGTGGCTCTGTTGATAAAGTACCGGCTTGGTAGGCAGTTCGCCGCCCTTTGGTACCCCGATAGCACCAGGGTGCAGGATCATGGTGTTCTGTTCGTTGATGGTCAGCCAATATTTGACCTTATCGCCAAAGGCAGTAAACAGCACGTCCGCATACTCGACAAAGGCATCGATGGTCTGCCGATTGCTCCAACCGCCCTGTTGTTCCAGCACATAGGGCAGATCGAAATGGTAGAGCGTGACCACCGGTTCAATGCCGTGCTTGAGCAGTTCATCGATCAGGTCACGGTAGAACGCCAGGCCAGGCTGATTCACCTCGCCCGTACCGTTGGGCAAAATGCGCGTCCAGGCAACGGAGAAACGGTACGCCTTCAGCCCTAATTCGGCGAACAGCTTAACGTCTTCACGGAAGCGGTGGTAATGATCGCTGGCCACCTTAAAATCTGCCGTCTCGACGGGATGATCGAGCATATCAACAATGGAAGGACTTTTGCCGTCTTCGTCCCATGCCCCCTCAACCTGATAAGCCGAGGTTGAGGCCCCCCACAGGAAGCCTGGTGGAAAATCGTTCAGCTGTTGGTAAATCATACATTTTGCTCCTTGGTATTCAGCGCGACAATTTGCTCACCAAAGTTCACAGGGCCTGGCCGTCGGCAGCTTAGGTGCGGATACTGCTCGCTGTTGACCACCAGCACCGGGGTGATAATGTCGTAACCCAGCGCGGTAATGGCGGCAATATCAAAGCGCACCAGCTCATCACCGGCTTTCACCCGATCGCCCACCTGCCGTTGAGAGCTGAAATGCTCACCGTTGAGATTGACGGTATCGATGCCGATATGCATCAGCACTTCCATGCCGTTATCGGCCTTAATGCCCACGGCATGCTTCGAAGGCAGGAAGGTCACGATTTCCCCGTCCAAGGGTGCACACAGCACGCCTTGCTCAGGCACTATCGCCACGCCTTTGCCCAGCAGCCCTTGCGAAAATACGTCGTCATTCACCTGTTCCAACGCCACCAGTTGACCAGCCAACGGGCTGTGTAGCACCGCGTCGTCATCAGACGATACGCTGTCTGTGATTGTTACCTCTTCTTCATCAACCGGGTCCTCAAAGCCCAGTATCCAGGTCAAGGCAAAGGTCACGACGATGGCGATGACGCAGGTGATAAGAGCGTGCACGATATTCATCGGGTTTTCGCCGATAAAGGCCGGTAATGCCGCCAACCCCGGCGAAACAAAGGCATAGCGCACCAAACCGCTGACTCCCGCATAGACACCGGCACAGCCGCCGCCAATCATGGCCGCGATCAGCGGTTTACGCAGTTTCAGCGTGACGCCGTACAGTGAAGGTTCGGTGATCCCCAACAGCGCGGTGAAACCGGCGGATGAGGCCAACTGACGCAGATTTTTGTTCTTGGTGCGAAACGCGACGCACAGGGTTGCCGCGCCCTGAGCAATGTTGGAAGCCAACATGCCGGGGCCATTAATCATCTCAAAGCCGTTTTTACTTAACTGCCCGGTGGCGATAGGCGTCATCGCCCACGCGGTGCCGGTGATCACCAGGAACGGTTGCAGCCCGCCCATTAGCATCGGGATCAGCCAACTGGCCTTGCCATCGATAATCGCCGCGCCGCTGGCCACCAGATCGTTGAGGAAAATACCGAACGGCCCTACCGCCACCAAGGCTAGCGGCGTGGTAACCAGCAGGATGATCATCGGTTTGGTGAAGAATTTAATCATGGTCGGCGAGACTTTCTCTGCAAAGCGCTCGATATAGGACATCAACCACACCGTGAAAATGATCGGCAGCACCGAACCGGCATAATCGGCCAACCGCACCGGGATGCCAATAAAATCGATTGGCGAACCGGCGGCCAGCATCTGGGCAAGATTGGGATGTAGCAAGGCTCCCGCGATGGTCATGGCCAGAATAGGGTTACACTCAAACTTGATCGAGGCACCGTAGGCCAGCAGTACCGGCAGGAAGAAGAAGGCTGCATCGGCGATGGTATCCAGCAGATGGTAAGTTGGGCTGGCCGCGCTGATCGCCCCAGTTAACTTGAGGATCGCCAGCAGCGCCTTGATCATCCCCGCGCCGGTAATAGCCGGGATCACCGGCGTAAAGGTGGTCGAAATCACGCTGATAATCTGCGTAAAGACGCCGCCCTTGGCCTTGTTCTTCGGCTGTCCGCCCGGTTTGCCCAGCGGTTGGCCGATCGCTTTTTGCAACGCGCGGAAAGTCTGCTGCACGTTGTTGCCCACCACAATCTGGAACTGGCCACCACGCTCGACCACGCTGATCACGCCGGGCAAAGCTTCGATCGCTTTGGCATCGACCCGACTATCGTCGTTAAACTCCATCCGCAGGCGGGTGGCGCAGTGCGTCAGCTTGCTGACGTTAGCCTTCCCCCCGACCAGTGCCAATATGTCCAAGCCCAACTTGTTATAATCCATAGGTTTTCCCCGGCAAAAAAACAAAAAAAAAGACCAAAATGAAAATGCTCCCCTTCGGCAGAAGAAGTGCATTTCTATTTTGGTCTTGCCTGCTTGCGCAGTAACACGCCATCATAAAAATGATTGAGTAGCTGATTAGGCTACGACGCAAGTAATACCGCGGACGCGATCTCCAGGCAACCGGCGACGGTAAGCTTTGTGATTCGTATCACGATTAGCCGCAGGAAAAATCGCAAGCGATCCAACGAAAAATCATCAAACTCTCCCGCGACCTACTGTAGCCATGCCCTTCAATAGGTTAAACTTCTCTACCTCGGCGAGTTACCTCTGCCGACCGTTGCGCTTGAATAACAATGAACCAAGGAAGTCCACATGCAACAAGGCTCTAAACTGCGGCCACCACCCATTGATGTGATCACCATTCAGTCGCAGGTGGTCTACGGTAGCGTGGGGAATGGCATTGCCTACCGCACGTTGTTGAAGAAGAACCTGGAGGTGTTGCAGGTACCGAGCGTGTTGTTTGGTTGCCCGCCCTATTACGGCGCGCCGCACGGGGGAGCGATCTCCAGCGAATGGTTCAGCGGTTTTCTGGAAGATTTGATCGCCCGTGAAGTCGTGTGCCGCGCGCGGGCCATCATTATCGGTTACCTGGGTGACGTGGCGCAGTGCCATATTCTGGCCGACTGGCTGCCGCGGGTGATTACCCTCAATCCGGGCATCAAGATCTATATCGATCCGGTGATGGGAGACTACGGCGAAGGGGTTTACGTCGATAAACGTCTGGTTGAGCGTTATCGTTCCCCTTACCTCAATCTGGCCCATGGCCTTACGCCGAACGGTTTCGAGCTGGAACAGCTGTGCGGCATGGCGCTAAGCACGCGTGAGCAAACCGAACAGGCTGCACGGGCGCTGCTCAAAGGCAATACGCAGTGGGTACTGGTCACCAGCGCGCCCGGCGTTGCAAACAGCGAGCAAGAAGTTGGCCTGTTGCTGGTCACCGCCGACGAGGCGCAAAGCTTCACCCATGCCAAAATCGATTCGCCGGTGAAGGGGACGGGTGACATGTTCACCGCGCTGTTAATTGCCCATTTGCTGCAGGGGGAACCTTTCTGCAAGGCAGTGCCGACGGCGATCCATGAGGTGTGTGCGGTATTGGAAGATGCGGCGCGTCACGGTTGGCAGGAGATCGGCCATCTGCGGGCGCTGAAGTGATGTGATGCCCCTCACCCTAACCCTCTCCCACAGGGAGAGGGGACCGATCGAGTAAGGCTGAAAGTAGAGTTATTCACCTTGAACACCGACTGACTCAACTTGGTTGCAGGGGCGAGTGAGGTTGCTAAATTACCTCTGTACTTCCAAATTAGCAGGGGCTATCAGCTCCCTCTCCCTGTGGGAGAGGTTTGGGGTGAGGGCTTCAACGTTTTTTCTTTTTATTGAAATCCAATTCAAAAGCAAACACCGCACTTTGAATTTTGCGTTCGGTCAGCATACCCATCTTGAGAAAACGGCAGGACAGGCGCATGAAATGATGCGTTTGGTCTTCATCAATATCATGATCTTGATTCACAGCAATCAGTTCCATATTCACCTTGAACTTGCCGTAATCCCCCAAATCCAGCTGAGCCTTATTAAACACTAGCCCCGGCTGCATATAGTCGGGTACCGCGCCATCAATACGCAAACCAACGCCACCCGGCGAAAGATCGTGGATACGCAGTTGATAAGGGGTGCCATCGCTGTGTTCGCCGTTACAGAAGAATTCACGCCAATAAGGCGTGGTGATACGTAACTGGCGGCGACGCTGGATATAAACCAGCTGTTTCGGCAGACACGCCTCGTAAACCGGCATAGCGTTATGCTCGGTCAGCTGCGCCTGGTCAACGGAGAATTCGATTTTTGCATCGTGGTTTTCAATCACAATGCTGAATTTCCCACCGGAGATCTGCTCTGGAGCATTACAATCAAAGACGATGTTATCAGCGCCAACGCTCAATAATTGGCCGGTGAATTCATGTTGTTGATTAACGACACGCAGCGGCGTTCTTTGCTTATAGATGTCGCGTAAGATTGCCAGAACTTCAAAACGCTCCTGCTTGATAAACCGTCCGTTATCAATATGTTCCACCCGTCACTCCCAGCATTGTCCATCGACGCTAACGCTTTCCTTACGCAATCATCACCGCCATCAATACTAAAGTCAAATTTCCCAGCGTTGCCATAATAATGGCAATAGCCGGGCAAAACGAGCAGCCCATGCGGCCTGGCCTGCACTATCCCCGATTAAATCCTGGCGGATCTCGATGCCAACATAGGGTAATTCATGGCGTTCCGCATGCACCGGCAGCGTGTAGTCGGTCGCATCGGTCATCGCATAAGGCTCATTAATACCGACCTGTAAATCCCCTTCTGCACGCAGCAACTCCGCCAACAGCAGGGCAAATTGTGGCTGGCGGTTAAACAGCAGCCCAACCTGCCACGGCCGCGCATCGCCTTTAAACACCGGCGTAAAGCTGTGCATAGCGATCACCGCGCAGGGTTGGTTATTGGCGCGGCGAGCTGCCAACGTGTGATTGATGGCCTGGTGATAAGGCTGAAAAATTTCCTGTTCACGGGCGCCCGCGTCGGCCGCGCTGATCCCTTGGTTGCCGGGAATTGGCGTGACTTCCGATAGCGCTGGGATCGAACTGGCAATACCGGGCGTTCGGTTACAGTCGATCACCAAACGCGAGTAATGCTGATGGATTAATGTCGCATCCAACTGTTGGGCCAGCAGGCGGGAAACTGCCAGCGCACCAATATCCCAGCCGATATGTCGATCGATATCGCCGCTGGCCAGACCAAGATCGCCCAGACGTTTTGGGATGGCCTGCCCCGCGTGATCGCACAGCAGTAAGAAAGGAGAAGTCGCCTGTGGCAGCTCAACGCTCACGGCCGCAGGCTCATCGGTAGACAATAAGGTTGGGGTATAGGGGTGATACATAGGGCACTCCGGCGCGAGAAAGCGCTAATTCTAGGCGATCCTCTCGCCGGCTACCAATTTCCCATGGGAGAATTTGGCGCAGCCGCACTTTCGGTCAAAATGGAGCCGGTGTGTCATGACCCATTGATTTTATGAATGGGCGCAACATGTGCCGCCCTCACGTTGTGAGCCGATCTAAAGATGAACGGCAATATAGCGCTGATAGCGGGCAGGCTTCAGCCGCGTCAGATCGACCAACACTAAACCATCGATACAGTGGTTAAACGCCGGATCGGTACCGAAGTCGATAAACTGCACACCACCGGGCTCACACAGCTCGGTGTATTGCTTGTACAAGGTCGGGATCGAACAGCCGAGGTTACTCAACAGGCTTTTCAGGCGCAGCAAATCTTGCTGATAATCATCACCGGCGAACTGGGCCAATACCTGCGGCAAAGAGGCCGGATAAGGCTGCCGTGACTGAGCCATAGCATGGTCTGGAGAGAAATAGAGGCGATAGAAAGCAATCAGCAAATCGCGAGCGGCAACCGGCATACCACCTGAAATCGACACCGGGCCAAACAGGTAACGATACTGCGGATATTTGGCCAGATAGGCACCAATGCCGAGCCACAGGTAATCCAGACCGCGCTTCCCCCAATAGGCCGGTTGAATAAAGCTGCGGCCCAACTCAATCCCTTGTTCAAGGATTGGGGTCATATCGCGATCGTAATGGAACAGGCTGTTGCTATAGATGCCGTCCAGTCCTTTACTGGCCAACTGCGGTGCAGTGGGGATAAAGCGATAGGCTCCGATAATCTCCAGTTCCTCCTCATCCCACAGTACCAGGTGATAATAATCGTCATCATAGCTGTCTAAATCACGCCGCCGCCCCGAACCTTCCCCCACGGCACGGAAAGCGATCTCACGCAGACGGCCAAGCTCCCGCAGGATCGGTGCTCTGGCCTCCCCCTTGCGGCGATAAAGGAAAATGGTTTTTCCATCCGGCGTAACCCCCAGACGCTCGCAGGCAGCCAACGCTTTTTTCAACTCGAGGCGATCTTCCGCCAAAGCGATGGCCGATTCGCTGGTAAACAGCCCCGGTTTCCCCTGACCAAGCCGATAAACATGGCGGCGGAAACGTTCGGCAAGATCGCGTGCTTGAGTATGGCCATCGTGCCAATGGGCAAATGGAATGCGTCCGCCGATGCGGATTTTGATCCGTCCGCCCCGCTGTTTGAACATCTCACGCACTAACAGCAAGGTGGATAACGGGCGATAAATCAGCGAGGTCAAATAGAACAGGCCGCTGTTTCGGGCGCTGATATGGATGGGAACGATCGGCACACGCGCCTTGGCGGCCAGCCGCAGGAATCCGGTATGCCAGTGACCATCGCGTATCCCTTTGGGACTCATGCGGGATACTTCCCCCGCTGGGAACAGGATCAGCACACCCTGATTATCCAATTGAGCCTGCATGGCTGCAATCTGCTGGCGGTTGGTACGGTTACCCAGGTTATCAACCGGCACAAACAGATTGCGTAAGGGTTCGATACAGCTCAGCAACTGGTTAGCCACTACCTTGACGTCTGGCCGAACCGCCGCCACCGTCCGCAGCAGTACCAAACCGTCCAGCGAACCAATGGGATGGTTGGCAACCAACACCACTGGGCCTTGGCTGGGGATGTTTTCCAGATCCCCATCCACCAGTTCACAGCTCAAATTAAAGTAGTCCACCACCTGCTCAATCAGATCCAATCCTTTCAGGTGCGGATAGTCGGCAGCAAACTGTTTGAATTCTTTTTCGCGCAGTAAGGTTCTTAGCAGACTACGCTGCCAGGCTGGGGGAGAACGCTGTGGGAAGACATCTTGCAGCAGGTTATCCAAAGTAAACATCGGGTCATCTCCTGGCCTAGTCGCTGCAAACTTAAGCCAGCGCCATGACCTGAACATGACCGTTTGATGACGAAAAGATGAAATCAAAAGCCAGGGGCGAACATGCTCGCCCCTCTACCCTCTAGTTTACAGAGCCGCTTCAATACAGGCGTTAACCTGTTCCCGCAGCCGCAGTATGGCAGAAGCCTGGTGAGGGTAACGTTTGAAAGTGATGCGCATCCCCAGTTCCTGATCGATCAACTGCTCCACCGTGGCACGATTGGTCAGGCTCTCCAGCAGCTGCAATGCCCGCAGATCCTGTAGCCCCTGATGGAACACCCGCAAACGCAGCGATTCTATCGGCATAAAATTCGGCCCTGGATAAACCACAAAAGGATCGCCAGAGGGGAAGGCGTTGCCGCTGTCGGTTACCGCATAGGGATTCAGTTTCTCCCGGGAATGGCTGCTGTTATAGAAGTTGTAGCCCCAGTGGAGGAAACCGCTGATGTTATAGAGGTAAAGCTGGATACCCAGAATGCGGTTGCGGGCCGAAGGCTGAGCAAAGAAGCGGTTGGCCACCTCGGTTCTTTGCACGCAGCAGTAATAGGCCCACAGCTGCGGGGTTTGATGCTCGAGGAACGGCTCGATATGATCGGTGGCGACTACTGGAGTTTCTACCAACCCACGCTGATAGAAGTCAAAGTCGGAGAGCGCATCGAAAGTGCGGAACCCGTCCAGCAAGGGCCGCAGTGAATCGCTGGCACGTTGGTAGGCGGCGATATTTTCCAGTTTAGGTTCATCCGAAATGTGAAACCACACCTGTCGTTGCAAATCCCGCGCCCGGAACCAGCCGGTTAACGCTGGCATCAATGCCCGCAGAAACTGCTGATATTCGCTGCCGTGGGCATCGGTATGCCACCCAAACAGCGGCTGGGTTTCCCCCGCAACCTCAACCATAATTTTGGGCGCATGCGCTGCGCCCCATTGGGTAAACAGGTGGGCAATTTCGAAGTGTTCGATCCCCTCCTCCTGCGCCAATGCTACCCACTGCGCCAACCGTTCAAAATCAAATTGGTAACCTGCAACGGTGCGTTTTACTCCAACCAACTGCACGGTGGTGCGTTCGCCGCCGATAGCGGTATCCAAAGGCGGCGTAAAGATCGGCGTTAGCAGCATATTCACGCCGTTTGTCACCGCGTTACGCACCAGGTTGCGCACCGCCTGCCAGTACTGCGGGCTGAACACCGCAATCTGATAATAGTCCGCCAGACAGTCGGTATGTAACCATTCGGTATGGAGCAGCCTCTGTTTTGGCAACGCGGCAGGTACCACATGCAGCGTCATGCTGGCTGCGGCCAACTCTTCCCCCGTCTCTTGATCGAACAGCCGCAGCGTTAGCGGATAGTCGCCACCGGCAATACCCTGCGCTGGCGGCGTAAAGGTCAGCCACAGGCTGGCGTAATAACGGCAGGCGGCAAAAAAACGCCGATCCTGAATGGGCATTAGCGGGTCGGGAAATAGGCCAGGCTCGGTCGTCAGATAGTTCTCATCAGCCTCGGCATAGCAGGGAAAATGGCTGGGCACCGACTGCACATGGCGCACGCTGATATCATCGGCCAATTCCCCCTCAAGTTGATAACGTAATTCCCGACGGGTTTCATTATCCTCACGGTACAGACAATACACGCCTTGCCATGAGAGGCTTTCATTATTCAGGCAACTGAATTGCTTTTGCTGTTCTACCTGCGGTGCGGCTTGGCGATGGAATATCTTCTCCAGGCAATGGGTAAATAGTAGCGTGAGACGCATAATAGCTGCCCTGTTTTTATTTATGGTGAGATTGAATTAATTTCAGGCTAGCGCGTTTTTTCGCCACACGCAATATAGGCCAACAAAAAAAGCCAGCGAATGCCCTCTCGCCCGGCAAAAAAATAATTTTTTTGTTTATTTGCATCACAAAAATGAAAGATGCCGCGGCCTGCACAATAAAAACGTTTTTAATCCCCATTATGGTGCAAGGGTTATCAGTTAATCCTATGACCCCAGCAAGCCATAACTGCCGCCCGACAACGGATTTTCGCCCTTCGACATTAACAATTCATCAACAAAAAAGGCTTTCGGTTGTTGGCTTTGACCTTTCGTTGTTAACAACAGTGAAAGATACACGCCCCATTTTTGGGCAAAATGGCTGCATTGACACATTGAAAGTTAAGGGATAGAAAGAAATCACGTTCACCAAAAAATGTATTCGCCGACACCGAGGGTAAAGCAATGTCACCTAGAAAAAACGCCGGACGTTTTCTGTTGCATTCCGCTGTTGCAGCCGCTTTATTGTTGCCGACCATGTTATATGCCGCCGACCAGATAACATTACGTTATGCGGTTTGGGATCGAAACCAATTACCGGCCGAACAGGAAATTGCCAAGCGATTTGAGCAGGCCAACCCGAATATTAAAGTGGAAATAGAATTAACCCCCGCCGCACAATACTTTGTTAAATTAGACTCCGCCGCCGCCGGTGGTGTCGCGCCAGATATATTCTGGATTAATATGCCCTATTTTGTGCAATATGCCAAAAACGGCATTATGCAGCCGCTGGGCGATTATTTAAAAGACGGCACGGTCAATCTGGATAATATCGTTGCCAGCTCCGTTAAGGCTTATCAATACGACGGCCAGCAGATGGCCATCCCGCGCGACGTCGACTCCATCGCCGTGTGGTACAACAAAAAACTGTTCGATCAGGCTGGCGTCAGCTATCCCACCAGCGATTGGACCTGGGACGACATGAAGAAAAAGGCCGCCGAATTGCAAACCGGCCTGAAGGGCAGCGCCTTCCCGCTAGTGATGGATCTCAGCATCGACGGCCAGGACAGCTATATGAACCTGCTGTTCCAGAAAGGCAATCATATCGTGCCAAAAAATGGCCAACCCACCGATATCGCCAACGACAACGCCATCTGGGTCTACCAGCAGTTACAAGGGATGATGAAAGACGGCCTGATGCCGACCGCCCAACAGATGAGCGAAGTGAAGACCGAGAACATCTTCCAGTCCAACCGCGCCGCCATGGTGTATGCCGGTTCCTGGCTGGCCGCACCGTTCGCCAACAATCCGCTGATCAACGAGCACATCGGCGTGGTGATGATGCCGAAAATCGAGCGCCAGTCTGGCGTGGCCCACAGCCTGGCCTATGCCATGTCAGCCAAGAGCGATCACAAGCAGGAAGCCTGGAAGTACATCGAGTTTATGAGCAGCGAAGCCTCGCAGGCCACCCTGGCGAAGGTGGTGATCCCGGCCAACAAGGTCGCGGCTAAAGCCTGGGCGGAGGAAGTCAAAAAGGTTGACGTCACTCCGTACATCCAAACGCTGGAGGTGACCGAGGCCTACCCAACCGCAGGCACCAACACGCCTAAGTGGCAAAACATGTGGATCGGCAGCCTGAAGAAAATCTTTATGGGCGCGGATGCCCGTACGGAAATGGATAAATCGATCAAGAAGATCGAACGCATCATGGAGCAGTAATTCCCCCCGTTGCGGCCTGTCTGCCCGAAGACAGGTCGCAGCGGAAACACTGAGCAGTCAAAGGTGAGGAATGGCGACATGTCGCTGGCAGAAACGGCTACGGCCAATATAAAACAGGCAAAGAGCAAACCTCGTGCCGCATTAAGCCGCCTGGAGCGAGCCGAACGCTTCTGGGGCTGGGTGATGATCCTGCCGCTGGTGATCGGCCTGACGGTGTTTTACTTCATCCCGTTTTTACAGAACATTTTTTACAGCTTTACCGACCTCAACCAGTTTATGAGCTGGACGACCATCAGCTTTGACAATTACATCAACCTGTTTGAGGACGATGACTTCTACACCGCCGCCTTCAACACCCTGTTTTATGTGGTGGTGTGCGTGCCGGTGATCTTGCTGCTGTCGTTGCTGCTGGCGATTGGGCTGAACCAGAACATTCGGGGCAAAGCGCTGTTGCGCACCCTGCTGTTCTTACCGGCGGTGACCATGCCCGCCGCCGTGGCAATGGTGTGGCAGTGGCTGTTCAACAAGGATTTTGGCCTGATTAACCAAGGGCTAAACCTGCTGCACATTTCGCCGGTCGCCTGGCTGTCCGATCCGGACGTGGTACGCATCAGCGTGTCCATCATCATTATCTGGTCGTCGCTGGCGCTGAAAATCATCATCCTGCTGGCCGGTTTGCAAAGCATCCCCCGCCAGCTGTATGAAGCCGCCGATATCGACGGTATCAGCACCCTGCGCCGCTTCTTCTTTATCACGCTGCCGATGATGGTACCGACGCTGTTCTTTGTGTCGGTGATGAGCTTTATCGAGATCCTGCAAATCTTTGACGTGGTGTTCCTGATGTTCGACCGCGCCCTGGTGGAGGGTGACGTGATGACCATCACCAACCTGTTCTACAAATACGCCTTCTATCTGCAAGAGAAAGGTTTTGCCTCTGCCATTACCGTGGTGCTGTTCGCCGTGACGCTGGTGATCACGCTGGTGCAGATGGCGATCGGCAAACGCCTGAGAGTGAGCTGAGGAGCCATTGATGACGATAAGCAAACAAGCCCTGGTCTATCTGTTTATGACGCTAGCGGCGCTGGCCTCGGTGGTGCCCTTTATCTGGATGCTGGTGACCTCGCTGAAAACCCAGGCCGAAAGCATTCAGATCCCGCTGACTCTGCTGCCGGAAAACCCCAGCTTGCAGGCCTACGGCAAGATCATGCGTGAGATCCCTTTTGCGGATTTTTATATCAACTCGCTGCTGGCCACCTTCTCCACGGTGACGCTGCAAATGGTGATTGCCACCATGGCCGCGTATGGCTTCTCCCGCCTGCACTTTCGTGGCCGTGACGCGGTGTTCCTGGTGTGCATCTCGATCCTGATGGTGCCCGGCCAGGCATTTCTAATCCCGCAGTTCCTGGTAGTGCAGAAAATGGGGCTGGTTAACAGCATTATCGGCCTGGTGCTGCCGGGGATCTTCAGCATTTATGCCACTTTCCTGCTGCGGCAGTTCTTCCTGGCGGTACCTAAGGAGATGGAAGAAGCGGCGCTGATCGACGGCTACAGCTACTTCGCCATCTTCTGGCGCATCATGCTGCCGCTGATCCGCCCCGGCATCATCGCCTGCATCATCATTAACGGTTTGTGGAGCTGGAATAACCTGATGTGGCCGCTGATCGTCAACACCACCACCGAGAAATTGACGCTGCCGGTGGGGCTGGCTTCGCTGTCCAGCCGTGCCGGAGTGGAATACCCGCTGCTGATGGCCGGTGCCTTGATGGCGGTGATCCCGATGCTGATGCTGTTCATTCTTTTCCAACGTTATTTCATCCAGGGCATCGCCAGCGCTGGCGTTAAAGGCTAACCGCGAACAATAAGGTAAACAGACATGGCCGGTATTCAATTAAACAGTGTGAAAAAGGTCTATCCCAACGGTTTCCGGGCGTTGCATGGCGTGGATCTGGATATCAAGGACGGTGAGTTTATGGTGTTTGTCGGGCCTTCCGGCTGCGCCAAATCCACCCTGTTGCGCATGATCGCCGGGCTGGAAAGCGTCAGTGAAGGCCAAATCATGATCCACGACCGCTGCGTTAACGACACCATGCCCAAAGATCGCGGCATCGCGATGGTGTTTCAGAACTATGCGCTCTATCCGCATATGACCGTCTACAAGAACATGGCCTTTGGTCTGATTGGTAAAGAGAGCAAGGCTGAGATCGACCGGCGGGTGCAGGATGCCGCCGAGAAGCTGGAAATCACCAACCTGCTGCACCGCAAACCCGGCCAGCTCTCCGGTGGCCAGTGCCAGCGTGTGGCGGTTGGGCGGGCCATCGTGCGTAAACCCAAGGTGTTCTTGTTCGACGAGCCGCTCTCCAACCTGGATGCCAAATTGCGCGTCTCCATGCGTGTGCAGCTCATCGAACTGCATAACCGACTGAAACAAGAAGGCGCCGCCGCCACCATGGTGTATGTGACGCACGATCAGGTCGAGGCGATGACCATGGGCGACCGCATCTGCGTGATGAACCGGGGCACCATCATGCAGGTAGACAAGCCGATCAACCTGTATCACCACCCCGCCAACCGCTTTGTCGCCGAGTTTATCGGCAGCCCGTCGATGAACCTGCACGATCTGGACTTGCTGCGTAATGCTCAGGGAACACAGCTGCGTATCGACGATCGCTATCTGCTGACCCTGCCGCCCGCGCTGGAAAAGCAGTTGGAAAACTATCCGCACCAGCGCGTTTGCCTGGGTATTCGCCCTGAAGCCCTGCGCCTGTGCGCTGCCGGTACCCAAAACTGTTTCCCGGCCCGTATCGCCACCATCGAACGCATGGGTAACGAAGAGTTGCTGCACTGTGAACTGGCCGGATTACGCTTCGTGCTGCGGATTGCGTCTCAGCCGGACTGGGAACCGAGCATCGGCGAACAGATCCATTTGACGTTTGATTTGGCCCGCGCCCACCTGTTCGATCAGGCCAGCGGTGACAACCTGAATAATAACTCTACCCAGTCACTGGGATAATTTGGGAGTACTTTGCAATGTCGTCAGCTCAACCTAATGACTATACCGGACGCCCGGTACGCGTGTTGGTGATTGGTGCCGGTGCTCGTGGGGAAATTTATTCCCGCTATGCGCTCGCCCATCCAGAATTGATGCAAGTGGTGGCGGTCGCAGAGCCGCGCGATACCTATCGCCAGCAGTTTGTAGCCCAGCATGGTATCTCGCCCGAAAACGTGTTTACCGACTGGCAGCAGGCCGTAGCGGCGGGCAAACTGGCCGATGCGGTGATGATTTGTACCCAGGACACTCTGCATCTGGCTCCGGCCCTGGCCTTCGCCAAACAGGGTTACCACATGCTGTTGGAAAAACCGCTGTCGCCGGACGCGAGTGAGTGCCGCACCCTCGTTGAAGAAGTCGAGCGCCAGGGGATCATCTTCTCCGTTGGGCACGTGCTGCGCTATACCCGCTATACCCAGAAACTCAAGCAACTGCTGCGCGATAAGGTCATCGGCGACATCGTTAGCCTGCAGCATCTGGAGCCGGTGGGCTATTGGCATCAGGCCCACTCTTTCGTGCGCGGTAACTGGCGCAATGACCAGCAAGCGGCCTTTATGCTGTTGCAAAAATCCTGTCACGATATCGACTGGATCCGTTACGTGATGGATACCCCTTGCGAACAGGTCAGCTCATTTGGTGGGTTACGCCACTTCCGCCAGGAAAACCAGCCTCAAGACGCAGCGGATAACTGCCTGGACTGCAACGTTGAGGCTGAATGCCCCTATTCCGCCAAACGCATCTACCTTGGCGATAATCACAAGGCAACACCGGGTTTCCTGCGGGTGCTGACGCCGGAAGTCGATCAGGAGCATCTGGTCGCCGCGCTGCGCAACGGCCCGTATGGCCGCTGTGTCTACCGCTGTGATAACAACGTGGTGGATCATCAGGTGGTGAATATGCAGTTTAGCGGTGGCCGCACCGCCGCCTTCACCATGACCGCCTTCACCAAAATGGAAGATCGCAAAACGCGCATTTTTGGCAGCCAGGGATGCCTGGAGGGCGATGGCCGCAACATCCGCATCACCTCCTTCCTTGACGACCGCGAAACGCTTTATGACGTGGATGAAGCCGAAGATTTGCACACCATGTCTGGCCACGGCGGCGGCGATTATTATCTGATGCAGCATTTTATCGCCGCCGTGCGCGCCAACGATCCTTCACAAGTGTTGTCTGGCCCGCAGGAAACTTTGCAGAGCCACCTGATGGTCTTTGCCGCCGAACGCGCCCGCCGGGAAAACGCCGTCATCACCTTGGGCGAGGAGTAAAGCCGTGGCTACTCATGCTATGCGTTACGGTTTTGATATTGGCGGCACCAAAATCGAAATGGCCGCCTATGACGCCCAGTTGAATCAGGTGCTGTGCCAGCGCGTCAGTACGCCCACCGGTGACTACCGCGAGTTTCTCGCCTGCATCGCGCAGTTGGTCAGCCAAGCCGATCGCAGCCTGCACACCCAAGGCAGCATAGGCATTGGCTTGCCGGGGATCACCGACCCACGCAGCCGCAAGCAGTTGGCGGTAAACGTACCCTGCCTGACCGGCCACTGTCTGGCGGACGATCTGACCCAAGAGCTGTCGCGACCGGTAGAGATTGAAAACGATTGCCGCTGTTTTGCACTTTCGGAGGCCAGCACGCCCCAGACCGAACGGTTGGAAGTGGTATTTGGTGCCATCATCGGTACCGGTGCTGGCGGTGGGCTGGTGATGAACAAACGGCTACACAAGGGCCGCAATGGGCTGGCTGGCGAATGGGGGCATACGCCTATCTCGGCCCAGTTGGCGCAGCGTTACGATCTGCCGCTGTTTGTCTGCAACTGCGGTCTGACCGGCTGTTTTGAGCGTTACGTCTCCGGCAGCGGTCTGCTGGCCCTGAGCCAACACTTTGGCCATAGCGCGGCCAACGTCCCGGCACTGATCGCCAGTTACCGTCAGGGCGATCCATTAGCGCAACACCTGATGGGGATCTACATCGATATCCTGGCCAGCGCGTTGGCCAGCCTGCAACTGCTGCTGGATGTGGATGCTTTCGTGTTAGGGGGCGGGCTTTCTAACGTGAGTGAACTCTATGCACAGTTGCCCGCCGCGATGTGCCGCTGGCTACTGCCAGGGACGGAACCCGCGATAGTTTATCCTCCAGTGTATGGCGACAGCAGCGGCGTACGCGGTGCGGCACTGTTGCGCCAAAGCTGGCAATAAAAAATTTAAGGAAAGCTCACCCGCATTATTCACCGTGGGTAGCTTTCATCCACGACGGAATTAATTGGCGCCTCCACGGAGATATTAGCCGAATAAATAAGGCATTACCGGTTTTCAGTTTATTTTCATGCTGCTTTCAGTTGATGACCAACCGAAAGATATCATGACAATAACCAATTGAAATATAAGATTATATTTAAATTTTCCATTGCGTTGCGCGGTTTCGTTTGCTGTAATTTGCAACGAAAGACTGAAAATACGCCTGTAACGGTTGCTGTGGCCCCTATGCCACGGCCGGGGTTTGCTACGGGTAAATCAGGAGTCAGCTATTCATGATCAATACCGTAAAACGGCGGGAATTAATTATCGACCAGCTTTGCCGTGAGGGTACGGTGCGCGTGGAGCAATTGAGCAGCCAGTTTGCCGTCTCTACCGTCACCATTCGCAGCGATCTGCGCCATCTGGAAAAAAGTGGCTGTGCGGTACGGGCCTACGGCGGCGCGATGCTCAATAAACAGTTCGCCTTCGATCGCCCGCTACAGGACAAGGGGCGCATCAACCGCGATGTGAAATTCGCCATTGCCTGTGCCGCCGCCGCGTTAGTGAACGACGGTGATGCGATCATTCTCGACTCGGGTTCCACCACTAGCCAGATGGCTATCCAGTTGGCAGGTAAGAAAGACCTGGTGGTGATGACCAACGCCTTGAATATCGCCTTCGAATTGGCCAGTAACGAACAGGTGGATTTGATGGTGGTCGGCGGCAGCGTACGGCGCAAGTCTTGGTCGCTGTACGGTCCCGCTGCCGAGCAGCATATTCGCCAATATCGCTTTGATAAGTTCTTCCTCGGCGTTGACGGCTTTGATTTGGTGGGTGGCATCACCACGCCAGATCCCGGTGAGGCGCAGCTCAACCGCGCCATGTGTGAAGTGGCTCGCGAAGTGATTGCGGTGGTTGACGCCAGCAAGTTTGGCCGCAGCAGCTTCTGCATGATCCGCGAGATCGGCCAGATCCACCGATTGGTTACCGACAGCCGCATTCCGGCCAACTACCTGCATGCACTGCAAAATCTGGGGGTCCAGGTGATTATCGCCGACCAATGAATCGCCCCTCACCCCAACCCTCTCCCACAGGGAGAGGGAGCTGGTACGGCGCAGCCGTCAGGTACAGAGGCTACTTCGAAAGCAGGCAGTTATACGGCATGAACGGAACGGTGGTCAGGTTCAGGAGTATTAGGCATCCGTGTTCGCCCCCTCACCCCAACCCTCTCCCTCAAGGGAGAGGGAGCTGATACGGAGCAGCCGTCAGATGCAGGAGCTAGTGTGTGGTGAGCGCAGGAGTTGGCCGGTGGCACGGTTCGATCCCCTCTCCCTGTGGGAGAGGGTTAGGGTGAGGGGCAGCAACAGCACCGGACCATCCGCATCCACAGGTATTTATAGCGTATTAACCGTTTTATTTTTTAAGGAGTTACCATCATGACAGGTTATTTTTCTTACGATGCGGACTGGCTGGAGCAACATCATGCGCTGCATACCGCCCGTGAGATTTGGCAGCAACCGGATCTTTGGGCTGCCTTGCACCAGCAGTTGGTCGCCCAACAGGAGCAATGCTCCGCTTTCCTGACGCCGCTGCTGCAAAACCCGCGCCTGCAGATTGTGCTGTGCGGTGCTGGCAGTTCAGCCTTTGCTGGTCGGGCCTTGGCCCCATGGCTGAGAGAAAAAACCGGCCGAGATGTTGCGGCCTATGGCACCACCGATATCGTCGCCAATCCGCAGCAGTTTCTCGATCCATCACGCCCGACGCTGCTGGTCTCTTTCGCCCGTTCCGGCAACAGCCCGGAAAGCGTCGCCTCGGTGGCGCTGGCAGATCAACTGCTCCCCCAGTGCTATCACCTGATGCTGGTGTGCAACCCGGACAGCCAGTTGGCCAACTACGCGCACGGCCGTAAGAACGTCTGTGCCCTGGTGATGCCACAGGGCTCAAACGACCAGAGCTTTGCCATGACTTCCAGCTTCAGCTGCATGATGCTCAGCACCGCGCTGCTGTTAGGCCCCTATTCCCTGGACGCCGCCAAGCAACCACTGGCGCAAATGATCGAGCGCTGTAGAGAACTGCGTGAAACGCTGCAATCCCAAGTAAAAAACCTGGCCAGCAGCGGCTTTAACCGTTACATCGTGCTCGGCAGTAGCTGTTTCACCGGCCTGGCGGAGGAAGCCTCGCTGAAAATGCTGGAACTGACCGCCGGGCAGATCGTCACCCGCTACGACTCGCCACTGGGCCTGCGTCACGGCCCTAAATTTATGGTCGATCCACAGACGTTGGTGCTGCTGATGCTCTCCAGCAACCGCTATACCGAGCGTTATGAGCAGGATCTTTGGGACGAACTCCAGCGCGACGGTTTGGCCAAACAAATGGTTGGCCTTGGTAACTCGCCAACAGAGAAAACGGGCCAGTTCGATTTGCATCATGCCGACGACGATATCTGGCTGTTATTCCCCTATCTGCTGTTCGCCCAAATGCTGGCGTTTGAAACCTCGCTGGCGCGCGGCCTGACTCCGGATAACCCTTGTCCAACCGGAGAAGTCAACCGCGTGGTAAAAGGCGTGACCATTTATCCCTACTCTGCTACCGAGCTGTAAGGAGCCGTTATGTATCTGATATCCAACCGTGAAATGCTGTTGAAAGCACAAAGGCAGGGCTATGCCGTACCGGCGTTCAACGTCCACAATCTTGAAACGGTGCAGGTAGTGGCAGAAACCGCCGCCGAACTGCAATCCCCGGTGATCATGGCCGGGACACCAGGCACCTTCAGCTATGCGGGTACCGACTATCTGGTGGGAATTTGCCGTTCGGCAGCCCAGCGCCATGACCTGCCGCTGGCACTGCATCTGGACCATCACGAAGAACTCGAGGATATCGCCACCAAGGTCAGAGCCGGGATCCGTTCGGTAATGATCGATGGCTCGCACCTGCCTTTTGAGCAGAACATCGCGTTGGTTGCGCAAGCCGTCGCGTTATGCCATCGCTATGGGGCCAGCGTAGAGGCGGAGCTGGGCCGCCTGGGTGGCCAGGAAGACGATCTGATTGTCGATGCCGCAGACGGCTTTTATACCGACCCCAAAGCCGCCCGCGAGTTTGTCGCGGCGACCGGGATCGACTCCCTCGCCGTCGCCATCGGCTCGGCTCATGGGCTGTACCACGGGGAGCCCAAGCTGGATTTTGACCGTCTGGCGCTGATCCGCCAACAGCTGGAGATCCCGTTGGTGCTGCACGGTGCCTCCGGTATCCCGGAAGCGATGGTCAAGCGAGCCATCTCGCTGGGGGTGTGTAAGGTGAACGTGGCGACCGAACTCAAAATCGCCTTTGCCGATGCGGTGAAGAGCTATTTCTCGCAGCATCCGGAGGCCAACGATCCGCGTAAATACATCGTCCCGGGTAAATTGGCGATGAAAGAAGTGGTAGCAGAAAAGATCCGTATCTGTGGCAGCGCAGGGATGTTGTAACTCTAAAGAGTAGGATCAAGGGCCGCAGAATAACCATGAATATGCGGCCTTAACATTAATATCGCTATTTAAAGTCACACCCGTTATTATAAGCAGTATCAAAAGTAATAATTCTCACATTAGCCCCTAAATTCCCCCCACTATGATCTAAATCATGGTTTTACTGCCTGCCCATCCCTACTATTAAATTCAATTAACGAACGATTGCTGTTATTATTATTTACTCAATACATTATAGTAACGTTGGAAATTAAATCACCAGGCAATGTAAGTTTATTTTTTAGACAATAATCGACTTTTTTGTTAATGGATGGTTTTACTTTATGCTAATAGGAATAGCTTATGAAATCTATTATTACTGCTTTGGCCATACTGGCAGCCTTACCACTTTCGGCCCATTCAAAACAAGATGTTAGCCACAACGCCATCTCAGGGAGCATCCAGTTTTCCGGCAAAATCAGCGCACCAACCTGCGAGATTTCGCGCAACAATGGTCAGTATATATCCAGTTGCTATCGTGAAACCGCCTTCAACACCAATGAATTTATCCAAATGCCATTGGATAATATGGGTTCGGAATTAATGGGAAAACCTATTCGTGAATCGGTGTTTAATGACCCTTCTCTACAACGAATTACGTTAATTTACAATTAATCCTAATCGACGTAATTATGTCATACAATTAGCTAGCGAAAATGACCTTGTTATTTTATAAACATTTCGGCGTTTCACCTTTCGGGGTATACCTACTTGGGTGTACCCCGTTTTTTCCTATAGCCTCGCCCCATCAGCATGTCCGAAATCCGCCATCACATCCGGCTCTTTCATGTAATAATCGCCTTATCAAACGCAAGGAGTGAACAACATGCTGACCTTTTTTATTGATCGTATGCCGACGCCGGTCGGTGAACTGGTGTTGATCGGAGATGAGCAAGGACGGATGCGCGCGCTGGACTGGACCGATCACGAGGCTCGCCTGATGAAGCTGCTCAACAGCCACTATCGAGCCACCCCCTTCGTGATACAGGAGCGAGCCAACCCGGGCGGCCTGACGGAAGTGATGCAGCGTTATTTTGCTGGCGAGTTGGCAGCCATCGACACTGTGCCAGTGATGACTGCGGGCACCGAGTTCCAGCGCACGGTTTGGCAGCAACTGCGGCAAATTCCCTGTGGGGAGATCATCACCTACGGTGAATTGGCCAAACGCATTGGCAGGCCAACCGCATCACGCGCAGTTGGCATGGCAAACGGCACTAACCCAATCAGTATCGTGGTGCCCTGCCACCGAGTGATCGGTTCACAGGGAGCGCTGACCGGTTACGCCGGAGGGGTGCAGCGCAAGCAATGGCTGCTGAAACATGAAGGTTTCCTGCCCCAGGATCTGATTTAATCGGCCAGCAGCGCCAACGCGCTCTCCTCATCCGTCACCAGGCCGTTGATCCAGCGGCCCAGCAAGGCGGCACGAATGGCCTGATGTTTTTCCGCCCCTCCGGCCAGTGCAATCACCGGCTTTTCCGGCCGCTGGCGCAGATTGACGCTGGTCAGCCGCCGATCGAGTTCACTGGCCACCCGCTGGCCCTGCGGATCGATAAAATGGCCGAGCATTTCTGCCACCGCGTTAGATTCGCACAGGCGATCGACATCTTCTGCGGTGATAAACCCATCCTTGTGCAGCGGGCAGTGATATTCGATGGTGCCAATACCGATAAAGGTCACATCGGCCTGGCTGGCCTTATCGTTCACCGTGCGGTAAATGCGGTGGTTACACCACAGGGCGCGATCCTGTTCGCTATCGGCAAACAGCGGTGCGGGCAGGATAAAATAGCGGCCCTGGGTTTTCTCCGCCATCCATAGCGGTACGTCATAACGGGTACAGGAGCCATCAGCCGCGATCGCCCCAATCAGTGAGACGCAACTATGCTGTGGCCGCTCCAATTCTGGCAGCTCATCAATCGCCGCCTTCAGGCTACGGCCTGAACCAACCCCAATGTTCAATGGCTGTTCACTGCGCAAAAACTGCGCCATCACTTCAGCCCCGGCCACCGCCACCGCGCGGTTTATCCCGGCACTCTCCATTCCCTGGCTAGGCACCACCTGGCACAGCGTTAAGCCATAGCGTGCGCTAAGACGGGCCGATAATTCCATGCAGCGCCCTACCGGGTGGGAAATGTTGACGCTGATCAGTCCGCTGTCGATCGCCAATGCGACCAGCCGCTGTGCAACCTGGCGCGATACGCCTAACGCTTCGGCAATTTCATTCTGAGTCTGTCCGGCCACGTAATACATCCAGGCGGCCCGTGCCGCCTGATCCAGCTTCTTATCGTGTTTGACCATGTTGTTTCACCCGCTACCCCTGATGACCTCATTTTACTGGCATTCCTGCTGCCCGCAGAGGTCGATTTGCACATTTGTGAGCTAAAGCCCATTTAAAGGGCAAAAGTTTATTTACTCTATCGTCATTAATGGAGCAAATGCCCAACAAAAGGGCGGATGCCCTAAAATAACCTTTAGTGGAGAACCTTATGAGCAAACCAGTGAACTCTTCTCAGGCCATTTGGCTGCATATCGGCGCCGGATCTTTCCATCGAGCTCATCAGGCGTGGTATCTACACCGGCTGATTGCAGCGGGCGATAGCCGCTGGTCAATTGCGCTTGCCAACATTCGCGATGACGCAACACCGTTACTGGATACGCTGGCTGAGCAACAAGGCCAATACGTGCTGGAGACCGTCACTCCACAGGGCGTACGCCAGTATGAAACCATTACCTCCATCAGTAAGGTCATTCCCTGGGATAACGAACTGGCCGCGTTGACCGAACAGGGGGCCAAACCAGAAACCCGCGTCATTTCCTTCACCGTCACCGAAGGTGGCTATTATCTGGATAACCAGTTCAACCTGGATCGCGCTAACGCTGATATTCAGGCCGATCTGCTGGGCGCCTGCCGCACCATTTACGGCACCATGGCACAGTTGCTGGCACGTAGAAAGCAGCTCAATGGTGACCCTGTCACGTTATTGAACTGCGATAACCTGCGCCATAACGGTGAACGCTTCCGTCACGGCCTGATGCAGTTCCTACAGCTGCGTAAAGAGCCAGAGCTGATCGCCTGGATCGATAGCCACACCCGCTGCCCCAACACCATGGTTGACCGCATCACGCCACGGCCAGCGCCGGAAGTTGCCGAGCGCGTTGCCGAAGCCACCGGCTTCCAGGACCGTGCGCCAGTAATGGGGGAAGCCTTTATCCAATGGGTGATCGAAGATGATTTCATCAATGGGCGGCCAGCGTTGGAAAACGTCGGCGTCGAAATGGTTGAATCAGTGCTGCCCTATGAAGAAGCCAAGATCCGCATCCTCAACGCCAGCCATAGCTGCATTGCCTGGGCCGGTACGCTGATTGGCCAAAGCTTTATTCATGAAAGCACCGGCACCCCGGGCATCCACCAGTTGGCTTATGACTATGTGACCCAGGACGTGATCCCTTCCCTGACGCCTAGCCCGCTCGACTTGGCCGCCTACCGTGACGTGGTTCTGGAACGCTTTAGCAACCCCTATATTCGCGATACCAACCAGCGCGTCGCCGCCGACGGTTTTTCCAAAATCCCCGGTTTCATTACCCCAACGCTGCAAGAGTGTTATCAGCGCGGTCAGGAGCCGAAAGCCACGGCCATGCTGCCTGCTCTGTTCTTTGTCTTTATGCAGCGCTGGCACCAAGGCCAACTGCCTTATGAATATCAGGACGGCATTCTGGACGCCGCCGCAGTCCACCAGATGTTCGAAGCGGCCGATCCGGTGGCGGTATTTGCCTCAGATGAGAAATTGTTCAGCACCTTGGCTCACAGCAATGCCTTTAGCCAACTGCTGCGCCAATCCATCGTTCGGGTTAACCACTGGCTGGCGCAATAAAGGGAGCGAACCATGTATCTAGGACTCGATTTAGGCACCTCAGAAATCAAAGCCGTGGTGATTGATGACCACGGCACTCTGATCGCCAGCGCCGGTGAACCGCTGGAAGTACAACGCCCGCATCCTCACTGGGCAGAGCAGGATCCGGCCGATTGGTGGCGAGCAACGCAGGCAGTGGTGAGCCGTTTACGCGCCAAAATTCCACAACAATGGCCGCAGATCCGCTCGCTTGGGCTTTCCGGCCAGATGCACGGTGCGGTTCTGCTCAACCGTGATAATCAGGTTTTGCGCCCGGCGATTTTATGGAATGACACTCGCAGCGCCGAACAATGCAAACAGTTGACGCAGAACGCACCAGAGTTGCATGACGTTGCCGGTAACCTGGCGATGCCGGGTTTCACCGCACCCAAGCTGTTATGGGTTGCCAAGCATGAACCAGATATCTTCGCGCAAATCGCCACCGTGCTGCTGCCCAAGGACTTCCTGCGCTGGATGATGAGTGGCGACAAGGTTTCGGATATGTCGGACGCGGCGGGTACGCTGTGGCTCGACGTCGGCAAGCGGGACTGGTCAGATTCCTTGCTTGCCGCCTGTGGCCTCAACCGCGATCAGATGCCTCGTCTGGTAGAAGGCAGCGAAGTCTCCGGCCAGTTGAAAGGTGATATTGCACGCTCCTGGGGCCTTGCTGACAATATTATCATCGCCGGTGGCGGTGGAGATAACGCAGCCAGCGCGGTGGGCATTGGCGCGGTTAACCCAGGTGACGCCTTTATCTCGTTGGGGACGTCCGGCGTACTGTTTGCCGTTAACGATCGCTTCCGCCCCAATCCACAATCCGCCGTCCATGCGTTTTGCCATGCCCTGCCTGAGCGTTGGCATCAGATGAGCGTGATGCTTACCGCCGCCAGTGCCCTGCGCTGGTTCTGCCAACTGGTGGGTAGTAATGAACCCACGCTGTTGGCCGAAATCGCCCAGATGAACCTGGCGGAACAGCGCCTGGCACCGGTCTTTCTGCCCTACCTGTCCGGTGAACGGACGCCGCACAACGATCCGCTGGCGACCGGTGCGTTCCACGGCCTGACCCACAGCCATCAGCGTGCATCAATGGGCTATGCGGTACTGGAAGGCGTGGCATTCGGCATGGCGGACGGCCTTGAGGTGCTTTCGCAAGCGGGAACCCGACTGGAGCAATGCTCACTGATTGGCGGCGGCGCTCGTAGCGAACATTGGGCACAACTGATGGCCGACGTACTCGATTTGCCGGTGGTCACCCATCTTGGCGGCGAAGCCGGTGGCGCTTTGGGCGCGGCGCGGTTGGGATGGTTGGCAGCGGGTGGAACGGTGGATCAGGTTTGCCACAAACCCGCCATCGATCGGCGCTTCCTGCCGGACGGCGAACGCCAACCTTTACTCGCGGAACGTCTGGCCACCTACCGTCAGCTCTATCAACAACAATTGGCCCTGCGCCGGGCATGATCCTGGCGCGGTAAAAAATAATAAGACTGTACCCTTACACCTATCCTGGAGTTTGTTATGCCACAAACACATAAACACTGGTTCGGCCTGCCAATGAACCTGTTCTGGGGCTACATCGCCATCGCCATTTTCATGAGCGGCGACGGCTTTGAGATGGCTTTTCTGTCTAAACACATCACCGATATGGGGTTCACTCCGGCACAGTCGGCGCTGGTGTTTACCGTGTATGGCCTGGCAGCGGCGCTGGCGGCCTGGAGCTCCGGCGTGGTGGCCGAAATCATCACACCACAAAAGGCAATGCGCATCGGCTTTATCCTGTGGCTGGTGATGCACGTGCTGTTTATGCTGTTTGGCCTGGGGATGCGTAACTACCCGCTGATGTTGCTGTTTTACGGCATTCGTGGCCTGGCCTATCCGCTGTTTATCTATTCGTTTGTGATGTTGGTGGTGCAGAACGTCCCTAAACAGCAGCTCTCTTCCGCGATGGGCTGGTTTTGGGCGATGTATTCGATCGGCATCGGCTGTGTCGGCAGCTATCTGCCCAGCTTTACCATTCCGTTGATGGGCGAAACCGGCACACTGTGGTTTGCGATTGTCTGGGTGGCGGCCGGTGGCTTGATGGCGATGTTCCTGCTGCGCAACGTGGGTGAGGCCAGCCCCAAGGCCGATCTGTCACCGCAGGAGAAACTCAAAGAGCTTTCCCGCGCGGTAACGATCCTGTTCACGAACCGCAATATTTTCCTCTCCTGCCTGATCCGTATCATTAACACGCTGTCGCTGTTTGGCTTTGCGGTGATTATGCCGATGCTGTATGTAGGCCGGCTGGGCTTTAGCATGTCTGAATGGCTACAAATTTGGGCGGTGTTCTTCTTTGTCACCATCTTCACCAACATTATGTGGGGCATTCTGGGGGAGAAAATCGGTTGGCTGCGCCAGGTGCGCTGGTTTGGCTGCATTGGTTGCGCCATCTCCAGCCTGGCGTTTTACTATCTGCCGGTGCATTTTGGCCATAACTTCTGGATCGCGCTGGTGCCAGCAGTGATGCTTGGGATCACCGTTGCGGCCTTCGTCCCCATGACCGCAGTATTCCCGGTGCTGGAACCCAACCACAAAGGCGCAGCCATCTCGATCTATAATCTTTCCGCTGGCCTGAGCAACTTCGCGGCCCCAGCCATCGCCTCTATAGTGCTGCCCTTCTTTGATATCGAAGGCGTAGTGTGGGTGTATACCGGTTTGTATCTGGTGGCGGCGGTGTTGACGCTGATCGTCAAAGTCGACCAGCCAGGACATAACAACGTCCCGCGCTATGCCCCGGCTAATGATGCTTTAGCTAAAAATAGCGCCTGATTTTAAAGCTGGGCGCAGCATGCTGCGCCCGTTCGCTCCTGCACAGTTCCGTCACAACTGGCGGGATCATTCACCGCACAGCTTTGTGTAGAAATATTTACTCGTTAACCTACGTTACCATCACGGATGAAAGCTATCCGCCCATTAATGCCCCCACAATCGATAAGACTAATCGCAGAAAGCCGATGATAATGCGAGATTTATTCGTTTTTCATATGGTTTTAGTCAATATCAACCAGGCTTTTCCGAAGTCAATAAATCACTAAACATCAGTATGCTACGGAATGATGAGCAAGAGGCCTGTTTAAAAAAGACACAAAATGTCGCCATTGTTGTTCTTGCTGTACTTATCACCTGCCGCAAAAGATGTTAAAATTGACTCATATCAATTATTGCGTGAGCTTAATCTATGATCCCGGAAAAACGCGTGATTCGTCGTATCCAGTCTGGTGGTTGTGCGATCCATTGCCAAGACTGCAGCATCAGCCAATTGTGTATTCCTTTTACGCTGAATACGCATGAGCTGGACCAACTCGACAACATCATCGAGAGAAAAAAGCCGATCCAGAAAGGCCAAACGCTGTTTAAAGCCGGTGACGAACTGAAATCACTGTACGCCATCCGCTCCGGGACCATCAAAAGCTACACCATCACCGAACAGGGTGACGAACAAATTACCGGCTTCCACCTGGCGGGCGATCTGGTGGGCTTTGACGCCATCGGTGGCCTGAAGCACCCAAGCTTCGCTCAGGCACTGGAAACCTCTATGGTCTGTGAAATCCCGTTTGAAACGCTGGACGATCTCTCGGGCAAAATGCCTAATCTGCGCCAGCAAATCATGCGTTTGATGAGCGGTGAGATCAAAGGCGACCAGGATATGATCCTGCTGCTGTCGAAGAAGAACGCTGAAGAGCGCCTGGCCGCTTTCGTGTATAACCTGTCGCACCGCTTTGCCGAACGTGGCTTCTCACCGCGTGAGTTCCGTTTGACCATGACCCGTGGCGATATCGGCAACTATCTGGGCCTGACGGTGGAAACCATCAGCCGCCTGTTGGGGCGTTTCCAGAAAAGCGAAATCCTCAGCGTGAAAGGCAAATACATCACCATCGAAAACGCAGACGCCCTGTCACAACTGGCGGGTGCCGCACGCATCAACGTCTCCGTAAGTGCCTGACCCCTACTGGGCCAATAATTCGCTGAAATTGTTGGCCTAGCCCCCCTCTGCCGCTGTTCTGTTTTTCAATGTTGGGTTACTCTGTATGTAAACAGACTGTTGATCTACAGCTGTAAGGAGGCCCTATGGCGAAGTATCAGAATCTACTGGTGGCTATTGACCCCAATCAGGACGATCAACCGGCACTGCGCCGGGCAGTTTACCTGATCAAGCGGAACGGTGGGCGGATTAAGGCCTTCCTTCCTATCTATGATTTCTCTTACGAAATGACCACCCTGCTTTCCCCTGACGAAAGAACGGCAATGCGGCAAGGGGTGATCAGCCAACGGGCGGCGTGGATTAAAGAGCAATGCCGCTTCTATCTTGAAGACGGTGTCCCCATTGAAATCAAAGTGGTGTGGCACAATCGCCCCTATGAGGCGATCATTCAGGAAGTGCTGAGCGGCAAGCACGATTTATTGTTGAAGATGGCCCATCAGCACGACAGGCTGGAATCGGTGATCTTCACCCCGACAGACTGGCATCTGCTGCGCAAATGCCCTTGCCCGGTGTGGATGGTGAAAGACCAACCCTGGCCTGAAGGGGGAAAAGCGCTGGTGGCGGTTAATCTATCCAGCGAAGAGCCTTATCACGACCCACTCAATATCCGGCTGGTGAAAGAAACGCTCGAACTGGCGCAAAACGTCGATCAAACCGAAGTGCACCTGGTGGGTGCCTACCCGGTTACCCCCATCAATATCGCCATCGAACTGCCCGATTTTGACCCCAGCATCTATAACGATGCGATCCGCGGGCAGCATCTGATCGCCATGAAGGCGTTAAGGCAGAAATTCCACATCAACGAAGAATTCACCCACGTGGAGAAAGGCCTGCCGGAGGAAGTGATCCCGGATTTGGCCGAGCATTTGCAAGCGGGCGTGGTGGTGTTAGGTAGTTTGGGCCGCACCGGTATTTCTGCTGCATTTATCGGCAATACTGCGGAACAGGTGATCGACCATCTGAAATGTGACCTGCTGGTGCTCAAGCCGGATGACTTCGACTGCCCGATCGTAATGGATGAAGACGACGAGCACGACGATGAGGATTGATTTCGGTACGTTTTAAAAACAAACAGGGCCCAATCGGGCCCTGTTTTACATTCTAAGGGTACAAATTAAAGCTCTACCACATCGAAACGCACGTCTGGATTAACGTCCGCGTCATAGTCCACTTCTTCCAGACCAAAACCGAACAGGCGCAGGAACTCCTGCTTGTAGCCGGTGTAGTCGGTCAGTTCGCTCAGGTTTTCCGAAGTGATTGACGGCCACAGATCGCGGCAGGCCTGCTGCACATCATCACGCAGTTCCCAGTCATCCATACGAATACGGGCATGATCGTCCAGCGGCATCTCTTCGCCGTACAGACGGGTGTGCATCAAACGGGAAACCTGTTCCATACAGCCTTCGTGAATGCCCTTCTCTTTCATGATCTTGAAGGCCATGGAGATGTACAGCGGCATCACTGGGATCGCAGATGAAGCCTGGGTGACCACGGATTTCAGCACGGCAACATGTGCAGTGCCGCCCTTGGCAGCCAGGTCGCCACGGATAGCGGTTGCTGCGCGATCCAAATCTTCTTTGGCGCGGCCCAAAGTACCGTGCCAGTAGATTGGCCAGGTCAGGTCGGTACCGATATAAGAGTAGGCAACAGACTTGGCACCTTCGGCCAGCACGCCTGCTTCTTCCAGCGCCGACATCCACAGTTCCCAATCCTGGCCGCCCATCACGGTGATGGTGTTCTGGATTTCTTCTTCACTCGCCGGTTCAACAGTGGCGGTGATGATTTGGTCTTTGTTGGTGTCGATAGCGGTGGTGGTGTAAACCTCACCGATTGGCTTCAGCGCGGAACGCACTACTTCGCCAGTATCTGGCATTTTACGCACCGGCGAAGCCAGCGAGTAAACTACCAAATCGATCTGGCCCAGGTCGGCTTTGATCAGCTCAATTACCTTGGCGCGGCATTCGTTGGAGAAAGCATCACCATTGACGCTTTTCGCGTACAGGCCAGCTTCTTTAGCGGCTTTGTCAAAAGCGGCCGAGTTGTACCAGCCAGCGGTGGCGGTTTTGCTTTCGCTGCCCGCTTTCTCGAAGAATACGCCGATGGTGGCGGCGTCGCTGCCAAAGGCGGTGGCAATACGGGAAGCCAGACCATAACCGGTAGATGCACCGATCACCAGCACACGTTTAGGGCCATTGGCAATCTTGCCCTGCGCCTTGGTGTAGGCAATCTGACGACGAACATTGGCTTCACAACCGACCGGATGAGTGGTGGTGCAGATAAAGCCGCGAACCTTAGGTTTGATAATCATATGGGTCTAGGATCCGTTAAAGGGATGAAATCGGGACATAAGATAACTCATTGTGTCCCTTTTTTGTGATCTGATGTGTTGGATTGCACAAATGTTGCGCAAATCTTGTTAAATTAAGCACAAATTCCGTCAGGGATCTGCCTTGTTGAGCAAAATCACCCCTGCGTCACAAACCCCAATTCCTGAGAGATGCGCCGCGTGGTCTCCAGCAACGGTTTCATCAACGACTGCACACCAACCTGTTGCAGCTTGGCGGTAGGCAGCGAAACCGAAACGGAATAAGGCACCCGTTGCTGAATATCGAACACCGGTGCAGCAATACAGGACACGCCCAGCTCGTTTTCTTCGCGATCCATCGCCACGCCCTGCTTGCGGATATCCGCCAACTCCTCATACATCTTCGGCAATTCGGTAATGGTATTACGCGTCAGCACCTGGATCTCCTGCTGGTGGGTTTGCCAATAGTGATCTGGATAGTCGCTCTTGCCATAGGCCATGAAAATTTTACCCATCGCCGAACAATACAGCGGCATATGCTGGCCGATATAGGCGCGGGTACGCATCATGCCGGTGGTCGGCTCCAGCTTGTAGATCAGGATCACGTGATCGTCTTCCCGGCTGGAGAAGTTGACCGTTTCACCCACTTCCAGGTTCAACTGCTCCAAATGCGGCGCAGCCACGTGGATGATGTTCAGTGAAGAAAGTGCCTTTTGACCAATAGAAATGAATTTGGTGGTCAGGCGGTAACTGCCTGGGGAAGGCGCCTGCGTAACATAGCCACTGGTATGCAGCCCTTGTAACAGGCGGTGCACGGTGCTTTTGTTCATCTCTGCCAGCTCGGACAGGTGCGCCAGCGGGCAGCCATTAGGGAAATTGCTTAGTATTTCAATTAGCTGCAAACCACGAAACAGGCTTTGGCTGCCCAGGGGTTTGTCTTTTTTGTCATCTTTTTCGTCAACAGCTTTCAGGCTCATAGCGAAGTCTCTCCATTGTTGAGCCGCCAGCCGTTGCCACGGCGTAAGAAGCGGACCTACTGGAAGAGAATGTTACTCCATGGGCCGCATCAGGTGAAGTTGGAACGCCGTATCATTTTCAGTAACGAGGTTAAAACCCGCAACATTCCGGTAACCTTATAAGTGAGTTGTGCGTCACAAATTGACAAAATTAAAAATAATCCATTGTTTATTAAAGAGAATTAAAACCGTCCCGGCTTTGCTTTAGCTCGACGTTAGGCATATCATTTTTGAAATCAGATTTCGCATGTTGAAATTTAAGGTTGATTTAAACAGCAGTAGTTCACTTATTGGCATCGCGCTGATGGCGCGAACCGACACAGGGGCGCATCAAATGACTCAAGGCAATGCGGATCAACCCATTCTTACGCTCAGCCATATCGTCAAGCGTTTTGGCGGCAACATCGCGGTTAACGACGTCAGCCTGCAGGTGATGCCCGGCGAAGTGCTGGCGCTGCTAGGAGAAAACGGCGCGGGTAAATCCACGTTGATCAAAGTCCTGGCCGGAGTGTATCCGCGCGATGGCGGCGACATCCACTTTCAAGGTAACAGCATTGCCTCGGCCGCGGCGATCAAAAGTGATAGCCGCCAGCCGATTGCCTTTATCCATCAGGATCTGGGCCTGATTGAATGGATGACGGTAGCGGAGAACATGGCGCTGGTGATGGGGTTTCCCCGCCGTTTCGGGCTGATCGACTGGCGTGCCATCGCCGCCGTGCGCTGGAAGCCTTGCAGGACGTTGGGATTGCCCTGGACCCAGACGCGCGCGTATTTGAACTTTCCCGCACGGAGAAATCGTTGCTGGCCATTGCCAGAGCGGTGGCGGTGAATGCCGAACTGCTGGTGTTGGATGAGCCCACCGCTTCCCTACCCGCCAACGACGTGCGTCATCTGTTTGCGGTGATCAACCGTCTACGCGCCAAAAAGGTCGGCATGATTTACGTCACCCATCGCCTGGATGAAGTGATTGAAATTGCCGATCGGGTTTGCGTCATGCGTGATGGCCGCTACGTTGCCGGGGGCAACACCGCCGATTATTCCCTGCGCGATCTGGTGCAGATGATCGTGGGTGAAGCGATGGCGGAAGATCAGCGTGAACCGCTGCCGCAGCACCAGCCACCAGTGTTACAACTGCATAACGTCAGCGTCGGGGATATCGGCCCGGTCAGCTTCGAATTGCAGCCGGGTGAAATGCTCGCTCTTGCCGGGCTGCGCGGCGCTGGCCAGGAAGAGATTGGCCGCCTGCTGTTTGGCCTGCGCCAGCGAGACAGCGGCGAAATCCAGTTCCGCGATAAACCTTACGCGGCCTGCACCCCACAGCAGGCGATGGCTTGTGGCGTGTCTCTGGTCGCAGGCGATCGCACCGGCGAAAGCCTGGTGATGTCGATGAGCGTACGGGAAAACCTGTTTATCAACCCCTGTGCCAGCGGCCATAAGCTGTTCTCACGCTATAGCCGCCGCGCCGAAATCGGGGCCAGTTGGTGGAAGGTGCAACTGTTCGACGTGCGGCCCAAGGACGTCAATATCGATATCAGCGCCCTGTCGGGTGGCAATCAACAAAAAGTGGTGATGGCCCGCTGGATGCATCTTGCGGCACCGCTGCTGATCCTAGAAGACCCCACAGCCGGGGTTGACGTGGGCGCCCGCGCCGAAATCTATCATCTGTTAAATAAATCCCTGGCAGCCGGAGTAGCGGTATTGGTGATCTCCAACGATTTTGAAGAGATCGCGCATATCTGTAACCGCGCCCTGGTGTTTAACCGAGGGAAAGTGGTGGGCGAGTTGAAGAACCAGCAGGTCTCGTTCGCCAATTTATTGGAGCTGGCCTCTGCCAGCGCCGGGGAAGCCGTTGTGGAGGAATACCATGTCGAATAAAACGTCCGTCAAATCAACGGCGCTGGAACAGCGTGTCAGCCTGGGGCAGGACGGCCTTGGCCCATGGCTGATGCAAATCATCACCCGCTACGGCCTGCTGCTGCTGTGTATCGCGCTGGCGGGCTATGCCCAACGCCGTCGGTTACTCAATCAGAAAGCAGTACAACGCAGTCAGGCGGCATCTGCCGACAACAACAACCAAAAAGCGATCAATCCTTAATCAGGAGCACAGCCATGAAACATTGTTGGATTTTGCCCGGGATCACCACTCTGCTGTTGGCCACCTCATCGGCCTGGGCAGATGCCTATCTCGATCAGGCTACGGCGGCGGTAGCCAAAGCCACGGCCAGCAGTACCCAATGGGATGGCCCTACCAGCGGGCCGCAGCTGCAGGCGAACAAGAAAATCATCTTTATTGCCTCCGACATGAAGAACGGCGGCGTGCAGGGAGTGCAGCAAGGGCTGAGCGAAGCGGCCAAGGTGGCAGGCTGGCAGTTGGAAACGCTGGACGGTGGCGGCTCGGTTAAAGACCAACTGTCGTCGCTGAATCAGGCCATTGCCCAAAAGCCAGACGGGATCGTGATCGGCGGCTGGAACCCTAACGTGGCTAAAATCCCGCTGAAAAAGGCGGTGGCTCAGGGGATCGTTCTGACAGCCTGGCATGCTGTGCCAGAGCCTGGCCCCATCGCCAAATACGATGTGTTCTATAACGTCACTTCCGATTCCAACGAGGTAGCGCGCATCGCCGCACAATATGCGGTAGTGAAGTCCGACGGGCAGGCCAACGTGCTGATCTTTACCGATTCGCTGTACCAAATCGCTCTGGACAAAGCCAACGTGATGAAAGAGGAAGTAGCTAAATGCAGCGGTTGTAAGCTGGTCGAGTTTATCGATACCCCGCTGGCAGACACCGCCAGCCGCATGCCAGCCATGACCTTCAGCCTGTTGCAGAAATACGGTGACAAGTTCCAGTACGCGCTGGCGATCAACGATCTGTATTTCGATTTTATGGCCCCAGCGCTGAAAACAGCCGGTAAAGGCGGCAGCAATGCGCCGTTCAATATCTCGGCCGGTGACGGCTCCATTTCTGCCTATCAACGTATTCGTTCCGGTGACAGCCAGTCTGCCACCGTGCCCGAGCCGCTGAAGCTGCACGGCTGGCAACTGCTGGATGAGTTTAACCGTGCCTTCGCCAAGCAGGCGCCTTCCGGTTACGTGACTCCGGCCCATCTGGTCACCCGCGAGAACATCGCCAATGACGGTGGCCCGAATAATATGTATGACCCACAAAATGACTATCAGGGACATTACAAAACAATTTGGGGCGTGAAGTGATCGGGAGGTTGGGATGATCGAACAACAACTGGAACGTTTGTGTTCCCCCGCCGTCTGGGCTGAAGGCCCGGTATGGCTGCCGCAACAGGATGCAGTGGTATTCAGCGATGTAAAAGGCAACCGCATGTTCCGTTGGGGACGCAATGGCGAGCTCAGCGTATGGCGTGCTGCATCCAACTATGCCAACGGTAATGCCCGCGATGCCGAGGGGCGTGTGATCAGCTGTGAACATGGGCGGCGGGGTATCAGCCGCACCGAACACGACGGCAGTGTCCAACTGCTGGTCGACCGGGTGGACGGCAAGCGTTTCAACTCACCGAATGACATCGTGGTGCGTTCCGACGGTACATTATGGTTTACCGATCCGCCGTACGGCATCATCGGCGATGAAGAGGGCTACAAGTCTGAAAGCCAGGTGATCGGCTGTTATCTGTATTGCTACGATCCCCGGGATGGCTCGCTGAACATTGCCGCCAGCGATCTGCAACGGCCCAACGGCCTGGCTTTCTCACCGGATGAAAGCCTGCTGTATGTGGCGGATATGTCGATTATTGACTTCCCTACCCTTGGGCGTCGAGAGCTGCGGGTGTATCAGGTTGAAGGGCGGGAGTTGAAGGCTGGCAGGCATTTTGCTCAGGTCGCGCCGGGGATCCCAGATGGCTTCTGCCTGGATAGCGCCGGTAATCTGTTTTGCAGCTGTGCCGACGGCGTGATTATCTTTAATCCGCGTGGGGAGCAAATTGGCAAAATTCCGGTGCCGGAGTGCGTTTCCAACTGCACCTTCGGCGGGCCAGAAGGCAATGAGCTCTACATTACCGCCACCACATCGTTGTACCGCATTGTCCTGAATACCCACGGGTAATCATGGGCTGATCATCACGCAGGGGGAGTTTGCCTCTCCCTGCTTCGTCACGTCTGTAGCACGCCAACTCCCTCAAACTGTGTTGCCGATCACATAATCGCCAGGTTAATTTAACCATCTGTTTTTACGAGATAATTTCCTACACTCCGGCTTTGACTTCGTCCCGACAGGGGTATAGCATTTATTTGAAATGCAATTTCGCATATTGAAATTAAAAGAACACAAAACATTCGATTCGCCATAGGGGAACAGCAGTATGAGAGTGAGCTATACCGAGTTAAAACAGCAATTCAAACGCGTGTTGCTGGCACGGGGAGTGGCGGAACCGACGGCGAATGAGTGTGCCACTCTGTTTGCCGATACCACCGAAAGCGGCGTCTATTCCCACGGGGTCAACCGCTTCCCACGCTTTATTCAGCAGTTGGACGCAGGTGATATCGTGCCTGACGCCGAACCGAGCAAGCTGCTTTCGTTAGGCGCAATCGAACAGTGGGATGCTCATCAGGGCATTGGCAACCTGACCGCCCGCAAGATGATGGATCGCGCCATGCAGTTAGCGGATCAACACGGGATTGGCCTGGTAGCATTGCGTAATGCCAACCACTGGATGCGGGGCGGAGGTTACGGCTGGCAAGCGGCAGAGCAAGGCTATATCGGCATTTGCTGGACCAACTCGATCGCCGTCATGCCACCTTGGGGAGCTAAAGAGTGCCGTATCGGCACTAACCCGCTGATCGTCGCCGTGCCGAGTAACCCGATCACCATGGTAGACATGTCGATGTCGATGTTCTCCTACGGTGCGCTGGAAATGAATCGCCTGGCGGGCAAAAAACTGGCGGTAGACGGCGGTTTCGATAACGACGGTAACCTGACGCGCGATCCGGCTATCATCGAAGAAAATCGGCGTATCTTGCCGATGGGCTATTGGAAGGGGTCTGCGCTGTCGATAGTGCTGGATATGATCGCTACCCTGCTCTCTGGCGGTTCATCGGTCGCTGAAGTTACCGAAGATAACCGCGATGAATACGGCATTTCGCAGGTGTTTATCGCCATTGAGATCGACCGCCTGATCGACGGCAAAACCCGTGATGAAAAGCTGCAGCGCATTATGGATTACGTGACCAGCGCCGAGCGTGATAACCCAGAGGTCGCCATTCGCTTGCCGGGCCACCGCTTCCCGCGCGTCCGCGCCGAAAATCAACGCGATGGCATCCCGGTAGACGATCGCGTCTGGGCCCGCATTCAGGCACTTTAAGGAGCAGTTTATGATCTTCGGCCATATTGCCCATACGGCAGCAGAACACTATCCCCCGGCGATTGCCAAAGCCGTGGCCTATTTGCAGAACACCGATTTTACCAGCCTGTCTGCCGGGCGTTATGAGGATCCGGCAACCGGTTATGTGGTGCAGGTACTGGATCTACACACACAACATAAAGATGAGTTGCGCCCTGAAGTGCACCGTAAAAATATCGACGTGCAGTTCCTGGTAAGCGGCACTGAATTAATAGGCGTTGCAGCGGACAGAGGAAATAACGTTATTCATCAGGAGTTATTAGCACAGCGCGACATTATTTTCTATCAGGATGTGGAAGACGAATCCTGGTTAACCATGCAGCCCGGTAATTTTGCGGTATTTTACCCGCAGGATGTCCATCGCCCTGCCTGTATTAATCAATCGCCCTGCGATATCAGAAAGGTGGTGGTGAAAATACCGATAATATTACTTTCCAGCACGATGAAATAAACACTGTCTCATAACGTGAATTTAGCCGTTTCATTGATTGCAATAATATCAGGTGAAAAATATGGAAAACACAACGCCGGGCTTTATTATTGGTGCTTATCCTTGTGCCCCTTCATTTCATCAACTCGAACGTGAGAAGGAAGTTCAATTCTGGGATCGGCTGGCTGAACTGCCGCTGATCCGTGGGCTGGAGCAACCTTGTCTGGATGACCTGCATCCTTATGGTGACGATTTCTTGCTTAAGCAGATCCCCAACCACTGGCAACTGGTGCTTACCGCGGTGATGGGGACTATGCAACGACGCAGTAGCGGGCGGGATTTTGGCCTCGCCGCCCGTAATGAAGAGGAGCGCCAGGCTGCGGTGGATTATATCCGCTTAATACATGACAAAGTTAAGCGCACCAACGATCGCGCCGGTCGCCAACAGGTGGTAGCCCTGGAGCTGCAATCCGCTCCCAACCGGCAGGAAAAAGACAGTGCGGCGGCGCGACAGGCCTTCATTGCCTCGTTGGAAGACATTGCCGGTTGGCACTGGGAATGCGATTTGGTGATTGAGCACTGCGATGCGCTGACCGGGCCCATACCACGCAAGGGTTTCCTGACGCTGGAAGATGAGATCATCGCGGCACAGGCGATTAACCGCCACTTTGACGATACGCTGACCCTGGCCATCAACTGGGGCCGATCTGCTATTGAGGGGCATAATGATCATCTGCCTTTGCAGCAGGTGAAGCAGTGTCAACAGGCAGGGTTATTAAGCGCCCTGATGTTCTCCGGCACCGCCAGCCACGGTGCTTATGGCGAATGGGAGGATACACATGCGCCCTTCGCCCCATTCGATGGCAGTCATTATGTTTGTCATGAATCATTAATGACGCTGGACAGTGCGCGGCAATTATTTAATCAGGCTCCGCTGGCAGAATTAAACTATGCCGGTATCAAATTACTGTCCACCTCGGCACAAGAGAGCGTCGAGCAACGGATCACTATTATCAAGGATGGTATCAACGCCCTGGCATTAAGCAGCGGCCTAATATCATGACGTCCAAAAGATAGAACATCAAATAATACCTATAAAACGGTAAACAATAATACGGATTTATTCCGAGCCCCCTATCTATGCGAAGGTATCAATAACATGAATACTGCTTCTGTTGCTGTTAGCCAAAGTCAGGCCATACCCAAATTACGCTGGCTGAGAATTGTGCCGCCAATTCTGATTACCTGCATTATTTCTTATATGGACCGCGTTAATATCGCCTTCGCCATGCCTGGCGGCATGGACGCCGAATTGGGGATCACCGCCTCAATGGCTGGTTTGGCGGGCGGCATCTTCTTTATCGGTTATCTGTTCCTGCAAGTGCCCGGCGGTAAGCTGGCGGTTAACGGTAACGGCAAGAAGTTTATTGGCTGGTCGCTGCTGGCCTGGGCGGTGATCTCGGTGCTGACCGGTTTGGTGACCAATCAATACCAACTGCTGTTCCTGCGCTTTGCCCTGGGCGTTTCCGAAGGCGGTATGCTGCCGGTGGTGCTGACCATGATCAGCAACTGGTTCCCGGACAAGGAGCGGGGCCGTGCCAACGCCATCGTGATCATGTTCGTGCCGATCGCCGGTATCCTCACCGCCCCGCTATCCGGCTGGATCATCACCGCCTGGGACTGGCGCATGCTGTTCCTGGTGGAAGGTGGCCTATCACTGGTGGTGATGGCGTTGTGGTGCTTCACCATTAGCAACCGCCCGCAGGAAGCCAAATGGATTTCGCAGGCCGAAAAAGACTACCTGATTAAAACACTGCATGACGAACAACTGCTGATCAAAGGCAAAACGGTACGCAATGCTTCGCTGCGGCGCGTGCTGGGCGACCGGATCATGTGGCAACTGATCCTGGTTAACTTCTTCTACCAAACCGGGATCTACGGCTACACGCTGTGGCTGCCCACCATTCTGAAAGGCCTGACCAACGGCAATATGGAACAGGTGGGCTGGCTTGCCGTACTGCCCTACATTGGTGCCATTTTCGGCATGCTGATCGTTTCCACGCTGTCCGACCGCACCGGTAAACGCAAAGTGTTCGTTGCTCTGCCGCTGGCCTGCTTTGCTATTTGCATGGCGCTTTCCGTGCTGCTGAAAGATCACATCTGGTGGTCTTATGCCGCGTTAGTCGGCTGCGGCGTGTTTATTCAGGCGGCCGCAGGCGTGTTCTGGACTATTCCCCCCAAATTATTCAACGCCGAAGTGGCCGGTGGCGCACGTGGTGTGATCAATGCCTTGGGCAACCTCGGTGGTTTCTGCGGCCCCTATATGGTCGGCGTGCTGATCACTGTGTTCAACAAGGACGTTGGCGTCTACAGCCTGGCTGCCTCACTGGCGATCGCCGCACTGCTGGCGCTGATGTTGCCAAATAAATGCGACCAGGTCGCCGGGAGCGAGCAATGAAATACTGGCTAGGGCTCGATTGCGGCGGCACCTTTATCAAGGCCGGTTTGTATAACGCCGAGGGTAAAGAACTGGCCATTGCCCGCCGTAATCTGGCAATCGTTGCCCCGCAACCTGGCTGGGCGGAGCGGGATATGCCCACACTATGGCAAACTGCCGCCAGCGTGATCCGTGAGGTGTTGGAACACAACGGTATCGCTGCGTCTGCCGTTCAGGGGCTGGGGATTTCGGCCCAGGGCAAAGGCGTGTTCCTGTTGGATATACAGGGGAAACCACTGGGTAACGCCATTCTGTCTTCCGATCAGCGGGCACTGGCCCAGGTGATGGCCTGGCAACAAGCGGGCATACCGCAAGCCCTGTATGAGCAAACTCGCCAGACGTTATGGACCGGCCATCCGGTTTCACTGCTGCGCTGGATCAAGCAGCATCAACCCGATCGCTATGCCCAGATCGGCAGCGTGCTGATGGCGCATGACTACCTGCGCTACTGCCTGACGGGCGAACTGGCCTGTGAAGAAACCAATATCTCCGAATCCAACCTGTATCAGATGGAGCGCGGCCGTTATGAGCCGGCGTTGGCAGAGCTGCTTGGCATCGGCGAGATCGTGCCGGCCCTACCGTCGATTGTCGGTTCTGCCGAGATCGCCGGGCGCGTTAGTGCTGAAGCAGCGGCGCTGACTGGCTTGCAAGTCGGCACCCCGGTGGTGGGCGGTTTGTTTGACGTGGTATCCACCGCACTCTGTGCCGGATTGCAGGATGAAACCCGACTCAACGCGGTAATGGGCACCTGGTCTGTCACCAGCGGGATCACCGCAACGATCGCTTCCGACTCCGGCTATCCATTCGTTTATGGCCGCCATGCCGAGCAAGGCAAATACATCGTCCACGAAGCCAGCCCCACCTCCGCAGCCAATCTGGAGTGGTTTTGCCAGCAATGGGGCCTGCACGATTACGCGCAGCTCAACCGCTGGGTGGCTGACCTACCCAAGGCTGGCAGCCAGTTGCTGTTTGCCCCCTTCCTTTATGGTTCCAACGCCGGGCTGGGATTAAGCGCCAGCTTCTACGGTATGCAGGCCTTCCATCAGCGCGAACATCTGGTACAGGCGATTTTCGAGGGCGTGGTGTTCTGCCATATGACACACCTGAACCGTATGCGGCAACGTTTCCCCCAGACCAAGGCACTTCGCGTCACCGGCGGGCCGGCTAAATCGGCACCCTGGATGCAAATGTTTGCCGACGTCAGCGGCTTACCGGTCGAACTCCCGCAGGTGGAGGAAACCGGCTGTTTAGGTGCAGCAATGGCTGCCATGGTGGGCACAGGCGCTTTCAGCGACTTTGCCGCCGCGCAGTGGGCATTGGCTCCACGCATCGAAACCGTTCTGCCCGATCCCGCTGCTCAGGATGCTTATCACCGTAAATACCAACGTTATCAGGCGCTGGTTACCACGCTACAAACGCTGCAACACGGCGACTTTCAGGAGGCTTTATGACCATCAACCCGCGCCTGCAGTTGGCGCTCGATCACACCCGGCTGGATGCCGCTCTGCAAACGGTTGACCGTCTGCATCCGTACGTCGACATCATCGAGGCGGGCACTATTTTATGCATCAGCGCCGGGATCCAGGCAGTGAGCGCCCTGCGTGAACGTTGCCCACAACATACGCTGGTTGCCGATCTGAAGGTGGCCGATGCCGGAGCTACCCTGGCCGAACAGGCTTTTTCGCAGGGAGCCAACTGGATGACCGTGATATGCGCAGCCCCCCTGGCCACCATGGCTAGTGCGCTGGAAGTCGCCGGGCGCTACCGGGGTGAAATCCAGATTGAGCTGTTTGGCCGCTGGACGCTGGAAGATGCCAAAGCCTGGCGCGATCTGGGCATAAAACAGGCGATTTACCACCGGGGCCGCGATGCTCAGGCCAGCGGACAAACCTGGGGCCAACAGGATCTGGATACCATGAAGGCGCTGTCCGATCTGGGGATTGAGCTTTCGGTGACCGGCGGGATCGTCCCGGCCGATTTGCCGCTGTTTAAAAACATTGCCGTGACGGCGTTTATCGCCGGGCGTGCGCTGGCCGAGGCTGCCGATCCGGTGGTGGCCGCACGTCAGTTCCGTACCGCCATTGATGACATTTGGAGATCTTGATATGCGCCAGCATCCGTTGGGAATTTACGAAAAAGCGCTGCCGAAACACCTGAGTTGGCCGGAGCGGCTGGCATTGGCCAAAGCCTGCGGCTTTGATTTTGTCGAGATGTCGGTCGATGAAAGTGATGAGCGTTTATCACGTCTGAGCTGGAGCAAAGAGCAGCGTCTTTCGCTGGTCAGCGCCATGTTGGAAACCGGCATCAGCATCTCCTCGATGTGCCTTTCCGGCCACCGCCGCTTCCCGTTCGGCAGCCATGACGAGGCCACGAGGCAACAGGCTTATCTGATCATGGAACAGGCGATCCAGTTGGCCAAAGACGTTGGCATCCGCACCATTCAGTTGGCGGGTTATGACGTGTATTACGAGCAGCAGGATGAAGGAACTCTCACCCGCTTTACCGAGGGGATGCAATGGGCGGTGGAACGTGCCGCTGCCGCGCAGGTGATGCTGGCGGTCGAAATTATGGATACCGAATTCATGAGTTCCATCAGCAAGTGGAAAACTTGGGACTCCCTGCTGGCTTCCCCATGGTTCACGGTATATCCGGACGTTGGCAACCTCAGCGCCTGGGGTAACGACGTAGCGCAAGAATTGCAGCTCGGTATTGACCGCATCGCGGCCATTCACCTCAAAGACACCTTCCCGGTCACTGAGACGTCACCCGGCCAGTTCCGCGATGTGCCATTCGGTGAAGGCTGTGTGGATTTTGTCGCCCTGTTCCGCACGTTGAAGCAGCTCAACTATCGTGGCGCATTCCTGATTGAGATGTGGACCGAAAAGGCCGACGAACCGGTTGCCGAGATCGTGCAAGCCCGCCGTTGGATTGAACAGCAAATGCAGCAAGGAGGAATGACATGCTAACTCTGCCACAGCTAAAACAGCAGGTATTGGAGGCCAACCTCGACCTCCCACGCCACAAGTTGGTGACCTTTACCTGGGGTAACGTCAGCGCCGTTGACCGCGAACGCGGGTTGGTGGTAATCAAACCTTCGGGCGTGGAATATGCGCATATGCAGGTGGAGGATATGGTGGTAGTCAATCTGAGCGATGGCCAACGGATCGAGGGGAGTAAGAAACCCTCTTCGGATACTGCTACCCATCTGGCGCTGTACCGCGAGTTTGCCGACATCGGCGGCATTGTGCATACCCATTCACGCCATGCCACCATCTGGGCACAGGCCGGGCTGGATATCCCTGCCTGGGGCACCACGCATGCCGACTATTTCTACGGCGCGATCCCTTGCACGCGTTTGATGACCGCAGATGAAATAGAGCGCGACTATGAACTGGATACCGGCAAGGTGATTATTGAAACCTTCCGCGAGCGCGGCATCAGCCCAAGCGCCATCCCGGCGGTGCTGGTCAACGCCCACGGACCGTTTGCCTGGGGCAAGGATGCGCATGACGCGGTTCATAATGCGGTCGTACTGGAAGAAATTGCTTATATGGGGATTTTTTCACGGCAGTTGACGCCGGGAATTGGCAACATGCAGCAGGTGCTGTTGGATAAGCATTACCTTCGTAAGCACGGCAAAAACGCCTATTACGGGCAATAGTACTTCTCCCACAGGGAGAGGGAGCTGTTAGCCTCTGCGCTTTTGGAAGTAAAGAGGTCATCTCAGCAAACTCGATCGGTCCTCGCTCTGAGAAAGGGTTCAATACAAAAAATGCCAGCCACTGAGAAGTGGCTGGCATTGTGTTTTTCCTACAGTGATATTACAGCGCGCGCAGGATCGCTTCCACGCTGGCCTTGGCATCGCCAAACAGCATCTGGGTGTTCTCTTTAAAGAACAGCGGGTTCTGCACACCGGCATAGCCGGTATTCATCGAGCGTTTGAACGCGATAACGTTTTGCGCTTTCCACACTTCCAGCACCGGCATGCCGGCGATAGGGCTGCGTGGATCTTCCAACGCCGCCGGGTTCACCGTGTCGTTGGCGCCAATGACCAGGACGGTATCAGTGTCCGGGAAGTCATCGTTGATCTCGTCCATTTCCAGCACCACATCGTACGGCACACGGGCTTCCGCCAGCAGCACGTTCATGTGACCCGGTAAACGGCCCGCCACCGGGTGAATACCAAAGCGCACCTTGATGCCACGCGCACGCAGCTTCTCGGTGATTTCCGCTACCGGATACTGCGCCTGCGCCACCGCCATGCCGTAGCCTGGGGTGATGATCACCGAGGTGGAGTTACGCAGCTGTTCAGCTACTTCTTCCGCCGTGGTTTCGCGGTATTCGCCCATTTCTTCTGCGTCACCGGTTGAGGAACCATCGGTACCAAAACCACCGGCAATCACGCTGATAAACGAACGGTTCATCGCCTTACACATGATGTACGACAGGATCGCACCGGAAGAACCGACCAGCGCACCGGTCACGATCAGCAGGTCGTTGCTCAGCATAAAGCCTGCCGCCGCCGCTGCCCAACCGGAGTAGGAGTTCAGCATCGAAACCACCACCGGCATGTCTGCCCCACCGATTGACGCAACCAGATGCCAGCCGAAGCCAAGAGCAATCACGGTCATGATCAACAGTGCGAACACTTCCCAACCAACACTGTTGGTACGTACGAACAGCACCATCAGCAGGAAGGAAACCACCAGAGCAGCCAGGTTCAGCTTGTGACGGTTAGGCAACATCAGCGGCTTGGAAGAGATGATGCCGCGCAGTTTGCCAAAGGCCACGATAGAGCCGGTAAAGGTCACCGCACCGATAAAGATGCCGAGGAACACTTCGGTAAGATGGATATTTTCCATCACCGGCTCCATGGCGACCGTACCGTGATCCAGGTAGCTGTTGAAGCCGACCAGCACCGCAGCCAGACCCACGAAGCTGTGCAGCACCGCCACCAGTTCCGGCATTTCGGTCATTTCGACCTTCTTGGCCAGATACACGCCGATGGAACCACCGATGATCATCGCGATAATGATCCAGCCCACGTTACCGGAATCCGGCCCGAGGATGGTGGCGATCAGCGCGATCGCCATCCCAGCCACGCCGAACAGGTTGCCCTGCTTGGACGTTTCATGGCGCGAAAGACCGGCCAGGCTGAAAATAAACAGAATAGCGGCAACAATGTATGCAGCTGTAACTAATCCACCAGACATTTTTGCTACCCCTTAGTTTTTGCGGAACATCTTCAGCATGCGCTGAGTGACGGTGAATCCACCAAAAATGTTGATGCTGGCGATCAGTACCGCGACAAAGGAGAGGAAACTCACCCAGCCGCCATGACCAATCTGCAACAACGCACCGACCACGATAATCCCTGAGATCGCGTTAGTGACCGACATCAACGGGGTATGCAATGCATGGCTGACGTTCCAGACCACGTAGTAACCCACCACGCAGGCCAGCGCAAACACGGTAAAGTGAGACAGGAACTCTTTAGGTGCCGAATTGGCAAACCAGCCGAACAGGATGATCGCCAGCGCGATCAGTCCGTATTTCACCATCGGTGAGGTTGGTTTCTTTTCAACTTTCTCGATTGGTGCAGCGGCAGCCTGCTTCGGCTGGGCGGATACCTGGATCGGCGGTGCTGGCCAGGTAACTTCGCCATCGCGAACCACGGTGACACCACGGATCACGGTGTCTTCGAAATCGATATCGATTTCGCCGTTTTTCTCTTTCGACAACAGCTTCAGCAGGTTCACCAGGTTGGTGCCGTAAAGCTGTGAGGACTGCGTCGGCAAACGGCTTGGCAGATCGGTATAGCCGATAATCTTCACGCCGTTTTCGGTGATGGTCACCTGGTCGGCCACGGTCAGCTCACAGTTGCCACCGGTTTGCGCAGCCAGATCGACAATCACGCTGCCCGGCTTCATGGAAGCCACCATCTCTTTGGTAATAAGCTTTGGTGCCGGGCGGCCAGGGATCAGCGCCGTGGTCACGATAATGTCCACTTCCTCTGCCTGGGCGGCAAACAGCGCCATTTCCGCTTTGATAAAGGCTTCAGACATTACTTTGGCATAGCCATCGCCGCTGCCTGCTTCTTCCTCAAAGTCCAGCTCGAGGAATTCTGCGCCCATACTCTGCACTTGCTCTTTCACTTCCGGGCGCGTGTCGAAGGCGCGAACGATCGCCCCCAGGCTACCAGCCGCACCGATAGCGGCCAAGCCAGCAACCCCAGCCCCAATGATCATCACTTTGGCCGGGGGAACTTTACCAGCGGCGGTGATCTGGCCGGTGAAGAAACGCCCGAACTCGTGCGCCGCCTCAACGATAGCGCGATAACCGGCGATATTGGCCATTGAGCTCAGCGCATCCAGGGACTGCGCACGTGAAATACGTGGCACGGAATCCATGGCCATAGCGGTCACGTTGCGGGCCGCCAGCTTCGCCATCAATTCTGGATTTTGTGCAGGCCAGATAAAGCTGACTAACGTACTGCCTTCACGCATTAACGCAATTTCTTCCTCAAGAGGTGCGTTAACCTTCAGGATCAGATCCGATTGCCACACATCGGCTGTATCGGTAATTGTCGCCCCTGCGGCTTGATAAGCTGCATCTTCAAAGCTTGCCAGTTTTCCCGCCGCGCTTTCGATCGCGACGGTAAAGCCCAGTTTCAGCAGCTGTTCTACCGTTTTCGGCGTTGCTGCAACTCGGGCTTCATTGGCCAACCGTTCTCTTGGTACACCAATACGCATAATGTTCCCTTCTCACCTGTTCTGATGATGTTTATTATCGTCTTACCCATAGCGATAGCACCGGCTGGCAAGTTTTTTATCAGCCTTGCCTGTCTGCAAATTAAGGTGCCACCTATAACCTACTGAAAATGTGATCGATGATCCATAATTGCTTACGTTTACCCGTCAGTTTTTACATAAAAATGCAGCTAAGGCTATGACAAATCTCAAATCTGGATGCAAAAACTGTCTGGAAGGCCCTTTTCAACGCACTATTGTGCAGAACCTGGCCTAGGCCATTTCCTGTCAGCCGGGGACAGCGAGCATAAAAGTTATAAAATTGTGAATAATTAACATTAATGAGATTAAACGCTTTATTATTGAAACTTATAACCTGTTGGCCCAACGTGGTTCACCTAGTGCGGCTCAGCTTTGTCGCATCGCATCACATAAAATGCTGAGACACCTGCCAAGGTTACATGGCATAATCTGCGGCTGAATTACACCTAAACTGTTCAGCACGTTATAAACGTTACTGCGCTTGGCGAAAGGATTTTTTATGAAGCTGAAGACCACGATCATCGCATCAGCCTTGTTATCACTTACTGCGCTGTCTGTGCATGCCGCGCAAGAGTTAACTCCTGAGAAAGCAGCGGCCATCAAGCCGTTTGATCGCATCACCATTACCGGCCGTTTTATTGCCATCAACGAAGCTGCCGATGCCGTATCCCGCCGTGCAGATAAAATGGGGGCCGATGCCTTCTATATCCAGGACATCAACAACAGTAACAATGGCGGCAACTGGCGCGTCACCGCAGACGTCTATCATAAAGATGCCCCAGAAGTCAGCAAAGAGACCAAGTACCGCGTGATTAACGGTGTGAAAGAGCTGCCGAAGGACGAAGCCTTCCTGCTTGAACCTTACGATACCGTGACCGTCAGCGGCTTCTACCGCAGCCAGCCAGACATCAACGATGCCATCTCCAAAGCCGCACAGAAGAAAGGCGCTGCCTCGTTCTTTATCGTGCGTCAGGTGGATGCCAACCAGGGCGGCAACCAGTTCATTACCGCTTATATCTATAAAGCCGATGCGCCGAAACGTATGGTGCAGAGCCCGGATGCCGTACCTGCCGATTCTGAAGCCGGTAAAGCCATGCTGGCTGCCGGTGGTGCAGAAGCCGCCAAGGTCGAGATCCCAGGCGTTGCCTCTTCCGGCTCACCAGCCCGCGACGTTGGCCGCTTCTTCGAGACTCAGACGTCTACCGGCCAGCGTTACACTGTAACTCTGCCGAACGGGACCAAGATCCAGGAAGTGAATAACGTCACTGCAGCGCAGATGGTGCCGTTTGATTCCGTGACCTTTACCGGCCACTTCAACAGCATGACAGACGTCTCTACCGAAGTGGCCAAGCGTGCCGCTGAGAAAGGCGCCAAGTACTACCATGTGACGCGCCAGTGGCAGAACAAGAGCGGCGGCAACCTGACCGTCAGCGCCGATCTGTTCAAATAATCACTGTTGTCTCCTTGCTCGAAGGGCTGCCACCGTGCAGCCTTTTTTTATGCCGCTGCTGAATAAGTTTTTATCCATCGCGCATAACCAATCATTGCATCCGCAAGCATCTCCCCTTAGAATTTGCGCCAATTTTTAGCTCCATTGCCTGCCCTTGCGGTAATTGCCATGACGTTATGGCTGGCCTGCACGGAACGCATAGTTGTTTATTCTGTCTCGGGATCCATCATTGGAAAGAAAACTTGGTCTTACCGCGTTAACCGCCTTGGTGCTCAGCTCAATGCTGGGTGCAGGCGTCTTTAGCCTGCCACAGAATATGGCCGAAGTTGCCAGCCCGGCGGCCTTGCTGATTGGTTGGGCCATCACCGGCGTCGGTATTCTGTTCCTGGCCTTTGCCATGTTGCTGCTGACACGCCTGCGCCCCGATCTGGACGGTGGCATCTTCACCTACGCCAAAGAAGGCTTTGGCGAACTGGTAGGCTTCTGCTCTGCGTGGGGTTACTGGCTGTGTGCAGTGATCGCCAACGTCTCTTATCTGGTGATCGTGTTTGCCGCACTGAGCCTGTTTACTGACCGAAGCGGCACGGTGATCCTGGGTGATGGCAATACCTGGCAGGCGCTGATCGCCGAATCCTTGTTGCTGTGGATCGTCCATGCCTTGGTATTGCGTGGCGTGCAAACGGCGGCCAGCATCAATCTGGTGGCCACCCTAGCCAAGTTGCTGCCCCTCGGCCTCTTTGCCGTGCTGGCCGCTATCGCGTTCCGCATGGAGACCTTTACCCTGGATTTCCACGGCGTTGCCCTTGGTACACCAGTTTGGCAACAGGTTAAAGACACCATGCTGATCACCCTGTGGGTGTTTATCGGTGTTGAAGGTGCTGTGGTGGTTTCCGCCCGTGCCCGGCAGAAAAAGGACGTTGGCCGCGCCACCATGCTGGCCGTGATTTCCGCTTTGGCGGTGTATCTGGTGATCACCCTGCTGTCGCTCGGCGTGGTGCCACGCAGTGAGCTGGCGGAAATGCGTAACCCGTCAATGGCGGTGCTGATGGTTGATCTGATCGGCCCCTGGGGTGATGTGATCATCGCCACTGGCCTGATCGTTTCGGTTTGCGGGGCTTACCTCAGTTGGACCATCATGGCGGCCGAAGTGCCTCTGCTGGCCGCTCAACACGGTGCTTTCCCCAAGATTTTCCGCAAGCAAAACCGCAACCACGCCCCGTCCGCCTCTTTGTGGTTGACCAATGGTGCGGTGCAAATTGCGCTGGTGATTATCTGGCTGACCGGTAGCAACTACAACTCGCTGCTGACCATCGCTTCCGAGATGATCCTGGTGCCGTATTTCCTGGTAGGAGCCTTCCTGTTCAAGGTGGCGCGTCAGCGGCAGGACAAGCGTCTGATTTTCGCCGCCAGCGGTGCCTGCCTGTATGGGCTGTGGCTACTCTATGCTTCAGGTCTGATGCACCTGTTGATGTCGGTACTGCTGTATGCACCTGGCTTGCTGGTGTTTATGTATGCCCGCAGTGGACATCAGGATGTTAAATTGCTCAACCGGCTAGAGAAAAGCACCGTTATGCTGCTGTTGGCCGCAACCCTCCCGGCCGGATGGTTTATGTTACATTGATCGACCCAATTAACCGGGTGATTCACCCGGTTAATTGCCACCCACCGGTTGGGCGTTAATGGTGATCCGCTCGCCCACCTGCGTCACTACCACCGATTCGCCGCACTCTTTCTCAATGGCGACCAACTGCTCCGCCGCCAGCGGATACGGCAGTTGAATATCAAACACCACCAACTGCTGCTGCCGGGCCAGATCGATCAGGCGAACAATGTTGACCTCATCGCTGACCTGCGTCGAAACCACCTGTAACGCCAACTCTTTCAATTGTTCCTGACGTGAGCGTGAGTCTGCCACGCGCGATTTCACTACCATGCCAAAGATGGGCATCACACCATAGATTGCATCGATAAAACGCCACTGCTTCTTACAGGAGGCAGATAAAAAATGGGTGTAGTCAAAACAGACTCTCTCACTGCGCGCGACGAATGCAAGATGATCGTTGTTCATCTTCGTTACCCTTCTGGTGGCCAGTGCTGAAATGTCATCGATGGCAAGCGTTATCCGCTTTCTGACGTATAATGGCATAATTACCTTAATGTTTGCCAGTTTGCTCAGGAGCTTTACTCGATGGTCTCTCACAACTCGGCCCCTGTGCTGATCACCGGCGGTGCCCGCAGAATTGGGCTGGCTCTGGCCAAGTCGTTCTTACAGCGGGGCGTTCCGGTCATTATCGCCTATCGCAGTGAATACCCGGCATTAGCCGAACTCCAAGACCTTGGCGCGATCTGCCTGCAGGGCGACTTCTCTGCACACGAAGGGATCTATCGTTTTGCCGATCAGGTAAAACAGGTTGCTCCAAAGCTGCGCGCCGTGATCCATAACGCTAGTGCCTGGTTGGCAGAATCCGCCGAGACTCCGCCGGAACAGGTGATGGCTTCAATGCTCCAGATCCACGTTTACACTCCCTACCTGTTAAACCAACTGCTGGAGCCCTGCCTGCTTGGCCAAGGGCAAGCGGGTGCCGATATCATCCACCTGACAGATTATGTGGTGGAGAAAGGCAGCGACAAGCACATTGCCTATGCAGCCAGCAAGGCCGCGCTGGATAATATGACCCGTTCCTTTGCCCGTAAACTGGCCCCAGACGTCAAAGTCAATGCCATTGCCCCGGCACTAATTATGTTCAACACCGGTGACGATGAAGCCTATCGCCAGCAGGCGCTGACCAAATCCCTGATGCAGATCGCCCCAGGGGAAAGTGAAGTGGTCAATCTGGTGGATTATCTGATGGGCAGCCGCTACGTCACCGGGCGCACTCACGGCGTGGATGGCGGGCGACCGCTGCGCTGAATAATGGGCATGGCGCAACACCGATCAGCGCGCTATGCTGGATGCCGTTTTTCCTATAAAACCACCCTATTATGACTAAAATTGTTTTTGTAGAAGACGATCCTGAAGTTGGCAAGCTGATTGCCGCCTATCTGGGCAAACATGACATTGACGTCATCATCGAACCCCGTGGCGATACGGCACAGGCCTGTATTGAGCGGGAACAGCCAGACTTGGTGCTGTTGGATATCATGCTACCCGGCAAGGATGGGATGACACTATGCCGCGATCTGCGCCCGGTTTATCCCGGCCCGATCGTGTTGCTCACCTCCCTGGACAGCGATATGAATCACATCCTGTCATTGGAAATGGGTGCGCATGACTACATCCTGAAAACCACACCGCCTGCGGTGCTGCTGGCTCGCCTGCGTTTACACCTGCGCCAACACGGTGGCAACCAGCCAAAAGAAGAGCAAACACAGAACATCACCCAGCATAATGCCGTGCATTTTGGTTTGCTGTGCATCGATCCGGTCAACCGCCAAGTGACGCTGGGGGAAGAGATCGTCACCCTTTCCACCTCAGATTTCGATCTGCTGTGGGAGCTGGCGACCCATGCCGGGCAAATCATGGCCCGTGAAGCGTTGCTGCAAAACCTGCGCGGCGTCAGCTACGACGGTATGGATCGCAGCATTGATGTGGCCATCTCACGCCTGCGCCGCAAGCTGTATGACAATGCCCTGGAGCCGTTTCGCATCAAGACCGTGCGTAACAAAGGCTATCTGTTTGCCCCCAACGCCTGGGCATCGGTGCAACAATGAGAAAACTGTTCGTGCAGTTCTTTTTACTGCTGTTCGTCTGCTTTCTGGTGATGGCGATGCTGGTTGGTCTGGTTTACAAGGTCACCGCCGAACGTGCCGGGCGCCAATCGATGGACGACCTGATGAAGAGTTCGCTGTATCTGATGCGCAGCGAGCTGCGGGAGATCCCGCTAAAGGACTGGAACAAAACCATCGCCACCCTGGATTTAAACCTGTCGTTCAAACTGCATATCGAGCCTCTCGGTAAGCAGAACCTGAATGAAGACCTCACCAAGCGGCTGCACCTGGGGGAGATTATCGCGCTGGACGATCGCTACACCTTTATGCAGCGCATTCCCCGTAGCCACTACGTGCTGGTCGTTGGCCCTATCCCTTATCTGTTTTATCTGCACCAGATGCGTATCCTGGATTTGGTGCTGCTGATTTTTATCGGCTTATCGCTGGCCCTGCCGGTATTCCTGTGGATGCGCCCGCATTGGCAAGACTTGCTGAAACTGGAAAATGCCGCCCAACGTCTGGGGGCCGGGCATCTCGATGAACGTACACACTTTGTGCCCACCTCGAGTCTTTACCGGCTTGGCGTTGCTTTTAATCAGATGGCCGATAACGTCAACACGCTGATCGTCAGTAAAAAGCAGCTGATTGACGGTATTGCCCATGAGCTACGGACTCCGCTGGTACGCCTGCGCTACCGGTTGGCTATGAGCGATAACCTGACCGACGGCGAGCAGCAGGCGCTGAATCGGGATATCGGCCAGCTAGAATCCCTGATCGACGAGCTATTGACCTATGCGCGTCTGGATCGGCCTCAGGTAGCCTTGAATATTGAGCCTATCGATTTGCCCGGCTGGCTACAGGATAAGGTGGCCGATATCCAGTTGATCCATCCAGAGCGCGACATTGAGCTGAACATCCCGCATGTCGGTGACTTTGGCGGCGTCGATCTGCGGCTGATGGAGCGCGTGTTAGACAACCTGGTCAACAATGGCCTGCGCTATAGCGAACGGCGTTTACGCGTTGGCCTGTGGTTTGACGGTGACGCCGCGTGCCTGCAGGTGGAAGACGATGGCCCAGGTATTCCGCCAGAAGAGCGCGAACGGGTATTCGAACCCTTCGTCCGCCTCGATCCCAGCCGCGATCGCGCTACCGGTGGCTGCGGGCTTGGGTTGGCGATCGTGCATTCCATCGCCGTGGCCTATCAGGGCCAGGTCTTTGTGGAGGCAAGCTCTTTGGGCGGCGCCAGTTTCCGCTTCTGCTGGCCGATTAAACCCCCTTTAGATACCAAAACAGAACCGGCATAACGATCCGGCCCCGTTGGCTCAACGGACCCACTATGGAGTTGAATAAATGACATCTGCATCATCCTCTACGGCCTACGGCCAACTTCGCGCCCTATTCACCCGCCTTTCGCGTTTTGACCACCTTTCAGCCATCAGTGGCTGGGACATGCAAACCATGATGCCGCCGGGTGGCAATAAGGCGCGTTCCGAAGCCCTGGCGGAATTGAGCGTGTTGAAGCATCAAATCTTGACGGCACAGAAAACGGGTGAACTGCTCGACCGTGCGCAACAAGAAGCGCTGGATGAGTTTGACCGTGCCAACCTGCTCGAAATGCGCCGACAGTATGATAATGCCGTGCTGGTGCCAGAAGCGCTGGTCGAAGCCAAATCCCTTGCAGGTGCGCGCTGCGAACATGCCTGGCGAGCACAACGCCCGGCCAACGACTGGGAAGGCTTTAGTGATAACCTACGCCAGGTGGTCAAACTGAGCCGTGAAGAAGCGCAGATCCGCGCACAGGCGGCGGGTGTCAGCCGTTATGATGCGTTGCTCAATCTGTATGAACCTGGCATGCGCAGCAGCGATCTGGACCGTATTTTTGGCGATCTGAAAACCTGGTTGCCCGACCTATTGCAAAAGGTGGTCGCCAAACAGCAGCAAGAGCCTTGCCTGATCCCGCAAGGTCCGTTCGATGTCGACACCCAGCGTAAGCTGAGCCTGAGCGTGATGAAGCTGCTCGGCTTTGACTTTGATGGTGGCCGGGTTGACGTTAGTGCTCATCCGTTCTGCGGCGGCGTGCCGGAAGATGTGCGTATCACTACACGCTACAACGAGAAAGAGTTCCTTACCGCGCTGCTTGGCATCGTGCATGAAACCGGCCACGCCCGTTACGAACAAAACCTGCCGCGTGAGTGGCTGGGTCAGCCCGTGGCGCAAGCTCGGTCGACGGCGATCCACGAATCACAAAGCCTGTTCTTTGAAATGCAGCTGGCTCGCGGGAGTGACTTCCTGAAAGTCCTGCGGCCGCTGATCGTCAATCAGTTTGGTGAACAACCGGCCCTGGAAGAAAGCAACTTTATTCGCCTTAATCAACGGGTAAAGCCTGGCCTGATCCGCGTAGATGCCGACGAGGTCAGCTACCCTGCCCATGTGATATTACGCTATGAAATCGAGCGTGCGTTGATTGAGGGCGAGATCGAGGTAGAAGATATTCCAGCGCTGTGGAATGAGAAGATGCACAGCTACCTTGGCCTGGATACCGTGGGCGATTATCGCAACGGCTGTATGCAAGACATCCACTGGACGGACGGTGCCTTTGGTTACTTCCCAACTTACACCTTGGGTGCCATGTATGCGGCCCAACTGTTCGACAGTGCTCGCAGCGCAATGCCCAAGCTGAGCGAAGATATTGCTGCCGGTAATTTAACCGCGCTATTCCATTGGTTACAGCAAAACATCTGGCGTCACGCCAGCCGTTACCCTACCGATACGTTGATCACCAACGCCACGGGTAAGACGTTAGACCCAAGCTATTTCCGCCGGCATCTGGAAAGCCGTTACCTGTAATCTCCGCCCCCTCCGTACGTTAAGGTGTTACTGGTATAGCTTAACGTACGGATTTGCCAAACAGAGTCCACATGACCCTAACCATCAATGTGTTACTTGAAAACCGTCGGGCTGCCGGGGCGGATAAAGCGTTAATCGCCAAAGCCGGGTTGAGCCTGCTAGTTCAGGATGAATCAGACAGCGTGCTTTTTGATACCGGGCCGGACGGCAGTTTTTTACAGAATGCTGCCCAAATGGGGATTAACCTCGACAACCTGACCGCTACCGTGCTCTCGCATGGCCATTACGATCACAGCGGTGGCGTCCCCTGGTTGCCCGATAACAGCAGAATAGTTTGCCACCCCGGCGTGCAAGACGTGCGCTATGCCGCCGTTAATCTTCTGGGCCGCGTTAAAAAAATCAAACGTTTATCGCCGGAAGTGGATTACTCGCGCCACGCCATGGAGTTGACACGAACCCCGGTGCAAATCAGTGAGCGGTTCCTCTGGTCCGGTGAAATCGAGGTGCCTGCCCCCAAAGCCTACGGCATTATTGAAAATGCCCAACAATCCCCTGATTACGTCGCCGATGAAGGAGTGCTGATTTATAAATCCGATCGAGGTCTGATTATCATCACTGGCTGCGGCCACCGGGGAATAATCAATATTGTGCGGCACTGCCAGAAGATCACCGGTATCGATAAGATCCACGCGCTGATTGGCGGCTTTCACCTGAGATATGCCTCTCCGCTACGCTTATTGCAGGTACAGCGTTTTCTCAAACAAATCAAACCCGAGAAAGTAATGGGCTGCCATTGCACCGGTCCTTGGGGGCAATTGTGGTTGCCTAAAACGATTAGCCCGGCGACGGGGGATAGGATTACGTTAGCGTGAATCTTCCGGGGCATTGCGCACCGGCATGCCTGCCGTAATAGTATCCTGCCCTATTTCTACCTACTAAGCCTGCGGATGTTCCATAGTGTACGTTCTCTCCTACAGCACTGGTGCCACAGGAGAGAAGTTTGCACAACCATCAATGTATGTTGTAACTAATTTAGTTTATTTTGATACACGCACTGCGTGGCGGTGTTCAGCATCATCCGTGACAGCAGCACAAATATGCTAGCTATCACGGCCTGCAAAGCTGCAACGCTCCCTCCCCCAGGTACTCGTACATTAGGTTACACGCCGAAACCAATCACTCACGGAAAGTAATCCTCGGTTTGCATAAGATTGTTTCAACGGCCCCGCAGTGGGGTTACAAACCAACAGACATTTGAGGATCTACCGATGAAAAAAGTATTAGCTCTGGTTGTTGCCGCTGCAATGGGCTTGTCATCTATCGCGTTCGCCGCTGAAGCTGCCGCTCCTGCTGCTGCACCAGCCGCCACTACTCAGACAGCACCGGCTAAAACTACTCACGTGAAAAAACATCACGCGAAGAAAACCACCGAGCAAAAAGCTCAGGCGGCCAAAAAGCACCATAAAGCCAGCGGCAAAAAAGCCCCGGCCCAGAAAGCTCAAGCAGCTAAAAAGCATCACAAAAATTCCAGCAAGAAAGCAGCAACTCCGGCTGCCTGATAGTCAACCGGCGTGAGGCACCCCTCACCTGTTCTGGTCAGAGTTGTTCAACACCCGGTTCGCCGGGTGTTTTTTCATCGGGGGTTGTCTATGCTGCGTCGCTATCGGTTCGAAATCATCCTTGGCACCCTGATCGTTTGCGGGCTCATCGCCAGCTTTTTTTATCTGTAAGCTCCGATTTTTCTCAGGAAATTATCGGAAAATCAATCACCGACCATCTACACCGCGGCTAAATCAGTCTATAGTTAGCATTCAGTGTGTCTATGGATGATCCGAATTTGTCAGGCAAGAAACCTATGCGCATCTCTGTTTTACTGTTGTTGTGCTCATTTCCTTTGGCTTTATCCCATTCTGCGCATGCTGATAGCCCTTCCGAGGCGTCTGCGGCCGATCAAACCCGTCTGTTTTTTGGCAAAGATGACCGAATTAAAGTCACCGAAACCAGCGGTTGGCCGTGGCAGGCCATTGGTCAGGTAGAAACCGCCAGTGGCAACCTGTGTACCGCTACGCTGATCTCCCCTCATCTGGCGCTCACCGCAGGCCACTGCGTATTGGCCCCTCCCGGCAATCTTGATAAGGCCGTGGCGCTGCGCTTTATTTCCGGCAGCAAAGGCTGGCAATACCAGACAGAAAATATCGAAACGCTGGTCGATAAGTCATTAGGTAAAAAGCTGAAGGCGGATGGCGACGGCTGGATCGTGCCACCGGCGGCGGCAGCGTATGATTTTGCGTTGATCAGGTTAAAAGATAACAAGCCGCTGGCGATTAAACCGTTGCCATTATGGCAAGGTGACGGAAAAGCGTTAACGCAAACCTTAAAGCTGGCAAAGCGCCTGGTCACCCAGGCCGGTTATCCAGAAGATCATCTGGACGATCTGTACAGCCATCAAAATTGTAAAGTCACCGGTTGGGCGCAACAGGGCGTGCTATCACACCAGTGTGATACCTTACCCGGTGACAGCGGTTCCCCATTGATATTGAAGACCGCAGAAGGCTGGCGACTTATCGCTATCCAGAGTTCTGCACCCGCCGCACAAGACCGCTACCGTGCCGATAACCGCGCGCTGTCAGTTACCGGCATTCGCGATGCATTGGATCTGTTAGCCGCCGGTAAGTAACTCTTCCGAACAGCGCAGGCCACCGTTATCCCACAGGAGGGTAATAGTGGCAGGCAAACTGTGCTGCAATACCCTATCAACGTTTGGCCCATCGGTTTGCTGATAAAAGGTGCTGGCCTGCTCCAGTGTTGAACCACCACGCATTTTACGCTCGATCAGCCGTGCCCGTAGTTGCTGTGCTGGTGCCTGAATAAATAACGTTAAGTCGCTGTGGCGTGCCAGATCGCGCCAACCTGGTTCATCAAGCAATAACCAGTTACCTTCTACGATCGTTACCGACGCAGTCACCTCAATAGCGTTGGGCACCGGATCGTGCAACACGCGATCGTAGTTAGGCCAGAATGGACGTGGTTGATCGAGTGAAGCCAACGCCAACTCAAGCTGCTGACGATCAAAGGTTTCTGGCATTCCCTTCTTGCTGCGCAACCCTTGCGCATCAAGCCAGGAGTTAGGACGGTGAAAGCCGTCCATCGGCAGAGTTTGCAATGCCGGTAATTCATCACACTGTGCCGATAAATGCTGCCAGAAGGCCGTCAGCGTCGATTTACCACTGCCGGGAGGTGCCGCCAGAAATACCACCAGGCGCGCCCCCTTTTGCTGCTGCTTTTGGGCCAACAGGCGCAGTAAAGGTAAATGTACCTGCTCGACCTCCTCATCGGCAAAAAAGGCATCGATCGTCAGCCCATTAACAGTTAGCGCTATTTTCATTGGTCAGTTCCTTTAACAGCGAAGTCACCGCCAGCGTTAATCCGGTTTTAATCATGTTGCCGTAGCGCTCGGTATTAAAAACCTCAAAGCTGGAAAACTTCATCTTTCTTATCGCACTGAAAAGCTGTTCGTTTTCCGTAATGGCATTAAGGTTGGCAATAAAATCAAAGGTCATTTCATCATGAAAGCTCAGCGAGCTATTTTCTGCCTGCACATGCTGGCTAAATTGTGAAAGACAGATGATATCGGCATAAACGGTTTTTTTGATTTTCCCCAGCGCGTACAATAAGCGCAGGGAGACATCCATATTGTCCAAAGGGCCAGATTTTGCCAGCAATGGCTTTACTGCATATTCGAGTATATCGGGATCGTTATTGACAAACACCTGTGGCAAATAGGTTTTGACAGCAGAAAATAAAATCTCATTTGCCTTCTGTAACCAATTGAGCAACTGTTCCTGCTCGTCCAGTTGTTCAATTATTTCATCTTCTGTCAGCGTTTTCATTCGTCCTGCGATACCATCAATGCAAGTGTAATGTATGAATTTTATTACACGATCCGTCGGTACCATTAATCATAAGGGTTTCTGTGCTCAAGTACCCCTCTTTTTGTTTTATTCCGCCGATAATGTCACCTTTGGTTATCCCGGTTGCCGAAAAAATCACCTCATCGCTGGCGATCAGGACATTGAGCGGCAAAATGGTGTTAATCTCAATCCCCATGTTGCTGCAACGCCGCCGTTCTTCCTGCGCCAGTATTCTATGTTCTGGCGTATCGCCTTTCGCCTGGCAGAAATCGATCAGCTCGGCTTGCATATCTCCCCCCAGCAGACGCACCGCACAGGCCGATATGACCCCTTCCGGCGCGCCACCCAAGGTATACATGATGTCGGCTTCACCACCTGGTAAACAAGTCATCAGGCTGGCGGCAACGTCACCGTCAGGAATGGCGAAAATCTTCACCCCCAGCGCCTGCGCCTGTTGGCGAATCAGTTCATGGCGCGGTTTATCCAGCGTGATCATGCGCAGTTGATGCAATGGCTTACCCAATGCCTGCGCTACTTGCCGCAGATTTTGCTCCAGAGGCAACCGTAAATCGATAGCCCCTTTAGCTCCTGGTCCCACCACCATCTTGCGCATATACATGTCTGGGGCATGCAACAAGGCATTGTGTGGGGCAAAGGCGATCACGGCCAGCGCATTATATTGGCCCATGGCCACCATCCGCGTACCTTCGATAGGATCAACAGCAATGTCCACCGCCGGACCATGCCCGCTCCCCAGCCGTTCACCGATATACAGCATGGGGGCCTGATCGATTTCACCTTCACCGATCACAATCTGCCCCTGCATGGCCATGCCGCTCAGTTGCTGACGCATGGCCGCGACGGCCACCCCATCAATTTGATTTTTATCACCACAGCCCAGTAGCGGCCAGGCAGCCAATGCAGCCTGTTGAGTGGTGCGTACAATGTCATAAGCCAGCGATTTCATCGGCAGTTATACCCCTGTTTCCACACCAAAATGTTGCAGCAGGAAACGCTCGGCCTGTTCGTTCCACACGCCGTGGCTTTCAGCCACCAGTTCCGCCAGGCGGGCATAGAATGGGTCTGTTTTCCCGAGCTCTGGGAAGTCGGTAATTGCGGTTAACGGCATGGTGGCAAAGTTATAGATCAGCTTTTTCCCGCCGGGGATCGAAGGCAGATTGATGATGGTTTCCGGCACGGCATCCAGCCCACCAATATGGGTGATCATCACCGAAGGATTAATGCGGCCTTCAGCGGTCAGTTGCAGCGCCTCCAACATATCCCCCGTCGATCCACCCGAAGTGCCCACAACATGTGTGGATGCGTAATGTACGTTGTAAAAGTTAAACGGCACTTTGAATTCACTGTCGGTTGGGCCCGCAAAGAAATTCAGGCAACCGTCTTCAGCCAGCAGGTCATCCCCCAGCACCAGCACATCGGCCACCGCAGCATAAACGAAGACATCGTCAAAGCCGTGGCCCTGTGTCAGATCCCGTAAGGCAGCTACCGGGTCGGCAGCCTTGCTGCTGTTGAAATACACCAGTTCAACGCCTTTTTCACGCGCTACGCTTTCCGGCAATAGCAATCTGGCCCGCGCCAAACGTGCCTCGTCGATATCCACGACCACTACCCGCGCAGGGCGGATGTTGCCGTTGATGGCATAATCGATCGCACCAATGCCCATCGGCCCAGCACTGGCCAATAACGCCACGTTGCCGCCGGGTTTGATCCCCATGCGGTGCTCATAGACATATTGCGTCGTATGGTAATTGGCATGATAGGCACCTATGATGCAGCACATCGGCTCTGCCAAAGAGGCCGCTGCAAAATAGCTGCCTTCATACGGTAATACACAGCCTAGCTCCACAGCCTGCTGTGGAATAATCATATAGGTGGCATTGCCGCCGAAAAACTCGTAGCTGTAACCCGCCGAATAACCACTCGGCAATCCCATCGCCGGTTGCAGCACAAAACGTTGCCCAGCCCGGTAGCGTTGCTGCAGATTTTTGCCCACCTGCTCAATGATCCCGGCACATTCATGGCCGGTGATCGCCGGGTGTTCGGCAACATTATCAGGCACCCGCTTGTGATTAGCCCCCAATTTGGCAGCCTTCCAGGTAGACAGGCACACACTGTCGGAAATGACCTTAACCAACAGTTCATCATCACCTAGCGGCGGTAATTCAAACTCACGCAGGCGAACGTCGTTTTGGCCATAAATAGCGGCGGCTTGGGTTTTCATACGGCTTCCTTTTCTGAGTGTGTGGCAACCAGTTGTTCCAACAAACGATCGAGATTGCTGTCACCGAGATAATTGCTGATCAATACTTTGGGCTTATCGCTCACCCGGTCGGCTCTCCCTTCCAGGCTAGAGTGCGTCACGATCAGGTCGGCTTCCGGCGGAATATTTTCAATGGCGTAGTGCTTCACACTGATCGGCACCCCGGCTTTCTCCAAACGTTTACGGAAGGTGGTTGCCCCCATCGCGCTAGAACCCATACCTGCATCACAAACAAACGCGATGTGGCGGATCGGCTGTGGCTGCCCCTTGCCCGCAGCTTTCAAGGCTTTCACCTGCCGCTGTGAGTCATCAAAACTGTCTTCGGTCGCCTGCTTTTTCTCGGTTTTCAGGATCAGTGCGGCAATCAGGAACGAAACCAGTGTCCCGGCGGCGACGCCCGCCAAAGTGCCAGCAAAGCCACCCCGCGGCGTCAGAGCCAGATAGGCAAAGATTGAACCCGGGCTTGGCCCGGCAACCAAACCGGCACCCATCAGATCAAACACGTAGATCCCCGCCATCCCGCCGGCAATCATGGCAATGATCATCAGCGGCTTCATCAGCACATACGGGAAGTAGAGTTCGTGAATCCCCCCGAGGAAATGGATAATCATCGCGCCTGGGGCCGACTTTTTGCTCATACCCTGGCCAAACAGCGAAAACGCCAGCAGGATACCAAGCCCTGGGCCAGGGTTAGAGGCCACCATAAAAAACACCGAGCGGCCGTTCACCGCCGTATCCTGCATGCCCAGCGGGTAATACACCCCCTGATCGATGGCGTTATTCAGGAATAGCACCTTCGCCGGTTCGTTGATAATCGACAGCAGCGGCAGGTATCCAGTGGCTACCAGAGATTCAATGCCAGCACGGACCAAATGGTTAGCCTGCTGTACCGCTGGGCCAATCACCTCGTAGGCAAACAGGCACAAGAACATGCCGACAATCCCCAGTGAGAAGTTATTAACCACCATCTCAAAGCCAGCGGGGATACGCTTATCCAGCTTGGTGTCGATATATTTGATGATCACCCCGCCCAGCGGCCCCATCACCATCGCGCCGATGAACATGGGAATATCGGCCCCCACAATCACGCCGATGGTGCCAATCCCCCCCATCACCGCGCCACGTTTTTCCGCGATCAGGTAGCCACCGGTGGAACCGATCATCAGCGGTAGCAAATAGGTGATCATCGGCCCGACCAGTTGCCCAAAGTGGGCGTTAGGCATCCAGCCGGTGGGAATAAACAGTGCCGTAATAAATCCCCACGCAATAAATGCGCCGATATTAGGGATTACCATAGCCGTCAGGAACCCGCCAAAAGCTTGCACTCTGGCTCGCATTGTTTTATTGGCCATTATATTGATCCTTGAGTGTGTAAAATCAGAAGCGCTGAATGATTTCTTTTATTTCTGATATCTTAACTGCCTGAGTAAGCTGTTTAATTGCCTGGTCATCACAGAACATTTCACTCAATAGCTGGATAGCATTGATATGGCTGTCGGCATCTTTCGCCGCCAGGCCGATTAACACTTTTACCTGCGGATTGTCATCATTGAAATATACCCCCAGCGGCAATACCGTTAGGGTTAATGCCGTGCCCAAAGCCCCTTCTTCCGGACGTGCATGGGGCATGGCCACTTCCGGCGTAAGAATATAATATGCGCCATTATTTTGCGTACTGTGTTTTATTGCCGCAACATAACGCGGCTCAACGATATTATTTTCCAGCAGACAGCGCATCGATAAATCAATAGCCTGCTGCCAGTCGCAGTCTTGCTGGTGAACGGTAAATGCATTTTCCGGGAAGTAATCTATCAATCCATTCATGTTTTTTTCCTATCGTTATTCCAAGAGGATTGGGAATTGCTTTGCAGCTTATGGAGTAATAATGGGAAACGCAATCCGATATCATTTCGTGATTGAAATCACTTTTAATATGAAATACATTGCAATTGAAGATCTGGTTCACAAAAAAATGATGATTATTTTACAATTATAAATTTGTCAACATCAAAAATGTGATTAATGTTGCATTTAATTAATTTTATAATAATCACGATATTGTGATTTAAATCACCTTACCGGTATTGCCAACCAATAAAAATTACAATCATTACTCAATACCTCGTTCCCCACCCGCCATAAACCGCTTTGGCGTGGTGCCGGTATACTGGCGGAAAAAGGCGATAAACGCGCTGTCGCTAGAGAAGGCAAGCCGCTGCGCAACCGCGCTTACGGAAGGCAATTGCGCCAGTAACTCAATGGCGTGCATCAAACGCCATTGCTGGCACCACTGCTGATAGCTCAACCCGGTTTCCCGCAGGAAAATTCGCGTTAACGTTTTAGGATGGAGATTGATCGCCTTGGCCAATACCACCAGCCCGGGTAGCTGGTCAACGCCGTTTAAGCCGTCAATCCAAGCCGCTATACGAGGATCGCTCGGCAGCATCAAGCTGGTATTTTCCTGCTCCGCCACGCTCAATTCGTTGCGCAAGACTCGCAACAGATCTTCCGCCTGGGGGTGCCGCTGCGCGTAGTCAAACGGCCAATGTGCGATGCGTTCTATCACCGCTGCCAGTAACGGGTTGGCGGCCAACACCGCACTGTGCGGCATTGCCAACATCGTTATATCCGCAAAATAGAGCGAGCGGTAAGCCACCTGCCCGCGCAGTTGCACGCGATGCCTCACGCCGCTCGGTATCCAGATAATGCGCGTAGGCGGCAGGATCAGCCAGCGTTCGGCTAACGTCACCGTCATACAACCACGTGGAGCATAGAGGATCTGGGCCCGTTGATGCTGATGTTCGCCAGAATCATGATCCGCCAGCTCGGCACTAATCCCCACCACCGGAGCGGCGAAACTATCCGGATCAAAAAGCTGATGTTGCAGAATCAGCGCCATGCTGCCGTCCCATTTTCATTGTTTTTTGTCCTGATGATTGTAATCGAACAATCGCCATCTCCCTATACTGGCGACACTTATTTGGGAGAATGCTATGTCCGTCAAAAATCTGCCTCTGCCACTGATCGTCGTGATGATCATGGCACCACAAATCCTGGAAACGCTCTATAGCCCGGCGTTAACCGCTATCCGCTTTGATTACCAGATCGATGCCACGCAGGCCAGCCACACGCTATCGGTCTATTTTTTCGCCTTCGCTTTTGGCGTGGCGTTTTGGGGAACGATCAGCGACAAATATGGCCGCAGAGCCGCCATGCTCGCCGGTTTGCTGCTGTATATGGCTGGAGCCTTGCTGGCTTTGCTGAGCGGTTCTTTCACGTTGCTCATCGTCTCGCGCGCCGTTATCGCCTTTGGTGCCGCCGTTGGTTCTGTGGTGACGCAGACCATGCTGCGCGATGTCTATCAGGGGCAAGCGTTAGGAAAGATGTTTGCGATAATTGGCATGGCATTGTCGATAAGCCCGGTGTTGGGAATGTTTAGCGGCGGAATGCTGGTGTTTTGGGGCGGTCGCATGGCCATTTTCTCCGCACAAGCAGGATTGGCGCTGTTGCTGCTGATCTGGTGCTGGCGAGCGCTGCCAGAAACCCGCCAGCACACCACCGGTATCGCTTTACTCCCCTGTTTGCAGGAGATGCTGCGCGATAAACAAATCTGGTGCTCGGCGCTGCTGGTTGCCAGTTTTAACATCATGGCGTTCAGCTACTTCAGTCTGGCCCCGTTTATTTTTGAGACCTTGGGGCTGACCAGCGAGCAGTTTGGTTATTCGGGGATTGTTTTGGCCTTTGGCAGCCTGTGCGGCGCAGCGGCAAACCGCTACCTTCTGCAAAAAGGATTATGCGCTTACCGGCAGATCCAAATGGCCAGTCTGTTAGCCCTGTTGGCCGCTGTTGCTGCATGGTGTTGGCAGGCAAGTCTAATGATCTTGCTGCCCTGTATGGCGGTGACCGTGGCCTTTGGCTTGGCCATTCCCAATATTCTCAGCCAGGCGCTGAAGCATTACCGCAACCGACTGGGTGCTGCCGGAGCGGTATTGGGGTTACTCTATTATCTGCTGATCGCTGGCGGCCTGGCACTGGCCGCCATGGGCCAGCACCTGCCGTTAACGCTGCTGGGATGTAGCTTGTTAAGCCTCGCCTGTTCTGCAAGGCTTAAAGGTTACGCAGAAAGCTGATCGATGGTCTGCAAGATACGCTTCTCAGAAATCGGGTAAGGCGTACCCAACTGCTGTGCGAACAGGCTGACGCGCAGCTCCTCGATCATCCAGCGTACTGCCTTCACCTCTTCATCCTGCTGGCGTTTTGGCGGCAGCTTGTTCAGCCACTGCTGCCACGCTTGTTGAACCTGCTCCACCCGGATCATCTGAGCGCGATCGCGGTGCGGATCGATCGCCAGCTTCTCCAGACGGCGCTCAATCGCTTGCAGATAACGCAAGGTGTCCGGCAGGCGGCTCCAACCGTTATTGGTGACAAAGCCACGGTAAACCAGGCCGTTAAGCTGGGCCTTGATATCGGACAGCGCCAGCGCCAACGAGATATCAACGCGCCCTTTCAGGCGTTTGTTGATGTTGAAGACCGTCGTCAGGATCTGTTCCACCTGCTTGGCCACGCCCACCACGGTTTCGTTCAGCTCGGCCCGTACCAACTCTTGCAGCCGGGCAAAGTTCTCTTCCGCCCACACCGGCCCGCCGTGTTCAGCAATCAGCTTGTCGATGCCGCAGGAGATACAGTCGTCGATCAGATCCAGTACCTTGCCATACGGGTTGAAATACAGCCCAAGCTTGGCCTTGTTCGGCAACTTCTCATGCAGATATTTGATCGGCGACGGAATGTTTAACAGCAACAAACGGCGCGTACCTTGCCACATGGCCTGTTGCTGCTCCTGCTCGCTGTCAAACAGGCGGATGGCTACGCTATCTTTTTCGTCCACCAATGCCGGGTAAGCCTTGACCGAGTAACCGCCACGCTTCTGCTCATAAAATTCGGGCAGTTTGCCAAAGCTCCAGATATGCAGATTGCTCTGTTCCAGGCCATCATCAGCCACGGCCGACAGCGTCTCTTGCACCTTGTCTTTGAGCTGAACCCTCAGCGCGGCCAGATCTTTACCTTCACGCAGGGTTTTGTGTTTCTCGCCCACCACGCGGAAGGTCATTTTCAGATGATCGGGCACCTGATCCCACTGCCAATCTTCACGTGACACCGTCACACCCGTCATGCGGCGTAGCTCACGCTCCAGCGAATCCAGCAGTGGCATTTCCAACGGCGTAGCCCGGGCAAGGAAAGCTTCAGCGTAGTTCGGTGCTGGCACAAAATTGCGACGCATCGGCTTAGGCAACGATTTGATCAGCGCGATCACCAGCTCACGGCGGATACCGGGGATCTGCCACTCAAAACCGGCATCTTCCACCTGGTTGAGGATCGGCAATGGGATGTGCACAGTCACGCCATCGGCGTCGGTACCCGGCTCAAACTGGTAGGTAAGGCGCAGCTTGAGGTTGCCCTGATACCAGTAGTTAGGATAATCCAGCGCACTGACCTTGTTGGCCCCATCCTTGATCAACATCTCTTTTTCGAAGTTGAGCAACTCTGGGTTCTGCTTACCGGCGGTTTTCCACCATTGGTCAAAATGACGCCCGGACACCACGTCGCTCGGAATACGCTGATCGTAGAAACTGAACAGGGTCTCGTCATCCACCAGAATGTCGCGGCGGCGCGATTTGTGTTCCAGCTCTTCCACTTCGGCACGCAGCTTCAGGTTGGCGGCGAAGAACGGGTGCCGCGTTTGCCAGTCACCTTCTACCAGCGCATGGCGGATAAACAGTTCGCGGCACAGCAGCGGATCGATAGTGCTGTAATTCACCGGGCGAGCTGCGACGATCGGCAACCCAAACAGCGTGACCTTTTCGCTGGCCATCACCGCGCCCTGGGATTTGGACCAGTGCGGTTCGCTATAATGATGTTTGACCAGGTGCTGAGCCATCGGCTCGATCCATTCTGGTTCGATACGTGCGGCTATACGGCCCCACAGGCGGCTGGTTTCCACCAGTTCTGCCACCATCGTCCATTTCGGCGGCTTCTTGAACAGCCCAGAACCCGGGAAGATGGAGAAACGGGCGTTACGCGCACCGGTAAACTCTTGCTTATCCGCATCCTTCTGGCCAATGTGCGAAAGCAGGCCACTCAATAGGGCGGTATGCACGCTGCGGTAGTCCGAAGGCACGCTGTTGACCGGCAGGCCCAACTCTTTCACTACCTGGCGCAGTTGAGTGTAGATATCCTGCCATTCACGCACCCGTAGATAGTTGAGGAAATCGTTGCGGCACAGGCGGCGGAACTGGCTGGAAGAGTTTTCCTTCTGTTGCTCTTTCAGGTAATCCCACAGGTTAACGAACGCCATAAAATCGGAGTCTTTGTCGGCGAAGCGGCGGTGTTTTTCATCGGAGGCCTGTTGCTTATCCATCGGCCGCTCACGCGGATCCTGGATCGACAACGCCGAGGTGATGATCATCATCTCGCGCACGCTGCCACTCTTCTGGGCTTCCAACACCATCCGCGCCAAACGTGGGTCGATCGGTAACTGCGCCAACTGACGGCCCTGCGGTGTCAGCTGATAGTGGCCGTTTTCCGCGGTTTTGATCGCCCCCAACTCTTCCAACAGGCGCACGCCGTCCTGAATATTGCGATTATCCGGCGCTTCGACAAACGGGAAGGCAGCAATATCGCCCAATCCCAGTGAGGTCATCTGCAAAATGACCGAGGCCAGGTTGGTTCGCAGAATTTCCGGATCGGTAAACGCCGGGCGCGACAGGAAATCCTGCTCCGAGAACAGGCGGATACAGATACCGTCTGAAACACGCCCACAGCGGCCCTTACGCTGGTTAGCCGAAGCCTGCGAAACCGGCTCTATCGGCAAACGCTGCACTTTGGTACGGAAGCTGTAGCGGCTGATGCGCGCCGTACCTGGGTCGATAACGTATTTAATGCCCGGCACGGTCAGCGAGGTTTCCGCGACGTTGGTCGCCAGTACGATGCGGCGGCCGTGGTGCGACTGGAACACCCGATTCTGTTCACTGTTGGACAGGCGGGCATACAGCGGCAGCACCTCGGTGTGAGGCAGATTGAGCTTGGTCAGCGCATCAGCGGTGTCACGGATTTCACGTTCACCGCTCATAAAGATCAGAATATCGCCTGGCCCTTCACGCCCAAGTTCATCCACCGCATCGAAGATGGCCTGAAGCTGATCGCGTTCGGTATCGTCGGCATCGTCTACCACCGGCCGATAACGCACCTCCACTGGATAAGTCCGGCCAGAAACCTCAATGATCGGCGCATTGTTGAAGTGGCGAGAAAAGCGCTGCGGATCAATGGTGGCCGAGGTGATGATCACCTTCAGGTCCGGGCGTTTTGGCAACAGTTCGCGCAGGTAACCCAGGATGAAATCGATGTTCAGGCTGCGCTCGTGCGCCTCATCGATGATCAAGGTGTCGTACTGCATCAGCAGGCGATCCTGCTGGATTTCGGCCAGCAAGATCCCGTCGGTCATAAGTTTGACCAGGGTATTTTCACCCACCTGATCGTTGAAGCGCACCTTATAGCCTACGCTGCCACCCAGCGGGGTTTCCAGCTCATCGGCAATGCGGTTGGCAACGGTGCGTGCAGCCAGGCGGCGCGGTTGCGTGTGGCCAATCAGGCCTTTGACGCCGCGCCCTAACTCCAGGCAGATTTTCGGTAGTTGAGTGGTCTTGCCTGAGCCGGTTTCACCCGCCACGATCACCACTTGATGATCGCGGATGGCGGCCAAAATGTCCTGCTTTTTCTGGCTGACGGGCAGGCTTTCCGGGTAAGTGATTTTCGGGCACGAGGCCGCGCGCGAGCGCACCTTCTGCAAGGCTTGCTCAATATCACCCGCTATTTCTGCGGCAACCGCCTGTTGAGCTTCGGGGCTTTTGACTTTGCGCGCACCTTGCAACCGGCGTTGCAGGCGCTGCTGATCACGGAGCATCAAATCACCCAGTTGGGATGACAATGCCGCGAGCGTAGATTTCACGTTCGGTGTTCCTTGTTTCTTCGCGGCTACTAGTTAACGTCAGGGACTAGGGTTTGATGTTATAGCTGACGTGTTGGTGCCAATAACTGCGTTTTTTAAATTAGGTTTATCGATTTTTGACTTAGTGGCACAGGATAACACAATGGTATTTCTCCCCATAATCCATCCGCTTAGCCTGGATTTTCTTGTTCAATAAAATCGAACGTAGATCTCGAAATATTCCGCTATCCCTGTTGGAACAATGTGAATAGAGTGTACCTCATGCAACGGGCAACCAGCCCTGATGTCACAGTCAACACGAAAGGAATTATCGATGAGCAAAGTATTGGTTCTAAAATCCAGCATCCTGGCAACTTATTCTCAGTCTAACCAATTGGCTGATTTCTTCGTTGAGCAGTGGGCCAATGCTCACAGCAACGATACCATCACCGTGCGTGACCTGGCTGCACAGCCGATCCCGGTGCTGGATGGCGAACTGGTTGGCGCAATGCGTCCTTCAGATGCCCCACTGACTCCACGCCAGAAAGAAGCACTGGCCCTGTCAGACGAACTGATTGCCGAGCTGCAAGCCAACGATACTATCGTTATCGCCGCTCCGATGTACAACTTCAACATCCCAACTCAGTTGAAGAATTATTTTGACCTGATTGCCCGTGCTGGCGTCACCTTCCGTTACACCGAGAACGGCCCGGAAGGCTTGGTAAAAAACAAACGCGCCATCATTCTGACCAGCCGTGGCGGCATCCATAAAGGCACCCCAACCGACCTGGTAGAACCTTACCTGCGTCTGTTCCTGGGCTTTATCGGTATTACCGAGGTTGAGTTCGTCTTTGCCGAAGGGATTGCCTACGGCCCAGACGTTGCGACCAAAGCTCAAGCTGATGCCAAAGCGCTATTGGCCGAAGTGATCGCCGCTTAAATAGCGATGCCAGGGCGCAGAGATTGCGCTCTGGTAAGTCGCACACCTGCAAAATCCGTTTTACCCTCATGACAATAAGCCGTTTAAATTCCGTTGCACGCCCTAGGGCGTGCTTTTTTATTTCTGCAACCACTGGCCGTTAATGCCACGGACATATTCCCCTGCAGGCGCTCGTGTCACCAGCTTCTGCCCGGCCATCCGCGCGACTTCATCAATAGCGATATGATTGCTGGCGGCCACCTGTTGGTATTTCTCGGCACGCCCGGCATTGATTTTTTTCACCAACGCCTGAGTCTCTGCGTCCTGTTTCACCGGAGCGATATAACCACTGAGCGTTTCGCCCACCCGTCCCTGCTGCTTGGCTTCATCCAGCGTCAACGCCTGAGCCATCCCGCTGAATAACCAACCGGCGGCAATCAACCACAGATAATGCTTTTTCATGCTGGCTCCTAGAACAGACCGCTCTGGTCTTTCAGCAGGTTCTCAACGTCCTTATCTACTTTGATATGGATCTCATGCTCAATTTTGACGTTCATATTGATGGTAATGGGATCTTTAGGCGTCGCCACCTCAATGCGCGGTACGCAACCGCTCAGCAAGGATGCGCCCAACACGGCTACCAGCAATGGCCCTGTCGCGTTCTTCATTGTTGTTCCTCGGGTTTAGAGAGCGCCTGCTCCAGCCACTCTTGTAAATTGTCGCCAAAGCGCAGGCTGCGCCACAGCTGAAACACGTTTTCCTGATGGCTATAGTTAAGGATAACCTCACGCTTGGCATTTTTCTGCGGATTTACGCCATCGATATGCGCCTTTAGCGTCAGCTCCCCCAGGTTATCGAGATCGACCCGCGCCTTTGAGCGATTGATTTCCATGTAGCGTAGCCAGTCGATGGCGGCACCGGTGGCCAGGTTATTGCTGCCAATGGCATCGGCCATATCTTTATCCAGCCTCAGCGTCATGACCCCCGAATTGGCGATCCAGCCGTTTTGCACCAGCCATTTGGGGTGGTTCAGGAAGAGCGGCAACTCGCCGTTGATGCGGCCAGACATGGCGAACTGCTTCGGTTTGAGCGCGGTAAACAGTGCGCTAAGGTCGATTTGTTCCAGTTTGAGCACCGCCGCATCATGCTGTGGCATCCGCAATGCCGAAAGGCTGATATGACCGTTCAGCATATCTACACCGATGTTGCTCAACGTCAACGGATACGCCTCGCTGTAGGGATAGGTACCTTGCAGATCGGCGGTAATATTCTGCATCTCAAACAGCGTCTTGATGGATTTGATGCGCAGCATGATCGGCCTTTTGGCCCCAAGCTGCCACAGGTGGTTCTTAAACCGATAGGGCAAGACAAAGTCCAGCCCGCTCAATTCACCCTCTTGCAACCACATGCCGCCATTGCGTACCACCCAGTGCCCACCAGCTTCAAATCCCTGCACTCGCGCCGCCGAGAATGCCGACTGTGCATAGAACTCACCTGCGCGCAGTTTGATGTTCAGATCGGGTGAAATCAGCGGTTGGAATACCGTTAATGACTGTTTTGGCCACCAGCCTTCACCACGCAGACGCTCACCATCCCAGCGGCCACGTAACTTGATTGGCCCAATCTGCTCGGCCTGCAACGCGCCTTGCCATTGAAAGCTGTCTGGCCCCGTACCTTGCAACTGTAAATCCAGCACCGAAGGCGGCAAATAACTGCCTGCACCAAAACTGGTTTTGTCAGCCACCAGTTGCACGCCGCCGGTAAGGCTCGGTGCTTTGATATCCCGCTGCCACCGGATCGGCTGGCTGAGCGTCATGCGCGGCGTCGCGACCGTGACCATGCCGTATTTCAACCGATCAAAACCGGTAGAAAGACTATCCAGGGTGATGCTGGTGTCCTGCCAACGCCCACTGCCTGCAACATCCCAGGCGGCCTGTAACGGCGGTAACTTGCCGTTACCCCAAGAGCGCCATTGCCACTGACCATGGTCGGGCCAGAAATCTTGTGCCTGGCCGTCCAGATGCAGCTTGAAGCGCCCCCAGTAACTTTCGCTGGCGCTGATAATCGCCTGCAAACGGCCTGTGATCCCAAGCGCGGTGACTTTTACCCCAGCCAGCGGCAGCCGAGCCTCTTCCAGCTTCATGTCCGGTGCCGGGCTGCCCCAGGCGCGCAGTAAAGATCCCGGCTGTAGCACCAGCGTTGGGTTAAGGATCGAGCCGCTGATAATGCCGGGGATTGACGCCGTAAGCGAGAGATTGGCCAGGTTTGCCTGCCCGGTAAGCTGAAATCCCAGATCGCTGTTGGTCAGGCTCAGGCTACCTGGTCCCAACGTCAGCACCGCGTTGCCCTTTCCGTTGTGCCCGGCGGTGATCACGTTCAAACGTGCGGTAATTTGGGTTTCGTCAAACCCCTGGCTCCAGTCATGCAACGCCACATTCAAACCACCGCTGAGCGGTTGCTCCAGGTAAGGCCAGCGCCATTCCCCTTTTTCGATGCTGATCTGTTTTGGCGTTAGTGCCCAGGGAAGCGTAGCCAACGGTTGGTCGCTGCCCTTTTCCGTCAGGGTCAATACGCCCTGCTGCTGTTGCCAGTGCAAATCCAGCAGCAAGGGCTTTTCCAGATAGGCGGTTTGTATCTCACCTTGCAACGCCCCTTGGGTTGGCAAACTGTCCATATCCAACGGTACGGTGACTTTACCCGTCAGTTGTACAGGAACCGTGCTGTTGGGTGGCGTAATGCTGAGCTTGCTTAACGTCAGTTGCTGATGTTCATCCAACTGCGCCTCGGCGGTGACGTTCTTCCCTTGATAATGCAACCGTTGGCCAGTGGCCGCAGACGACAGCTGCAATTTACCGGCGTAGGCTTGCCATGGGGTGAGCGTCAGAAGATTGATGTTCAGGTCAAACGGCGGCAGCATCGCTTGCAGTTGGTCTAGCGTTAACGGCACGCTGTCACCCTCGGCGGCGGGCAATTTTGACAGGCAGGCGGTATCTACGTCCGCACGTTCGCTCTTTAAATGCCAACTGCCCATCTGGTAAGAGAGTTGCAGTTCACTGACATTGGCTATGGCACAACCTTGGGCGCTGAACTTCAGCCCATCAAGATACAAAGATCCCTGATGCCAGCGCAACGCCCCTTGTAAAACCAGTTGGCTACCCTGCGGCAACCAAGGAGCGATCGCTCGCGGCAACCAACGCGGCAGGGTTTGCCATAGCGTTAAGAGCAACAGGGCGATACCCACCACGATCGCAACGAATACTTTTAATCTCTTTGTCATTAAGCGCAGGTTTAGTTCCTGATAAACATCGATTAGCCAGGCGCAATGATGACACGGATCCCCTGGCAGGTGAAGGTGAACCCATCTCATCATTTATAGAGCAGGTTTCACAATTTTGATATTTATCCGGTGAATATAGAAAATGGCTAATACACTGATTATCAGCATAAAACCATAAAAGACCTGCGCCTCCACAGGGTGCTAAACCATTGTCGTATTTGGCAAAATATGTTAATTTGATCACATAATCACGCGGGAGAAACCACGATGAAAATGGCGATTTACAGCACCAAACAGTATGACCGTAAGTATCTTGAATTGGTAAATCAGCAGTTTGGTTATGAGCTGGAGTTTTTCGACTTTCTGCTAAGCAAGAAAACCGCCAAAACGGCTATCGGCTGTAAGGCCGTATGCATCTTCGTTAATGACGACGGTAGCCGGGAAGTGCTGGAAGAGCTGGCCGCGATTGGTGTCGAGATCCTCGCCCTGCGTTGTGCCGGGTTCAATAACGTCGATCTGGATGCGGCGAAAGAGTTGGGTATCAAGGTGGTGCGCGTTCCGGCTTATTCACCTGAAGCCGTAGCCGAACACGCCGTGGGCATGATGATGTGCCTGAACCGCCGCATTCATCGAGCCTATCAACGCACCCGTGATGCCAACTTCTCGCTGGAAGGGCTGATCGGCTTCAATATGCATAACCGCACCGCCGGGGTGATTGGTACCGGTAAGATCGGCGTAGCCACCATGCGTATTCTGAAAGGCTTTGGCATGAAGCTCTTGGCCTACGACCCCTACCCAAGCGCGCAGGCGTTAGAGCTGGGTGCCGAATATGTCGATCTTAAAACGCTGTATGCCCAGGCGGACGTGATCACCCTGCACTGCCCGTTAACGCCGGAAAACCATCACCTGCTGAATGCGGACGCGTTCTCCATGATGAAGGACGGCGTGATGGTGATTAACACCAGCCGTGGTGCCTTAATCGACTCCTCCGCCGCTATCGATGCCCTCAAACAGCAAAAGATTGGTGCGCTGGGGATGGACGTATACGAGAACGAACGCGACCTGTTCTTTGAAGACAAATCCAACGACGTGATCCAGGACGACGTTTTCCGCCGCCTGTCCGCCTGCCATAACGTGCTGTTTACCGGCCATCAGGCGTTCCTGACGGAAGAGGCATTGACCAGTATTTCGCAAACCACGTTGAAAAATATTGAACAGCTTGCGCGGGGTGAAGCCTGCCCTAATCAGCTTAATGCCTGATACTTTGGGGCGCGCTTAGCGCCCCTAACTCTTCCGACAAAACCTAAACAGGTTCGTAATAATGAAAAAACTGATCCCTTTAGCAATGGCTTGTGCGCTATTGGCTGGCTGTGGTTCCGCTCAAACCAAACAACACACCGTAGTAGAAAGCGATCTGCTGCATCATAACTTTGTGCTGCAAAGCGTGGATGGTGTGGCGGTTGAAGCAAAACAAGGCAGCGGCCCGAGCATCGAGTTCGGCGAGAAAATGAATATTTCCGGATCGATGTGCAACCGTTTCTTCGGCCAGGGCCAGTTAGAGAACGGCGTGCTGACGGTGAAAAACCTCGCCACGACCCGCATGATGTGCGCAGATCCACAACGTAACCAATGGGATAAAACCATCGGCACGCTGCTGGCTAACGGTGCAAAAGTCTCGCTCAATGACCAACAGCTGACCCTGAGCGGCAGCGATCACCAACTGGTGTATACCCTGAAAGACTGGGTCAATTAAGTGGCATTACCGGGCTAGCCATTAGCCCGGTACCAACTCAGCGGGCACAGGCTCCACGGCCCAGCGCTGACTCTTCGCACTGTTTGCCGTTCGGCATCTGACACATTCTGAGCGTATCGCCGTTGAGCGAATGGGCAATGGTGGTTACTCCGCCCACGCTGGCACAGCTTTCGCTGGTAGGTATCGTACCAATATTGGCACTGGTGGCGATCTGCTGTGGTTCTTGGTTGTTATTGCTGCTGCAGGCAGCCAAAGAGAGTATGGCGCCGGCAAGCAGCCATTTTGCTGAGATCATTATTCGTACCCCTGAACCGAAACGATGCTGTGTAATTTTGCCATTGCTGATAACCCGAGCCACTGGAACGATGGGCCCGTTTGGTTATCTTTGATGTCCACCCGTTGAGCTTCAAGTTGCCGCCTATTCATCTCATCAACAAGCGGCAACCGGAAAGACAACTTTAGTAATCTAGCTTGTTAGCTTAATAATAGAAATATGATTAGCCATTAATTTGGCTTTTTTTTGACCTGAAAGCATTTTAGCTCCCGATCAGTGCCCTGCCGACTTGGAGAGCAGATTGATCACCAGCACCCCGGCAATAATCAGCCCCATGCCAACCACCGCAGGCAAATCCAGCTTCTGCTGGTAAATAAACACCGCGGCAATAGACACCAGCACGATCCCCAACCCGGACCAGATGGCATAGACAATCCCCAGCGGCATGGTTTTTACCACCATCGAAAGCCCCCAAAATGCTACCGCGTAACCCAACACTACAAACACCGATGGCCACAAGCGGGTAAACCCTTCAGAGGCTTTCAACAAGGTGGTGGCGATCACTTCGGCGATAATCGCCATGGCTAAATAGATAAATGCGGTCATTTTCAACTTCTTCTTTCTGTTTCGCGTTACATCAATATGATACGCGGAGATTAAATTAGCGTTACATCGCGGCAACGCTTTACCATTACGCTGCAAATAGTAATTATTTTTTAACGAAATATCACCTTACATCCAGATTTTGTGCGCCACACAAATGCGATAAAGCACAAATAACCTCCTCTGTTAGACTTTGCTGATGATTATAAGAAGCTGACTTTTGCAGCTTTGTGAGCACAGAAAGGTACTGCAGATGATAACTACAGATGGTAATAACGCTGTCGCTTCCGTGGCTTATCGCACCAGTGAAGTGATTGCCATTTACCCAATCACCCCAAGTTCGACCATGGCGGAACAAACCGCTGCCTGGTCCAGTGACGGCAGGAAGAACATTTGGGGCGACGTGCCCCACGTGGTGGAGATGCAGTCCGAAGGCGGAGCCATTGCTACCGTGCACGGCGCGTTGCAAACCGGCGCGCTTTCCACCTCCTTCACCTCGTCCCAGGGATTGCTGTTGATGATCCCTTCGCTGTATAAGCTGGCCGGGGAGCTAACGCCATTCGTCCTCCACGTTGCCGCTCGCACCGTCGCAACTCATGCATTATCCATCTTTGGCGATCACTCCGACGTGATGGCCGTACGCCAGACCGGTTGCGCCATGCTGTGCGCCAGCAACGTGCAGGAAGCGCAGGATTTTGCGCTGATCGCCCAGACGGCCACGCTTAACAGCCGCTTGCCGTTCATCCATTTCTTCGATGGTTTCCGCACCTCGCATGAAATCAACAAGATCGCCCCGTTGAGCGACGAAACACTACAGCAGATGATGCCGCAGGACGCCATCGACGCCCACCGTAGCCGGGCTCTCTCACCGGATCATCCCGTCATACGCGGTACGTCAGCCAACCCGGATACCTATTTCCAATCGCGGGAAGCGACCAATCCGTGGTACGACAATACCTACCAACATGTGCAGCAGGCGATGGACAAGTTTGCTGCCATCACCGGCCGCAGCTATCAGCCGTTTGAGTATTACGGCCACCCGCAGGCCGAACGCGTGGTGATCCTGATGGGGTCCGCCATCGGCACCTGTGAAGAAGCTATCGACCACCTGCTGACGCGCGGTGAAAAAGTGGGCGTTCTTAAAGTCCGGCTTTATCGTCCTTTCTCCGCCAAACATCTGCTCGCAGTTCTGCCGGAAAGCGCACAAAAAATTGCGGTGCTTGACCGTACCAAAGAGCCGGGTGCTCTAGCCGAGCCTTTATACCTGGATGTGATGACTGCGCTGGCAGAAGCCTTTAGCCGTGGCGAACGCGCCAGCATGCCGAGGGTGATTGGCGGGCGCTATGGGTTGTCTTCCAAGGAGTTTGGCCCAGACTGTGCGTTGGCCATTTTCCGTGAGCTGATGCTGGATAAGCCTCGCCCACGCTTTACCGTGGGCATTTTCGACGATATTACCGGTCTTTCACTACCGCTCCACGAAGAAACGCTCCCTCAGCGGGCCTCGCTGGAAGCCCTGTTCTACGGTTTGGGTAGCGATGGTTCGGTCTCTGCCACCAAGAACAACATCAAAATCATCGGCAACAGCACGCCGATGTTTGCCCAAGGCTACTTTGTCTACGACTCGAAAAAGGCCGGCGGCCTGACCGTCTCACACCTGCGGGTTAGCGATAAGCCGATCAATTCGGCGTACCTTATCGACCGCGCCGACTTTGTCGGTTGCCACCAGTGGCAGTTTATCGACAAGTATCAAATGGTGGAGCGGCTAAAACCTGGCGGCATTTTCCTGCTTAATACCCCTTATAGCGCGGATGAAGTCTGGTCGCGCCTGCCGCAGGAGGTCCAGGCGATCCTGCATCAGCGCCAGGCAAAACTGTATATCATCAACGCGGCCAAGCTGGCGCGCGAATGTCATTTGGGTGCCCGCATCAATACCGTGATGCAGATGGCCTTCTTCCATCTGACAAAGATCCTGCCGGGTGAAGTGGCGTTGCAGGAGCTACAGGGAGCGATTGCCCGCAGCTACAGCAACAAGGGCCAAGAGGTGGTCGAACGTAACTGGCAAGCCTTGGGTGCCACGCTGAGTGAGCTGACGGAAATCCCGCTGCGCCCACTCGACAGCAACAGTCCGATACGTCCACCGGTGGTTTCCGACGCCGCACCGTATTTTGTCAAAACCGTTACCGCCGTGATGCTGGCCGGGCTGGGCGATACCCTGCCGGTTTCGGCTTTCCCCCCAGACGGTACCTGGCCTGTGGGCACCACGCAGTGGGAAAAACGCAATATCGCCGAAGAAGTGCCGATCTGGCAGCCGGACCTGTGTACCCAGTGCAACCACTGCGTCGCGGCCTGTCCGCATTCAGCCATTCGTGCCAAGGTGGTTCCGCCAGAAGCCATGGAGTACGCCCCTGCCACGCTGCAATCGCTGGATGTAAAATCCCGTGATATGCGCGGTCAGAAATATGTATTGCAGGTCGCCCCTGAAGATTGCACCGGCTGTAACCTGTGCGTAGAGGTTTGCCCGGCGAAAGATCGCCAGAATCCAGAAATCAAGGCGATCAATATGGCATCTCGCCTCGATCACCTGGCAGAGGAAAAGGCTCATTATGACTTCTTCCTGCAACTGCCAGAGATCGACGCATCGCAGTTGGAACGTATCGATATCCGCACCTCTCAGCTGATTTCTCCGCTGTTTGAATATTCGGGTGCCTGTTCCGGCTGTGGCGAAACGCCATATATCAAGCTGCTGACCCAGCTGTATGGCGACCGGTTACTGATTGCCAACGCCACCGGTTGTTCTTCTATCTACGGCGGTAACCTGCCCACCACGCCTTACACCACCAACGCCGACGGCCGTGGCCCAGCCTGGGCAAACTCGCTGTTTGAGGATAATGCCGAATTTGGTCTGGGCTTCCGCCTGACGGTGGATCAGCACCGCCGCCGCGTATTGCGCCTGCTCGACACGTTAGCACCGCAATTACCCGCTCAGTTGGTGGCCTCACTGCAAGCAGACGAGATCGCCACCGGCCCGCGCCGCCAGCAGATCGCCGAATTACGTAGCCTGTTGGCTAACGTGACAGGCAACGACGCTCGTCAACTAGCCACCGATGCCGATTATCTGGTGGATAAGTCTATCTGGCTGATTGGCGGTGACGGCTGGGCTTACGATATCGGCTTCGGCGGTCTGGATCATGTGCTGAGCCTGACGGAAAACGTCAACGTGCTGGTGCTGGATACGCAGTGCTACTCCAATACCGGCGGGCAGCAATCCAAGGCCACTCCGCTGGGGGCCGTGACCAAGTTTGGTGAGCACGGCAAGCGCAAGGCCCGAAAGGATCTTGGCGTCAGCATGATGATGTACGGCCATGTGTATGTTGCGCAGATCTCGTTGGGTGCGCAGCTTAACCAGACGGTGAAAGCGATTCAGGAGGCAGAAGCCTACCCTGGCCCTTCCCTGATCATCGCCTACAGCCCTTGCGAGGAACACGGTTACGATCTGGCACTGAGCCACGACCAGATGCGGCAGCTAACCGCGACCGGCTTCTGGCCGCTGTATCGTTTCGATCCACGTCGTACTGCGGAAGGCAAAGCTGCGTTGGCGCTGGACTCCCGGCCACCGAACAGTGAGCTGACGGCGACCTTGAACAAGGAACAGCGTTTCCGCCGCCTCAACACGCAGCAGCCTGAAATTGCCGCCGCGTTGTATGAAGCAGCAGAAAAAGAACTGAAGGAGAAATACGATTTCCTTAGCCTGCTGGCAGGAAAGTCTGAGAAGGCAGGTTCAGAGTAGGTATGTTGAGGGCGCGGGAACTCGCCCTTTTTTGCTCTGGTTCACTATGTAGAGGCGCTGTATGTGCTGCGCCCATCCAAATGATCGTGGCCACCTGAACACTTTCTAGAATATTCACACTTTTCCATTCGCACAGCTTTCTTAAGATGTTGCCTATCGCTTTACGCTTTTCCCCGTAGAACACCTGTCTTTGGTACTTCGGCGCAAAAACTATGTGATATTTACAGTTCCATCGCGTGTGAGCTAAGCTCTTTTCATCCCTCATAGGGACCCCCTTTTGATTTCTTGTTGAACCTTTGCAGTTGCCAGACCGCAAACTGTTTTAACAAATCAAAAGGGGTTTTTATAACTGGCTCAAAGCTGAAAGCTTTACGGAACCTCCAGCCTAGCTGGAGGTTTTCTGTACACAAGAAAAACGGCTCCAAAGAGCCGTTCGTAAGGGCGTTGGATTTATGACAATCCTAGCCTGCAGTGTTACTTTGTTACCTTAGTTAGCACCTGCATGCGCAAAACACATAAATCCACGAGGAAATCCCGTCACTCAGGTTTGTCGATCAACCCAAGCAATCGAAGATCGTTTACAATTTCGTTTTTGTCGTCTTCAGTTACATTCTTAAGCATTTCGGATAAATCATTTGTGGATAAAATTTTTAAAATTATATCCTTGTGGAATTTTTCTGTTATATCACTACATCTACCAGCCATAAAGATAAGAGTGACTAGCTCGAGCATGAGGCATTCTATTGGTTCAACAAACGATCCCTCTAATGATTCATACGCAAATGCCTGATCAGATGTATCACAAACCGAATGATTACCACCATATTTCTGTAGGTTAAGCAAATTCCTGCAATAAGCGTAGCTTGAATAGGCAAAGCTGCTCCTTATTTCATCATAACTCATCACATTCATTGTTATTTACCTCTTCCCGGAATCAAACGCACACCGTTATTATCTAAAACGTCAACTTTCACCCCTGGGTACCTACTCTCGAATTGTTTAACAACGTCCAAGCAACTGTCGCAGGCAGCTTTTTCGGTGAAAATGGTAACAGAGCCTTTTGCGGAATAGTTTTTACCTAATCTATCAGCTAAATTATCCAATATTTTATATTCGGAGTCTATATTTCTTGCCACATGTCTACCATCATCAGTGAGTATAGTCTCATATTTGAAATTTTCTTTTCCCATCCCAACAAAGCCTTTACCTTCAATCGCTATGAGATTGTGACTTGCAAGTGTCTTTGGCATTCCAGATATATCAATATTAGCCACAGCAACATTACCACTGCGCTTTGGCGCTGATGGCAAACCAGCCCTCAATTCTGTGACCCTGTTCTTAAACGTAGCCGCCTGCTGAATGGTCTTTTCATTGACCAGATACCCTTTCCAGGCGTTGGTTGGCCCTACCAGTTTGGATGACAGGTACTGGTTGCCGACGTTCGCTTTTCCCATACCAGCAAACGTGCTGGCGATAGAAACTGCCATCACCGAGGCGTTCACCCAGTTCGGCGACCACCCGGTCATCTTGCTGATTTGTTCTATCTGCTGGTTACGCGCAAACAGCTGACCATCGGTTATCTGGTCACCCAAATCATACATGAATAACTTTTCACTGTCATAGCCGACGAACGCAGGATAATTACCAAAGCGCTGACGTTCTTTTTGCACCCAGTAGTTGGCAATGAGTCCATCTTCGTCACGCGTTGACGGGTATTTCTTCATCAGGGCTTCAAACTGCTTACGCTCATCTGAGTTTAGCGCTTCCTGTGTGCTACAGGCCACTTTTCGGCAGGATGCCGCCATCAAGCGTGCTTCTTTTTCCTTGTCGCCCTTCGCCAGCTCTTTAATAGCGTTGAGTTCTTCCTGATGCAACTGACGATTGAAGCGCTCAACAAATTCACCTGCGTTTGCACCGCTATTGGTACCCGAGGCTTTGCCGGTAGCGATAGCCCCCGCAAAGGCGCCTGCGACACGGCTGATTTGTGCCTGACGTTCCTGCCATCCTTCGGTTTTTACCAAGTTATCGTTGATGATAACTCCGGCCAGCTCCGCCGCTAGCGCGCCGGCGGCTGCTCCTTTGGCATTGCCCTTACCGATTTCCGCGGCGACCCCGGCCAGTACCGCATGGCTTACTGCGCGGCCAGGCACGTTCAAGATGTCGCCGTTATTCCCTATGAGATTGGCGCCCTCGGCCTGCACCTGGCCGCCGATATTGGCCAGTAGCGCATTGGTCAGATTGTCTTTAAAACTGCCGCCATTGATGGTGGTATTCAGGCTCGAACTGATAACCGACTGACCGGCGACGCGCTGCGCCACCTTGCTCCAGTCACCATTGCTGAGTTGAGGCAACTTCACGTCTTTGGGATTCAGTGCCTTACCCGTCGCATCCTTGTTCCATCCCGTTACGCTGTCAAAACCGTTCAGCGCCCCCCCCATCGCCATGGCGGTTGCCGTTGCCTTCACCGTGTCGCTGTTGCCCAACGCCTTCAGGGTTTTTGACAGGTTGCCCTGATTCTCAACTAACGCAACGGCAGCCTGAGACGCCAGCGAAGACATCCCGGCCGTCACCACGCCGCTGGTCACGGCTCCGCCGCCTACCGCCGTAGCCGTGCTGCTGGCAGCAGTTGCTACCAAGGAACTCCCCGCGGTCACTGTTGCCGCAGCAATGGCAATCACTGCCGCCACAGCCGGGTTCAGGTGCTGGCTCTTGTAGTCCCAGCTGTCGTAGGCGTCCTTGACTTTGTTCCACTGCACGTCATTGCGCTTGTTCAGATCTTTGACCCAGGTGGTGCCCGCCGTGTTGCCCAAAGCATCAATAGCACTTTGCAGTGCCTGCCCGTTTTTCACCTTCACGTCGGCGCTGATGCCTTTGGCGGCATCGACCGTCAACGCACCGCCGGTATGAATGCTCGGCAGCACCCATTTGTTGTCTTCGTAGCCCTTGTTGGCCTGCTTGATGAAGAACCCTTTCGAATTAGTGACGGTCTGTTCGAAGTTGGTGTTCTTCACCGCACGGAAGTTGACCTGTCCGTGGATACTGGTCAGTCGGGCATTCTTACCGGCCTCAATCTTGCTCGCCTCATAGGTACTGTCGTCACGGCTCATCAGGGTGATATTGCCGGGGGAGGTAAACTCGGTCACCTTGTTGGTCACGTCATGGCGGGTTTGCTTGACCTCAGTTTTTTTACCCCACCATTTGCGCTTGGTTTCCGTTTTCTCGTAGTGGCTGGATTCTTCCATCGCCTGGGCATAGAGATAACCGCCGTTGGCGGCGATATCCATGGAGCCGGTACGGACCGCCAGCTCCCTGTTTCGAGCGTTTTCCTGATCCTTACGTTGCCTTTCCGCATCATACTGGCGCTGTCTTTCCGTCCGCGCCACATTCAGTTGATTTTCAGCAGCATTTTTTTCTTTCGTCGGCTGCGCGATCTGCTGCTGGGCCTGGTCGAATGAGTGTTGAGCCGTAGTGAGCGCGTTTTGAGCGTTATTGACCGCGCTCTGCCTGTCTATCAGGCGCTGACGAATTTTGTCATATTCCTCGATGGTCGATTCTTTTATCGCGTTCCCGACTTTGAGACCGTCTTGATTCGGTGCCGAAACATCTCCCCATTGAAGAACATTATTGACAAACGCCCGGCCCCCTTCTTGCAATAACCGATCGAGGTGTGCCTGGTTATCGATCAGCGCCGAAGCGTCATAATGGGCGCCCCCTCCGCTGTAGCCCGGCACTGAAACAAATCGGGACGATGACGAGGTAATGGGGTATGCGCCAACATTGAACAACGATAAGGTATCAGGATGCTGACGTGCGCTGTTCAACTCGCGTCGACGGTCATTCAGCTGACCTTCGGCCTGATTCCGGTTATTCATCGCCTGGTCAAATCGTTGTCTGGCCACCTGCGCCAGGCGTTCAGCCGTTGAAAATACAGCATCAACCCCAGAAAGGTCTGCGGGTGTATTCACCTGCCCGGATTGCCCTTTCGACTGCAGTTTAGTCGCCTGGAACAGGATGCTGCCGTTGGCAATGGCCGTCAGCAGACCGCCGGCACTCAGTTCTGTCCCCTGCTGAGTGCGTGTTTCGGTAAATTCTTTGCCGCCTTCACGATAACTGTGGTTTTGTACCGCCTTAAAGCGCATGTCGCCACCGGAGGTCAGGGTCATATTGCCGCCGGAGGTGAGTTTGGCGCCATAGGTCAGCAACTGGTTGTTGGCTGCAGCCGTCAGGTTTTTTCCGGCATTAATGGTCGTCACCACATGGCGGTCATCCTTGTTGTTATCATTGGCGGCATCGATGGCGGAATAGGCCACGTTAGACAGCCACAGGTTCTGCCCGGCCAGCAGCGTGATGTTGCCGTTGGCGGAAAGCGCACCGCCCTGAGTCCCGATATCGCGGGCGGAGTTAATCAGCAGGTTGCCACCGGCATGTATCTTGCTGCCGAGTTCTGGGGTGCGCGAGGCTACAAACGGAAGGCCGTAATTACCGTCCAGCGCCCGGTAGTTGAGGTCAGCATTGTGTCCGGCCAACAGCGTCACATCCTTGCCGGCGTTGATGTTGGCCCCGCGCAGCGCCAGATAACCGCCGCTGTTGAGTGAAACCGAGCCGGAGACCTTCATCGCACCAACTTGAAGCAGGTTGTTGAAGTATTGCAAACGCTTGTCTGCCGACAGGTTTTCGCTGGGGCGATTGCGCGTCAGAATGGCGTCATTCTTGATGATGGAGATGCTGCCGGGAGCTGTCATGCTGACGTTGCGGCTTTGCGACGCCAGTAACGTATTGAGCAGGGTAATGGTACTGCCCGCCGTCAACGTCAGGTCCCGTGAGGCCTGCAGGCTGCCCAACCAGCGAACGCCGTCTGGGTGGTAGTAGTTGGGCTTTTCACTGGTGTGGATCTTGATTTCGCCGGTTCGGGCGGTCAGCGTGACGTCCTGCCCTTTCAATTCGCTTTGCCAGGCATCGATGGCATTGCCGGCACTCAAATCTAGCGCTTTACCTGCGGACAGAATGCCCTGCCCCATTACGATGCGATCTTCGGCAATGGCGGTGAGATTACCGCTGGCGTTAATGGCGTCGATATTGATGATATTGGCCGCATGCAACACCACGTTTTGCGCCTTAATGGACTCCGGGCGTCCGGTCGTTTTCACCTCCGTGAACTGGCTTTCGGACGGCGTTGGGGTTTTGATTTCTATCTTGTTTTTGAAATCTGCGACCAGATTGTTTCCGGCACTCAAACTGGCACGGGGTAAGGGGGACAGAGTGGACTGCCAGACTTGAACGTTATCACCTCGAGTGAAGTAATTCGTGATCCGCAGCTCTTTTGCAGTTAACGGATTGAAGGTGGTTTTCCCATGTTCCTTATTGGCTTTTTCATCAGGGACATAACGAATGTAATTCAACAGTGTTCCTGTGGACACCTGTTCATTGGTGAAATTCTGCCCCGTCAGGATCAGGTCTGATTTGGCACTTAGTAGGCTGCTGTGGTTATAAACGTCATCACCATAAATATAGAGATGCCGGCCGGACGTGATTTCCGCGGGCACCGACCATTTACCTGTATCGAACAAGGTCTGTTGGTCGTTTACCAAAACCCCCTGCTCAATATTGCTGAAATCCGCTTTTCCAAACCATCTCTCCGGTAAGGGCGATGTCAATTCTGCGGTGATGATCACGGGATAGCCACCGTTTTCCGCCATGACGTTAGCCACCTGCATGTTTTTATCCGTAGATGTCGGCGTCAGCTTGGTTTTGTTAACAATTCCAACGTTTCTAACATTATTCACCAGCTCTGCGCGTATCACCAAATCGCCGCTGTTGGTTTGAATGCGCGCGGAGCGGTTTTCTATCTGTTTGGACTTATTTCCCTGCGCATCCTTCTGGATCCACAGATTATTGTTGCTGTGTAACGCCGTATTGTCTCCATCACGTAATTCAACGTTGCGCACCGTGTCTGCAAACACTCGCATATCGCGGTGCGCAGTCACATTACCGTTGTTGTTGAGTGTATCGGCAGCCAGCATCACGTTACGTTCGCCACGCACCTTAACGCCGGAGGTAATATGAACCTCTCTGGCGCTGACGTTCAAATCCGTCTGTGCATGCGCTTGCCCCAGCTCAATACGCCCATTGGCGGTCAAGGTGATATCCTGCTGCGCGCTATTGATATTATTCAGGTTGACCCCCACCCCGTCCTCGGTGGCCACCAGGCGAATTTTGTTGGCGTACATGCCGCCCAGCGCCTTGGTATCGACCGCCAGTTGCGGTTTGGCCCCCTCACCGGCAATCGGTTTTACCGTGCCGTCTCTAAAACTGATGCGGTTGGTCCCCTGAGTCAGCGACAGGTTTTTGGCGTTGATTTTGCCATTCAGTTCGGCAGCACGGCTGATGATGTCGACATAATCGCCCCCCATGCCGTCCAATCCTTTACCGCCGATGGTGACGCCGCCTTTTTTCACCTCCAGCGCTTCCAGCGCGCCCTGCTTGTCGAACTGTGGTTTACCGGTGGTCAATGTGACGCCCGGCGCGTTGATAAAGCCGCAACCGTCGCAGGTGATGCCATTGGGGTTGGCAATCATCACGTTGGCTTTGTTGCCGAATACTTCAAGTTTGCCCTGCAGCTCGGAGCGGCTGCCGCCGATGACCTCGTTGATGATGAGTTCCGCTGACTTGCTCTTCAGATTGGGGTTGCCATTAACGATATCGACACCCAACTGCGTCTTGCCGCCCTGCACGGCATTGTTCAACACTGCACCCGGCGTGCCGACGTTGAAATCCTTGTAGGTGTTGTGTGAGATCCCGGCGCCGTTCGGCGTGGCGATATTCACCACCGGCACGTTGCCGGGTTTGATGACCACCTGAGTGTTGCCGTTGGCGGCGTTGATACCGGCAGCGAAAACCGGATGGAGCGGCGTCAGCGCCGTGGTGTAAATCAGCAGGTAGCTGGCGCCGCGCGCAAGCCGGGGGTTAATTTTGTCCATATCTGTCCTTTGAAAGGTCGCATTATTGATTCTGGGCCGCACGGCCCGTGCCATGTGTTAGCGATGTCATTCTTCTTACAGAGTGACGGTAGCTTGCCAGTAAGCCACCCAGCGGTCCGGCCGCAGGCTGGCGGGGTGAAGCAACGGCTTGCCAACGGTAAACGACTGGTTGAACCACGTGCTGTTCATCGTCAGCCCCAGAGCGGCACCGGCCACGCTGCCGCCTTCTACCTGGTGCGCTTCCTCGCGCAACCAGCCGCCATCCAGCGCGCCGGTCAGCGACACCTCGCCGGCCACCGGTACGGTTCCCACCTGCCAGTTGAGTTCATTACGCCAGTACGCGCCGCGGTTGCCGGTGAGGTACTGCTCTTTAAAACCACGCACCGAATATTGCCCCCCCACAGGGAGCCGTTCGCTGGCATACAGGTTGTCGGCGCTGGTCTGGCCGTAGGCGGAGGTCAGGTAATAGAGGGAAGGCGTAAGGGGGTAAAAGTAACTGGCGCTCAGGTTGAACTTGCGAAATTCACCGTGGGCAGCGTAGGGAGCAGCGGGGTCGTCCCGGGTGGTACCCAGGCCTCGCAACCCGTGCGACACCGTCGGGTTCAGCGTCAAGTAACCGCCGCCCAACGTGCGGCTGTAGTTGAGGCCGGCGGACAGGCTCGCCATCGTCACACTGCTGTTGGTGAGGCGCTGTCCAGCCAGCCGGTTCTCCGTACGCCGGTGCGACAACCCCATGTCCAGCGCCAACTTCTGCCGGCCGTCACGCAACAGGGTGCGGTTGACGCCCAGGCGCTGGATCACCGCGTTGCCCTGATAGCGATAGCGTGCATCCTGTAGCGGAATGTGCTGATAAAAGTCATTCCAGGCCGCCTGGTAGCTGAACAACCAGTAGCCGTAAGGGAGGGTGACGCCGCCATTGAGACTGCGGCTGCACCGGTCATGACGAAACCCGCTGTCCCTCGATGCCGACAGCGACCACTGGTCGGCCAGCCGCAGCGGGTTATCCAGCACCACGCCTGCGTTTATTTGCCCAGTTCCGGTACTTTTCTGCCCGCCGTTGTCGGTGCCGAAAGACACCGAGACGGGTAAACGTGTCGACGTCCGGCGCAGCACCACCGAGGAATAGCCCGGCCGTTTGCCTGGCTGAATGTCGATGGCGACCTGCTGCGAGGGCTGCCTGTTGAGCTGCTCCATGCCCTGCTCGATATCACGCAGGTTAAGCACGTGACCGGCCATACCGGGGAACGCCATTTTCAGCGCCAGCGTTTCCTGTCCATCCAGACTGATACCTTCAACGCGCCCCTCACTGACGGCGACGGTCAGTTCACCGCTGGCGATATCCTGTCCCGGCAGCCAGGACTGCGACGTAACATAGCCTCGCGTGATATAGGCGTTGGTGGTCTCCCGCACCAGATTATTGATGCGGGATAGCGTCAGGCAGCGGCCTTGATAGGAAGACACCAGTTTATCTTTCACCGACCAGGACAGATGTTCGGCGCCCTGAAAGACGATGCGGTTGACGTGATGGCAGGTTTTATTTTCCGTGTCCGGCGCGGGCAGAGGGAGAGTCGGCAGGTCGGCGGTATTTTGCAGGTCGTCACGCTGCTGCTGTGCCTGATCCAACAAATCCTTCTGTCGGCGCTCGATAATATCCTGGTCGGCAGGGTTAAGGGTCGATGCCGCCTGGGCCAGGCCAGACAGCCCAAGCCAGGTAACCAATAGCCAACACTCCTTGTCTATATGCAAATGAGACTCACTATCATTTTCATGTATTGATTGCGAAGTGTAAGTATTTGTCAGTAAAAGTCCAGTGATTTATTTTTAACCATAACACTCAGTCGGTTGTCGGTTTATCGGGAATTTTGCAGATGAAAACGTCCAGTTTTTCGATGTCCCCCGTCGCAATGGCCTGTTCATCTGGCGTCAACGGTACTTCTTCCAGATAGCGTCGAATTGAGGCCCGGCTTTCCAGTGCCATCGCCTTGGCGCTGGTTTTCGGCAGGCTGAAATCACAGCCGATGCAGACCATGCGATGCGATGCGATGCGGGTATTCCCGCCACCGATCGTGATGCATGGTAAGTAACAGACTTGGCAGGCTTTGATGAATGACGCGCTCTAGAATATCGGACTGAACTGGCCTGCAGAGCAGCAAAAAACTTGAAAAACTACTGAGCATCACAAAGATAGATTGCGGTTCTTTTATTGTAATGCTGGTACAATCTTGAAGATAAAAAGGAGGGGATTAAATGGGCACTATGATAGTTGATGGTAATATAGGTCTTGACCTCGAGAAAATGTTATTGGATAACATAGGTCAAGTCGCGAATGAACACGGCATCTCAATTGAGACGGCAATACAGCTCGTTTCAGAGAGAATTCCAAACTTGATTTTAAAAATTTCAGAAATATACAAATCCAGTCTAGAAAAAAACAAAGAAGAATACATTACTTATAACAATGATTTAATTAAAGGCTTTGAGGGTAGGTTGTACGAAACGTGGAAAGCCCCATTGGACATATTCGAACTATTAATTGTCATGTGCAGAGAGATGGGTGGCGAAATAAATAGCAAGTTTAGAAAAAAAGAGTTTACCGAAAAGAGTTATAAACTCGAGGTTTTAACGAGACTGCATGCTCACACAGTTAATATTGCATGCGAAATCATGCAATTACTGAAAGGTGGATATGCTGATGGTGCGATGGCACGTTGGCGTTCAATGCATGAGTCCGCGGTTATTTCTCGAGTTATCGATTCATCATCAGATGAGGTCGCAAAAAAATACTACTTACATAAATCTATAGATGATTTTAAATCCTCTCAGATATATTCCAAATATAGTGATGAGTTGGGATTTGAAAGAATACAGAAAAAACACCTTAATGCGATTCGAAAAAGATACGATGAGTTAGTTAAAGAATATGGGAAATCTTACGCTGGTGATAATGGCTGGGCTGTTGATGTTATTGGCAAAGAAAGAGTAACCTTCTATGACTTAGAGTGTTTTGCTAATTTAAGTTTCTTACGGCCATTTTATAAGTTTTCGAGTGTCAGAGTACATCTAGGCTCTAAATCATTAGATTATAAGTTAAGCCTGTCTCTATCTGAAAAACATGGAAAAGATGAGATTCTAATGGCAGGGCCATCCAACGAAGGGTTAGTTGATCCCATGCAATGCACCGCAATGTCCCTAATTGATGTGACTGTTACTCTTATAACACAAATTGATGGCATGAATAATATGGTTTTTGAAAACATATTAAATTCTTGGAATGAAGACTTGAAAATAGCTCTAATCGAAGCATCTGAGGAATTAAGCAAGAAATAAAAAACGAGTATCATCAACCAACCGCCAATCGGCGGTTTTTTTTCGCCTATTCATTTCTCAGCAATACCTGAGGGACTTACCACAAGGTGGTTACAATGTTAAAAGAAGAGTTGGTTTTCGGTCATGAATGGGTCGTAGAGGATGGATTAAAAGTAAAGACAGGCCTTGATGCAAGGCAAATAGAAAAGTATCGACAGGGTTGCTGGATTGAAGGCGTTCACTTCAAACGTGTTTCTGCTAGTGGCGAAAAAACCCAGCGCGGAATTATTTGGTACAACCATCCAGAAATAAACAGATTCATCCGAGAGGCTTGATATGAGTAAGTTCCCCACTGGGGTGGAAATCAGAAATGAAAAGCTCTGCATCTGGTTCACCTATCGTGAGAAACGGTGCAGAGAAGTGCTGAAATGCTGGTCCATCACGCCAGCCAACATCAAAAAGGCTGGCTATTTCAGAGCTTCAGTTCTGAGCGACATTCTATTAGGTGAGTTTAACTATCGGGAAAGGTTTCCCGAATCTAAATGTGCCAATAAATTCACAACAACGAAATCCATTATAACTTTCGATGAATTGGTAAACGAGTGGGTGAAAAGCAAAAGCGCAGAACTTACTGCAAACACTTTAAGGAAAACAAATTCGCAACTAAAAACACTCGTGCGTATTATCGGAAAAATGACACCGATAGCATCCATACAATATAGTGATTTAATGACTTATCGTGATGAACTACTTCATGGGAAGACTTTTTATGGAGAAAATAAACGCGCGAATAAAACTGGCCGAACTGTTAGAACGGTTGACAATTATATTTCGCTACTCTGTAGCATGCTGCGCTATGCATATCGCTCTAACCATATAACCCATCAACCCTTTGAAGGGGTGAGAAAGTTGCAAAAAAGCCGCCCAAAACCAGATCCTATTACCAAAGAGGAACATGCTCAGCTAATGAGCCACCTTAAAGGACAGGCACGAAACCTATGGCAGTTAGCTATTTATACCGGCATGCGTCATGGAGAACTCGCGGCGCTGGCCTGGGAGGATATTGATTTAGTCGCAGGGACCATAAAAATACGGCGTAACCTTACTGTCATTGGTACATTTGGGCCGCCCAAGACGCAAGCTGGCATTCGTACTGTCACCCTTCTCGCTCCTGAACTCGAAGCGTTAAAAGCTCAGCGAAAGTTGACAGAACTGCAACGACGTAGGGAAATCACGTTCTACCACCAGGAATATGGCAAGACTGAGACGCAAAAATTGCGGTTCGTTTTCATACCTCGAATGGCCAAAGGTGAGCAGAAACCACACTTTTTTCTTTCCTCTTTTGGGCATGCCTGGAACGCGCTTGTAAAACGCGCTGGTATTCGTCGCCGCAATCCGTACCATACGCGCCATACCTATGCATGTTGGCTACTATCTGCCGGGGCCAATCCCGCGTTTATCGCCAGCCAAATGGGCCATGATAATGCGCAAATGGTCTTTGAAGTCTATGGCGCGTGGATGAACGAAATGAATAATGATCAAATCAGCATGTTGAATGCTAAACTTGCCATCTAAAGTCGCCATGCCCCCATAGTGCCCCCAAACGAGAATGAGCACGATTTAAATGCAAGATAATCAATTGGTTACACAAAAAGAGCAGTACAACCTCAACAAATTGCAAAAACGCCTGCGCCGCAACGTGGGTGAAGCTATCGCCGCCTACAACATGATTGAGGAAGGCGATCGCATCATGGTTTGCCTGTCCGGCGGGAAAGACAGCTATACCATGCTGGAGATCCTGCGCAATCTGCAAAAAAGCGCTCCGGTGAGCTTCTCACTGGTCGCGGTGAATCTCGATCAGAAACAGCCCGGCTTCCCCGAGCACATCCTGCCAGCCTATCTGGAAAGCCTGGGGGTGGAATATAAAATCGTTGAAGAGAACACCTACAGCATCGTGAAGGATAAGATCCCGGAAGGAAAAACCACCTGCTCCCTGTGTTCACGCCTGCGCCGCGGTATCCTTTACCGTACCGCCACCGAGCTGGGTGCTACCAAGATTGCCCTTGGCCACCACCGTGACGATATCCTGCAAACCCTGTTCCTCAACATGTTCTACGGCGGCAAGCTGAAAGGTATGCCACCCAAGTTGATGAGCGACGATGGTAAACACGTGGTGATCCGCCCGCTGGCCTATTGCCGCGAGAAAGACATCGAGCGTTTCTCGGTAGCGAAAGAATTCCCGATAATCCCGTGCAATCTGTGTGGCTCACAGCCAAACCTGCAACGCCAGGTGATTGGCGATATGCTGCGCGACTGGGACAAACGCTACCCAGGCCGCATCGAAACCATGTTCAGCGCCATGCAGAACGTGGTGCCCTCGCATCTGTGCGATACCGAACTGTTTGACTTCAAAGGTATTCACCACGGCAGCGAAGTGGTCGATGGTGGCGATTTGGCGTTTGACCGTGAAGATATTCCACTGCAACCAGTGGGTTGGCAGCCGGAAGACTCGGATGACAACGGCTCGCCCGCGTTTGAACGCCTGAACGTGCTGGAAATCAAATAGTCCTTCTCTCCGCCTGTGCCCGCAGGTGGAGGTTTTTCCCCGCTTAATGTTAGATCCTGTTCACAATTCACGCATAAAGTGCCTGACAGTGCGGCTTTTACCTTATACTGTTTATTTATACAGTCAAAGGAGACCAACGATGAATATCACCCCCTGCCTTTCCCACGTCTCGCTGGGAACCAACAATTTCGATGCCGCCGCACAGTTTTATGACCGGGTTCTCGGTGCGCTAGGCTGCCGACGCGTGCTGGAACACCCTGGCGCTATCGGCTATGGCCGAGACTATCCTGAATTTTGGTTGCAACTGCCGATAGACGGCAAACCCGCAGGCACCGCGAACGGCGTGCATATCGGCTTCTTCGCTACCAGCAAGCAGCAGGTTGATGCGTTTTATCAGCAGGCGGTAGCCGCTGGGGCACAAGAAGACGGTGCTCCGGGCTCACGGCCACATTACGGTGCCGCCTATTACGGCTGTTTCGTCCGCGATCTGGATGGCCACAAGATAGAGGCCAGCTTCTGGGACGAAAGCGCGGCTTAGCCTAATCGAGGCGGCGTGTTGTTAATTGGGCGATCTTGGACGGCATGTCGCTAACTGGGCGCAGCATGCAGCGCCCCTACGAAGTGAGCCGGTTGTTTGGGATTCGCCGAAGGGAAAAAAGCATAAAAAAATGCCGGTGATTAAACCGGCATCGTATTGAATTAAATGTGCTATGCAATAATTCTAAAAATAAGAAAGTAAAACAATTATGGAGCGCAACGCCCATCGCTTGACGTTGCATTCACCTGCAAGAGCAAGAATGCCGTAGTTCACGTGAGCAAATGTTGATACTGCTCAACTTTACTCGCGTTTTCGCCACTATTTGTCGTTATAGCCAGCGGCTACGTCTCAGCCACCAGGCAACGCCCCCGACCAATGCCACTAACATGAAGCAGAAAGAGGCAAACGCCAATGGGCTACCGCTGCCTGGGATCCCCCCAAGGTTGACCCCGAACAGTCCGGTCAGGAAAGTGGTTGGCAGGAATACCATCGCCATCAGCGACATGGTGTAAGTACGGCGGTTCATGGCATCGGCCATTACAGTAGTGATCTCATCGGACAGGATCGCCGTGCGGGCAATGCTGCCATCCAGATCATCTAATCCGCGCCCCAGGCGATCGGCAATGTCCTGCATGCGGCGGCGTTCATCGTCATTCATCCACGGCAGTCGTTCGCTGGCCAAACGCGAAAACACATCGCGCTGAGGAGCCATGTAGCGGCGCAATACAATCAACTGTTTACGGATCAGTGCCAACTGCCCACGTTCCGGGGTTTGCTGCTCCAACAGCGCATCTTCCAGATCGATGATCTTGTCGTGCAGATCTTCGATGAATTCACTGGTGTGGTCGGTGAGCGCATCAGTGATTTCTACCAGCCAGTTACCGCTATTAATCGGCCCCTGGCCATTGCGCAATTCATTAACCACTTCATCGATCGAGTAGACCTTGCGATGGCGGGTGGAAATAATCATCTTATCGGTGATATACACGCGGAACGTCACCAGTTGGTCGGGCCGTGAGTCCGTGTTGAAATTGATGCCGCGCAGCGTGATCAGCGTCCCGTCGCCCAATCGGGTGACGCGTGGCCGGGTGCTTTCCCCCGCCAGCGCTTGTCTTACCAGATCTGGCAGCAGCGGCGTGTTGGCAAGCCACTCGGCACTAGCCGGATGGGCATAGTCCAGATGCAGCCAGCATGGCTCCTCGCTGGTGATCTTATCGTCATCCTCAATTGGCGTGGTGCCACCCTTGCCGTCGAGTTGATAGGCATAGACCGCGTCGGGCACCTGCAGTTCGCGCCCCTCAATGACATCCATTCAAAACCCTCATTATTATGCCGTTGATACAGAGTCTAGCGTTAATGCCTTAGGGATCAAAGTGGCAACGCCGTAACGGGATCTGAAAGTAAAAAGCCCCCGTGTTGGCGAGGGCTTGGCAGGCAACAGAACACTGAACATTAATGTTTCAGAATGTACATTTCCTGGCTGTAGGCGACATCTTCAGGGTTAGTGATTGGGTAACCCTTCACCCAAGGCTTGATCAGACGCCCGTTGGTATATTGATAGATCGGGGCTATTGGGGCCTCGGCCGCAATCATCTGCTCGGCCTTGTTATAATCGGCGGTTAACGCCGTTGGATTTGTCTCGCGACTGGCGTCGGCCAACAGACGGTCGTATTGCGGGCTGTTAAATTTGGCGATATTCCCGCTGTGTGAAGAGGTCAGCAGTGACAGGAAGGTCGAAGCCTCGTTGTAATCCCCCACCCAGGAGGCGCGAACCACGTCGAAGTTGCCGGTGTTACGGCTGTCGATATAGGTTTTCCACTCCTGATTTTGCAGTTTAACGTCAACGCCCAAGGTTTGCTTCCACATTGACGCCACCGCAATGGCAATCTTTTGGTGACTCTCTGAGGTGTTATACAGCAGGGTCAATTTCAGGGGATGGTTCGGACCATAACCCGCCGCCTGCATCAGCGCCTTGGCTTGCTCGTTCAACTCTTCCTGGGACTGTTGCTGCAGCAGGCTGGTTTCCGGCTTAAAGCCCGCAGTGACATCTGGCGTGAAATGGTAGGCCGGTTTCTCGCCGGTGCCCAGCACTTTTTCGGCAATGATCTTGCGATCGATAGCGTAAGACAAGGCTTTACGCACCCGAACATCATTGGTTGGCGCACGCTGGGTATTGAACGCGTAGTAATAAGTGCCGAGTTGGTCCGGTGTGTAAACCTGGTCCGGGATATCCTTCAACAGCTTTTGGTACATGTTTTTCGGGAAGGACTCGGTAATATCGATATCACCAGCCTGATAACGCTTGGTGGCGTTAGATTCCTGGTTGATCGGCACGAAAGTCACCTTGGTCAACACCGTGTGCTTATGATCCCAATAATGGTTGTTCGGCACCAGTACCAGTTTCTCGTTAACCACTCGCTCTTGCAGTTTGAATGCGCCGTTGCCTACCAGATTGCCCACTTTGGTCCAATCGTTACCGTATTGCTCAACCACGGCTTTAGGTACCGGGAACAGGCTGAAGTTTGCCGTCAGGCTGACAAAATAGGGCACCGGTTTGTTCAGTTGCACTTTTAACGTGTGGTCATCCACCGCCACCACGCCAAGCTTATCGATGGGCAGCTTACCGGCGATAATCTCTTCGGCATTCTGGATCCCGGCTAGCTGAGCAAACCAGGCAAACGGCGACAGGCTTTTCGGATCGACCAGCCGTTGCCAGCTATAAACGAAGTCTTTCGCCGTGACAGGGTCACCGTTAGACCAGTGGGCATCTTTGCGCAGCGTGAAGATATAGGTCTGGTTATCCGAGGTCTGCCAGCGCGTGGCAACACCGGGGATCACTTTGCCATGCGCGTCCTGATTCACCAGCCCTTCAAACAGATCGCGTGCCACCTGCGCTTCTGGCAGGCCCACGGCCTTAATTGGATCTAGCGACGCCGGCTCATCCTTGATATGCCGCACGATCTCCTGTTTCTCCGCCAGAGCGGTACCTGGGGGAACCTGAGCTGCCATAGCACCACTAATACCCGCGCTGATGGTGACCGCGCAAAGCGTTAAACGAAAACTCGCCAGAATTTTTCTTCTCGTCATGTTAGATATGCCCCAGTTAACCCCATGAATTTTTTATCATATAGCACAAAGATGCCCGCCACCTATAGCCTGGCGTAACAAGAATGTAAAAAGTGGATGTTTGATCCAAAAAAAAGCCCGCAGCCATTATCGGCACTGCGGGCTGTTTGCTTAGGCAGGATCAGTCGTAAAGATGAATACTGGCGATCTTATAGCTGAACTCTTCCCCTTCTTCTTCATCGAAGATGGTGAAATAGCCTTTCTCTACCAGCGGGTTGAGCTGGATATCGGTCTTTTGCAACTGACGTGATTCGGCGTCGTCAAAACCATAGTCGAGGAAAAACTCCCCTTTCTGATGATCCACATGCAAGGTAAACGGATAGTTGGACTCGTCCCCACGCCCATCGTCATTTTTCACTACGCCAAACCACTCACCCTGACGGATCTGGTTTTCTGCATCCACGCCGCACAGTAGGGTGATGGTGTCTTTTTCGTTTTCGCTATAACGCGCGACTATTCTGGCAACTGGCATGATAAATCCTCTTTGTCGTTAGCACTCTGCCGATAGTATAACAATAGACATCACTTTATTCGCTTAACAGACTGGGAAAGATGAGCGAAAGCGTAATACACTCAATAACATCGCAATTATTTCTGACTTTGGCTTAAAGGGAAACCCCATGACCCAACACAGACCGCGCAGTGAACGTGGCCAGCTGGCAGTTGCAGGTGAAACTTACGGTAAATCGATGTTAGGCGCACCGCTGCTGTATTTCCCGGCGGCCAAAAGCGGCCCGGATACCGGCCTGGTGATTGCCGGTACCCATGGGGATGAAACTGCCGCGGTGGTGACGTTATCCTGCGCATTACGCAGTATCGCCCCCGCCCAACTGCGCCATCATGTGATCCTGGCGGTCAATCCGGATGGTTGCCAGCTTGGGTTGCGCTCCAATGCCAACGGTGTCGATCTGAACCGCAATTTCCCGGCGGCCAACTGGCGCTCTGGCGATACGGTCTACCGTTGGAACAGTGCGGCAGAAGCTCGTGATGTGCGGCTCTCCACCGGTGGCAGGCCCGGCTCCGAACCAGAAACTCAGGGATTGTGCCATTTGATCCATCGCCTGAAGCCACACTGGGTGGTGTCCTTCCATGAGCCATTGGCCTGTATAGAAGATCCGGAAAGCTCCGCTTTGGGCGTTTGGCTGGCACATAAGTTTGCCCTGCCGCTGGTGACCAGCGTCGGCTATGAAACTCCAGGATCCTTCGGCAGTTGGTGTGCAGACTTGTCCTTACCCTGCATCACCGCCGAGTTCCCGCCGATCTCAGCCGACGCCGCCAGTGAAAACTACCTGGCCGCCATGGTCGAGTTGCTGACCTACGCTGACTAGCGTGAAAGCTCAATAGCACCGCACTCAAAGGCCAAACCTGGCACGACGTCTTTTGCCAGCCAGGTTGGGCCATCGAGATCCACAAAACGGGCGCCGGGTACCAACGGCAGCGCTGCAGTAATGGCTCTTGAGGTACAAAGCATACAGCCGAGCATGATCTCGAAGCCCTGCGCCCGCGCCTGTGCGGCAAGCTGTAACCCTTCGGTCAGCCCACCGGCTTTATCCAGCTTGATATTGACCATCTGATAGCGCCCCGCCAACCGAGACAGATCGCCGCTGGTGTGACAACTCTCGTCGGCGCAAATCAGTAATGGATGGATGAAGTTTTCCAGGGCGCTGTCGTCGCTGGCCGGTAAGGGTTGCTCCAGCATCGCCACGCCTAAATCCGCCAGCAGTTGGCAACGCGATGCCAAGCCTTCTGCTTGCCAGGATTCATTAGCATCAACGATCAACGTCATCTGCGGCACCGCCGTGCGGATCGCCACCAGCCTTTCGCTGATCAGGTGATCGTCGAGCTTGATTTTCAGCAGCGTCGCGCCCTGTTGTTCCAGCTCTTTAGCGGCAAACGCCATTGCTTCCGGCGAGCCGATGCTGAGCGTTTGCGCCATCACTACCCGTTCCGGTGCGGTAACGCCGCTCAATTGCCACAGATTTTTGCCAGCAAGGCGGCATTCCAAATCCCACAATGCCGAGTCGACCGCGTTACGAGCCGCCCCTGCGGGCATCAAGCGTTGCAACTCCTGCCGGGTCACCCCTTGTGCGATGGCCGCAGACACGTCGGCCAACTGCTCCATCACTGAGGTTTCGCTCTCGCCATAGCGCGGATAAGGGGTGCACTCACCGACACCGCGCATACCCTGCTGTTCAATCTCTACCACCACCACTTTGGCTTCGGTCCGGCTACCGCGTGCGATCACAAAGGCGGTATGCAATGGCCAGGCTTCAGAGTAAAAACGCATGCTTCTCATAACGGCTCCCGAGCGAAAAAAGCGCATAAAGTCAGTCCACTATACCTGCAGTTTATAAACTTTATCTATCCAAGGTGCGATTGTTGCCTTAAACTGCTTCGAGATTGTGAACCCGGTGTTAATCGGCTTCACATCTTTGTATAAACATCGTTGAAAGGAACCGAGCAATGACTCAGACCGTACATTTTCAAGGCAACCCTGTCACTGTAGCAGGCAAACTGCCACAGCAGGGCGAGCAGGCAAAAAGCTTTACCCTGGTTGCCAAAGACCTGTCAGACGTTGCCCTGAGCAGCTTCGTGGGTAAACGCAAAGTCCTGAACATCTTCCCAAGCATTGATACCGGCGTCTGTGCCGCATCGGTGCGTAAATTCAACCAGTTGGCGAGTGGCCTGGATAACACCATGGTCCTGTGTATCTCTTCCGACCTGCCGTTCGCCCAGTCACGCTTCTGCGGTGCAGAAGGCCTGAACAACGTGGTTACCCTGTCTACCCTGCGCGGCGGTGATTTCAAGCAGGCGTATGGTGTAGAGATTGCCGAAGGCCCATTGGCCGGTCTGACCGCGCGCGCCGTGGTGGTGCTGGATGGCCAAGACAACGTGCTGTATAGCGAGCTGGTAAACGAAATTACCACCGAGCCAGATTATGATGCCGCGCTTGCCGCGCTGAAATAAGCCTGTAGATACCAAAAAGCCCGGTTTTTTAAGCCGGGCTTTTTTATGCCTGAAATAAAGTAACGCTATTCTTCGCTGTCGTCGGTAAGCTTGCGATTGCTCAGCCCGTATTCCCGTAGCTTATTGGCAATTGCCGTATGCGAGACGCCCAAGCGCTTGGCCAGTTTGCGGGTGCTGGGATAAGTGCGATACAGACGAGTCAGCACCGAACGTTCAAAACGCTTGCTGATATCATCCAGCGAGCCTTCCATCACTTCATCCCCTAGCGCTATCTCCACCTCAAAATCCGGCAGAATGATATCTTGCGGGCGCAGCTCGTAGCCGTCCGTTTGGGTCAGGGCACGATAGATGGCGTTCTTCAGTTGGCGCACGTTGCCCGGCCAGCCGTATTTGCAGAGGAAGCTACTGAGATCGTTGGCCAGTTTCGGCCTGGCGACCCCTTGTTCATCGGCAAAGCGCGCCACAAAAAGCTCGGTGAGCGGCATGATATCCTGCGGGCGTTCGCGCAGCGGCGGGATGGTGATGGTCAGCACGTTCAAACGGTAATAGAGATCTTCACGGAATTCACCGCGCTGCACCAGTTCGGTCAGGTTTTTCTGCGTGGCGCAGATCACCCGGACGTCCACATGCACCTCATGTTCTTCCCCTACCCGGCGGAACGTACCGTCGTTAAGGAAACGCAGCAGTTTGGTTTGCATGCGCGGCGACATCTCGCCAATCTCATCCAGCAACACCGAGCCACCGTTGGCCTGCTCAAAGAAGCCCTTCTTACCTTCCAACGCATTCGGATAAGCGCCCGGCGCATGGCCAAACAGTTCGCTCTCCACCACATCGTCCGGCAAGGCGGCACAGTTCAGCGCCAGGAACGGCTGTTTGCCACGTGGACTGCGCAGATGGCAGGCCCGCGCTAAAATATCTTTCCCCGTGCCGGTATCGCCCACAATCAGCAATGGGGCATCCAGCATGGCCAACTTGCGCGCCTGCTCCAGCACGTGGCGCATTTTCGGGCTGACGGCGACAATATGGTCAAACTCGGTATCATCATTCACCGACAGGTTCTGCAGCTGGCGGCCCATGCGGGCGGTGGATTTGAGCATGACCACGGCGCCCACAGGAGCATTCTGCTGTTGCTCATATTCCAGATAGATCGGTGTGATATCCATCAGGAAATCCTGGCTGCGGATCACCACCCGTTCGGAATGCGGCTTAGTGTCATCACTCTCCAGCCAGCGGCCAAAGTTATAGCCACCAATCAGTTGGCTCGCCGTTTGATTGCGGATCTTGTCTTCGCTGAAGTTGAATAGCGTCTGAGCCGCCGGGTTTGTCAGTTCCACCTTGCCTTTCATATCGATGGAAAACACCGGTTCCGGCATCGACTCCAGCAACGCGCGTAACGCACGGTGTTCACGTTCGGAAGGCATAAAGTTAACGGTGCGCACATCGGTCACACCGCTGATGCGCCGGATCTCCGCCATCAGCGCGCGGAAGGTATCAAAATCCAGCTGGGAAAAATTGAGGTAAATACGGCCGATAGGATCAATTTCGATGCCGCGCAGGTCGATACCGCGCGATACCAAAAGATCGAGTAATTCTCGAGTGAGACCGAGACGGTCTTCGCAAAATACTTCCAAACGCATCAGTATTGGCCTTATCTCTGCAGGTGCGGGGATGTCTGGTGATGATGATAACCTCTCCCCCCGGAAGGTAGAAGCGATCTGTCAGCAAAAGTTGACAGAGCTCCAGTTTATCACTGCTATTAGCGGTTTTAAACGCCACCCAATAACACCATCGGCGTAATTTTAGCTTATTTCTAGAGAGTTATCACATTCAGCATTATTTTGGCAGCGGATTATCATGTGGTCACAGGGGGATGTTCTTTCGTCAATCTGCGGTTACAAACTGAGAAAATGGCCCTCACCGGTTACAAATGATAGTAATTCTCGTCTGACTATTTTATAGTTGCGTGGCGTAACTATTAAAGAGAGATTGACCATGCCTAGAAAGCATACACTGGCGGCATTCTGCTGCGCCACGCTGTTGTTGAGCGCCCCAACCCTGGCGCTGGACCTATCCTACAAGGCGCCGGAACCCAGCATCAAAGCCGCCCCCGCCCCCAAAGCCGCGCCTGGGCCCGCGGAAAAAACCGCCAAGGCACCAGTGGTCTGGTCAGAATCAGAAGATAAAACCGGTTTCAGTGCCAATCTAGAATGCGATCATCCCAGCTGCAGCCGCCCGCGCGACAAATCGTATTCAACGCTTAATCGCCCAGTGAAAAAAACCGATCGCCTTCGCCAGTCCGATCCTTACTCCACCAATCAGGATCCTGACTACAGCGTGAACATGGGCTATAAGTGGTAATGGCGCTTTAACCGTCTCTGATAGAAGACGTGTTCAGCCGCAAGATCGTGGGCGACGAAGTGACCTGGATTACCAAAAAGAGCAGCCCCTCTCACTAAATGAGAGGGTTGCACCGGAATGTAATTAATTGAGCGGAGCCTGGCTGGTTTCCTTGATATACAGGAAGGCGAACAGCGATAAAACACAGCCGGCAATCACGTAAAACGCCGGAGCCGTGGTGTTACCGGTTAACTTGATCAGATAGGAAGCCACCGATAATGAGAAGCCGCCAAAGATCCCCACGGCAACGCTATAAACCAGCGACAACCCGGTGGTTCTTACCCGCCTTGGGAATATTTCTGGCAAAATGGTGATGGAAGGCGAAGCACCGATAATATTGATAATGCTCAGTACAATCATCACCGCAAACAGCATTTCAACACTGGGGTAGGTGCTGAGTAAATAAAACGCCGGATAAATCAGCACAACAATCGCTATTCTCGCCCAGGCAATCAACCGGACCCTGCCAACGTTATCTGACCACATCCCCGCCAGCGGCCCACCAATCAACGTAATCAAACCGGCGATGGCACCGATTAACATGCTATAGCTGGTATCCAGTTTTAATATGCTGATGGCATAGTTGGGAATATAAAACATGATGATCATATGTGGGATGGTTCCCCCCATCGTCAGCAAAATTCCCGCCAAGGTTTCTTTATAGTAGGTAGTTATCACTTCCAGCAGGGGTATTTTGCTGACGCTTTCGGTAGCCGTTGGTAAGGTGTGAGTGGCGGTTTCTTCCAGCTTAAAGCGAATATACAGCCCCACCGGAACAATCACGATGCCAAACAGGAACGGGATGCGCCAACCCCAGGCTTCCACACTCGCCTCTGGCATGCAATTTACCAGGATCACCAACGTCATGGCGGCAAATACGTTACCCGCACCTTGGCTCGCTACCTGCCATCCCCCGTAAAACCCGCGATTATGGGGTTTGGCATACTCCACCAGCAGTGTAGTGGATGCGCCTAACTCACCGCCTGCGGAGAAGCCTTGCATCAGCCTGGCCAGGGTAATAATGATCGGGGCCGCAGTCCCGATGCTTTCATATGACGGGGTGATACCAATCGTCAGGGTACTGAGCCCCATCAGCAGGAACGTCAACGTCATGGCAGGCTTGCGCCCTTTTTTATCGGCATAATGGCCGATGACCAGCGCCCCCAGCGGCCTGGCAAGATAACCCATCCCAAAGATCAGGAAGGTCATCGTCATGCTCACCAAAGGGTCTGTCGCGGGGAAATAAGCTTTTGCTATATAGGTCGCAAAAAATGCGTAAAGCACCAGATCAAAAAACTCTAAGCCATTGCCTAACGTGGTAGCCACAATGGCCCTTGCCGGGGATTTTCTTTCCTTGACGCTATCCATGGCCGGTCCTTAATTTAATTTGTCGGGGCGCCGCATGCTGCACCCGTCCAGATAATCGATGTCATGCAGGGATCGAACATTTTCGACCCCAACAAATTCAGGAGCATCACCAACTTATTAAAGACCGAGGTTTATTCCTTCAGGAATTCCTGCGTCAATGCAGACCAATATGCGATCCCTCTGAGTATAATTGCATCATTAAAATCATAGCCGGGGTTGTGTACCATGCAGCTATTTTCACCCTGGCCGTTACCTAATAATAAATAACTGCCCGGGCACTGGTTCAGCATAAAGGCAAAATCTTCGCTGCCCATCAGCGGTTCCGGAATATCAATCACCTGCTGCGGATGACTCTCACCCATTAAATTTTTCGCCACCTGTTTGGCAAAGCGGGTCATCTCCGGTTGGTTGACCAACACGGGATAGGTGTGATCATAGTCAATATCGATCCTGGCACCATATGACGCCGCCTGAGCCGCCACTAACGTCTTGATTCGCTCTTCCAACCATTCCCTGACCTGCGGATCCAACGCACGCACGCTTAACTTTAATACCGCTGAGTCCGCGATGACATTACTGGCCATGCCTGACTGGAATGAACCTACGGTGATCACGCCCGGTTCTTGCGCCCCCAGATTACGCGCGACGATCGTCTGCAATGTCATCACAATACTGGCCCCGACGACCACGGCATCAACGGTGCCCTTCGGCATCGCGCCATGTCCCCCTTTGCCGTGGATGGTGATGGTGACCGTATCACTGGAAGCCATAAACGCCCCCTCACCAAAGACAAACTGCCCCTGCGGGAAGCCTGGCATGTTGTGCATGGCAAAAACGGCGTCACAGGGGAAGCGTTTAAACAGGCCGTCGTCGATCATCTTCTGGGCACCGGCCAACCCCTCTTCTGCGGGTTGAAAAATGAGGTGCAAGGTGCCATCGAAACAGGCGTGATCGGCCAGATAATGTGCCGCACCAAGCAGCATCGCGGTGTGGCCGTCATGCCCACAGGCATGCATGATGCCTTCGTGCTGGCTGCTGTAAGGGAGTTGCGTATTTTCCAGGATCGGCAAGGCATCCATATCTGCCCGAATACCTAACGTGCGGGGGCTGTTGCCTCTTTTCAACGTCCCAACCAGGCCGGTGATACCGAGCCCACGTGTCACCTGATACCCCCACTCCTCAAGCTTTCTCGCTACCAGATCGGCGGTTTGTCGTTCCTCGAATCCCAGTTCAGGGTACTGATGGATATGTCGACGGAGGGTTTGGCTTTCATCGGCATAGGGTTGGAAGGTCTCTAAGTTCGGCTCACGGTGCAGCATGTTCATTACCTCCTGTCCTTGGGATTGATGTCTTGGTGCTGAAGCAGCGAGTGAATACTGCGGGATCCCCCGCTGGCGCAGTCAGATATTCAGATTAATTGTTGGTCAAATATACCGTCTTCTTTGCCGCTGTCCGTGGGATTTTTCGTGACCAAGACCGCAAAACAAACACTTGATTAACTTATCATTAACAATTAATGGGTATTGCAGAGACGTACGAAAGGAGGGCGCTTTTGGCGGGGCGGCCATAAGGCTGCGTCTGATAGACGCAGCCTGGCGGAGTCAGACTTTGCTTTGACCTTTTTTCATGGCGTCTTTCAACTGGTTTATCAATTGACCACGGAAATCACCCAGTTTTGGCTTATCGCCTTCTAGCCAGGGTAACGGGCGGCAAAGTTCCATGGCCTTGATGCCCAACCGTGCCGTCAACAAACCGGCCCCTATCCCCTGCGCGGCGCGCGCAGACAACCGCGCCGCAATATCCTGCGACATCCAGTCCATGCCCACTTCCCGCACCAGTTCAGATGCGCCAGCAAAGGCGATATTCAGCAACACCAGGCGGAACAGACGGATGCGGCTGAAATAGCCCAGTTCGATGCCATACAAGGCCGCAATGCGGTTAATCAGGCGGATATTGCGCCAGGCGATAAAGGCCATGTCCACCAAGGCCAGCGGGCTGACGGCAATCATCAGCGTCGACTCTGCCGCCGAGCGGCTGATTTCGCGCCGCGCCTGATTATCCAGCACCGGCTGCACCAGCTTGGCATACAGCGCAACCACTTCGCGGTCGTTCTGGGTTTCATGTAATGAAGCTTGCCAGCGTTGCAATGCAGGGTGCCCTTGATCCAACCCGGCCTGACGCGCCAGCTTTTCACAAAACTCGCGCCCTCTCCCCAGGCCGTGGCTGTGCAGCAGTTCCCGAGCTTCGTCACGCTCTTCAGCACGTTGGCGTAGGCGGTATAGCCTGCGCCATTCCCCCACCACCGAACCGATACCGGCGAAGACGATCAGCCCACCAGCGATCCCACCACCCAGCGCGATCCAATCCTGCTGCACCCAGGAGGTATGCACCCACTGGACACCTTGAGCCACCACGCTGACGCCAAACAGCATCAACCCGGCGTTAACCATTTTGCGCCACAGGCTGCGCTTGGGTTTCAACGCGGCGTTAACAATGCCTTCAGCGCGCCCTTCCTCTTCTTCCTGCTCCATCTCTGGCGCTGCCGGATAGAATTTCTCGGCCTGCTGTTCGTCAAACTCCAAGCCTGCGCGCAACACCGGTTCCTGTGGTGGCTGCAACGGCTCGGCAAAATCGATACGCGGTTTTAACGGCTCGCTCATCGCAATTTATCTCCCAATAAAAACTCCATCACCGCGTCCAGACGGATATGCGGTAACGGACTGTCAACGCTCATCATGCGTGGACGGAACTGGTCAAAATGGAAACCTTGTTGCTGCCAGAAAGCCGGGCCAGGCAGGCGCGCAGGTACTTCGCCAGGGAAGACCGTCAGTGGTGCGCCATCGTCCAGGCGGTGGCCTTTCAATGCCGGAATAGACTGCCCATGATGATCGACAATGCCGCTTTCGGTCGCCTGTACCGAAGCCAGGCCGACACAGTCCATACTGATGCCTTCAAACGCGGCGTTCTGCCAGGCCTCCTGCACCAGTTGCTGTAACAGTGAAACCAGATTGGCGTGCTGGTCGGCGGTGATATGGTCCGCCTTGGTTGCCGCGAACATCAGTTTGTCGATGGTCGGCGAAAACAGGCGGCGGAACAGCGTGCGCTTGCCGTAGTGGAAGCTTTGCATCAACTGGGTCAGCGCCAAACGCATATCATTAAACGCCTGCGGCCCGCTGTTGAGCGGTTGCAGGCAATCCACCAACACAATTTGGCGATCGAAACGCACAAAGTGCTCTTTATAAAACGCCTTGACGATCGACTGGCAGTAATAGTTAAAACGGGCGCGCAACATGCCCGCATTGGTATGTTTGTCCGCCTGTGCCAGGCGCGATTCCCCTGCCGCATCGACGTTTGGCCACGGGAAGAACTGCAACGCAGGCGCACCGGCCATATCGCCAGGCAGCACAAAGCGCCCTGGCTGAATAAAGTGCAGCCCTTCGGCCTTACAGCGCAGCAGGTAGTCGGTATAAGCCTGGGCGATCGCCGCCAGCTTGTTTTCATCCGCCGGGGCCAACGGATCGAGATCTTTGCACAATGCCAGCCAAGGCTCAGCCCAGCGCGCGCGGTCGCCCTGCAACAACCCAGCCATCTGACGTGACCAGGCCAGGTAGTCCTGTTCCAGCATCGGCAAATCCAGCAGCCATTCGCCCGGATAGTCGACGATTTCCAGATACAGCGTGGAGGTTTCTTTAAAATGGCGCAGCAGTGAATCATTGGAACGGTAGCGCAGCGCCAGGCGGATTTCGCTGACGCCACGGGTTGGCGTTGGCCAACTTGGCGGATTGCCATACAGCTGCGCCAGGCCTTCATCGTAGGTGAAACGTTGGATACCGAGGTCGCGTTGAGGAATGCGTTTCACACCCAACAGCCTTTCTTCCCGCACAGGGGAAAACAGCGGCATACGCGCGCCGCTGTGAACATGGAGTAATTGATTGACCAATCCGGTGATAAACGCCGTCTTACCGCTGCGGCTCAAGCCGGTTACTGCCAGACGCAGATGGCGATCCATTCCGCGATTGACCAGCGAAGTTAACTCATTTTGCAGTCGTTTCATTGTTCTCCTTGGCATAGCGCCCGAACGCCTTGTTCAGCCCTTTGCGAAACAGCGGTTCCAGCAACAGGGCCAACACGTAACGCAGCGGTTTGCGGCTGACGGTTTTCAGCAACCACGCGGTTGCCCCCGCCGGGCCATAACTCATTAACGCTATGATGATGACTTTCGACAAGGTCTTCAACAATGCACCTACTCCCCATTTTGGTGAAGCGGTTTTTGGGGCATTAATCGCATAGGTTTTGCTCATGGTCGCTGCCCTCTGGCATATGTTGGGGTAAAAGTCGGTGCAATGCCTGACCTGCGGCGTACGCAGGCCCGTGCATCGTTAAGAGAGGTTACAGGTGGCGAAAGCGGCTCTGCACACCAAAGGTGTCAGACGTGACGTAGCGTTCGACCTTGCGCAACTGCTGCTCTCCACTGCTCAATTCATATTCCAGTTTATCGAGCAACTGGCGCGGTGTGGCCTGATGTTCATCCTGATAACGGCTGGCTGGAGCCTCCTCAAGCACGAAGACCAAGGCGATATAGGCGACCACCGTAATGAAAAACAGCCCGAAGAACAGCGACAACACGGCAATCACCCGGATCAAACGCACGGGCACGTCAAAATAGTGGGCAAGACCAGCGCAAACGCCCTTCAGCATGCCTTCTTCAGGCACACGGTACAGTTTTTTACTGCCTAAGGTGTTGCCCTTGTATGAACCGCTGTCGTCGTTGTAGTAAGAACGATCGCGACGATCGCCATACTTTCCTCTGTCCTGGTCTCTACGCATTACGACTGCCTCCAATTCGGGTGTTCCGCATCAAGAATGTCTTCCAACGCCTGAATACGATCGCGCATGCGTGTGGCCTGCTCCCCCAGCTGCGTCAGACGTTGCATCTCCTGATGACTCAGTTGAACGCCGCTCTGTTGCCGGTTGCTGTAATGCAACCAAAGCCAAATCGGTGCGACAAACAACACAAAGATTGTCAACGGGATGGCAAGTAATAGAGCACTCATCTCAATTCCTTCTTATTGGCCGTAGTGTGGCGGCCACGCTGGGTGGCCGCTTAAGCATTATTCCGGGCGGTTCATCTTGGCTTTCATTGCCGCCAGTTGCTCACTGATGGCATCGTCTGCCTGCAGTTCGGCAAACTCCTGATGCAGGCTTTTCTTTTTGCCAATGCTGACGCTTTCCGCTTCGGCTTCCATATGGTCGATACGGCGCTCAAACTGTTCAAAACGCGCCATCGCCTCATCCAGTTTACCGCTGTCCAGCTGGCGACGCACATCCCGTGAAGAAGAAGCCGCCTGATGGCGCAGCGTTAATGCCTGCTGGCGTGCACGGGTTTCGGTCAGCTTGTTTTCCAGCTCGCCAATTTCACTCTTCATGCGGGCCAGCGTCTCTTCTACGGTAGCCACTTCCTGGCTCAGCGTAGCAAGCAGATCGGCCACTTTCTGTTTTTCGATCAACGCCGCACGGGCCAGATCTTCTTTATCTTTACGCAGCGCCAGTTCGGCTTTGTCCTGCCAGTCATTGATCTGGTTTTCACCCTGTTCAATGCGGCGCAGCAGCTGCTTTTTCTCTGCCAGGGCACGCGCTGAAGTGGAGCGCACTTCAACCAGCGTGTCTTCCATTTCCTGGATCATCAAACGCACCAGCTTTTGCGGGTCTTCTGCTTTATCGAGCAGAGTATTGATGTTGGCGTTCACGATGTCGGCAAAACGAGAAAAGATACCCATAATTTACTTCCTCTTGGTTCTGAAGGCGTCTGAAGCGCCGAGTTAAGTTATACAACTTGCCCAAAGAGTTAATCAAGAAGCGTGCCAACTTTTATTTCATTGAAATACAAAGACTATTTATTTTTGACACTCGCCACGCTTGCTGTAGAGTGAGTGTTTTCACCAAACATTGGCGAATTTCATCATGAGCGAACCGTTAGAGAACCTGTTGGGCGAGGCCAACGCCTTTGTGGAAGTGCTGGAGCAAGTTTCACAGTTGGCCAAGCTCAACAAACCGGTGCTGGTGATCGGTGAGCGCGGCACGGGTAAGGAGCTGATCGCCCACCGGTTGCACTATCTTTCCAATCGTTGGCAAGGGCCGTTTATCTCCCTCAACTGTGCGGCGCTGAATGAAAACCTGCTGGACTCGGAGCTGTTTGGCCATGAAGCTGGCGCGTTTACCGGCGCACAAAAACGCCACCTTGGCCGCTTTGAACGTGCCGATGGCGGCACCCTGTTTCTGGATGAATTGGCAACCGCACCAATGCTGGTGCAAGAAAAGCTGCTGCGGGTGATTGAATACGGCCATCTGGAGCGTGTGGGAGGCAGCCAACCGCTGCGGGTGGATGTCCGGCTGGTGTGCGCCACCAATGACGATCTGCCCGCGCTGGCCGCCGCCGGTAAATTCCGTGCCGATCTGCTGGACCGCCTGGCGTTCGACGTGGTGCAACTGCCACCGCTGCGCCAACGCCAGCAAGACATCATGCTATTGGCCGAGCATTTCGCCATTCAGATGTGCCGCGAGCTGTCACTGCCGTTGTTCCCCGGCTTTAGTGAACATGCGCAGGCGGTGCTGCTTGGCTACTCCTGGCCGGGTAACGTACGTGAGCTGAAAAACGTGGTGGAGCGTTCCGTTTACCGCCATGGTTCAGGCCAGGATGAGTTGGATGAGATCATCATTAACCCCTTTGCCAAGCGTTCAGAGCCGCTTGATGATGAGGCAACCGCGCCGACCAGTGATTTACCTGCATTGCCGCTGGATTTTAAAAGCTGGCAGCATCAGCAGGAGAAAACCCTGCTGGAGATGGCCTTGAAACAGGGCCGTTTCAATCAGCGCAAAGCTGCCGATTTGCTGGGGCTGACTTATCATCAGCTACGCGGCATGTTGAAAAAGCATGCACTGCTGCAAGGTAGCGAACCAGAGGGAAGTTAAACCGACTGGGCGATCAATTCGCGTAACCATTGATGGGCGGGATCGCGATGCGAACGCTCATCCCACAGCATAGCCAGTTCATAGCCTGGGATCTCCATTGGCGGCTCGGCAATCTGTACTTCGGGGCTGCCGCGTACCAGGCGTTCGGGCAGCATAGCAACCAGATCCGTCTTGGCGATCACCGATTTCACAAACAGAAAATGCGGGACGGAAAGCACCACCCGCCGCGAAAGCCCAACCTGCTCCAGCGTGTGATCGGTGATGCCACTAAATCCCCCGCCGTTTGGCGAAACCACCACGTGCTCCAGTTGGCTAAATTGCGCCAGCGTCGGGCGAGCCGTCAACGCAGGATGACCGATACGGCCCACCAATACATACCTCTCCTTGAATAACACGCGTTGACGCATCCCTGATGGAGCGCAGTCCTGAGTGTGAAAGGCCAGATCGATCTCCCCCATCTCCGCCTGCCGGGCAATCCTGGTCGGTACCAGTTCCAACACCGCCAACCTGCTGCTGGGGGCGGCCTGACGAAGCCGTGCCAATGTAGGCAACAGTACCGTGGACTCGCCATAATCAGATGCGGCAACCCGCCAGGTGATATTCGCGCTAGCCGCCTCAAAAGGGCTGATAGGTGAAACAGTGTGCTCAAGCACTTCCAATGCCTGCCGCAAAGGTTCACGTAAAGCCTCCGCCCTGGCCGTTGGCCGCATTCCTCTTGGGCCCGGTAACAACAGCGGATCGTCGAAAAACGCTCTCAGCTTGGCCAAATGAGCGCTTACCGAAGGCTGCGACAGCGACAACCGCTCCGCAGCGCGTGTAACGTTCAATTCCATCAGTAGCACATCCAACGTCACCAGGAGATTGAGATCCAGCCTACCGAAATTACTCATACAAATACCTGTAATCATCTAAATCAATTTTAACTATACCTGACGCTAACCTACTCTGTTGCTCTCTTTTTCAGCAATGGAACTCAATGATGAATATTCTACTGGTCTACGCTCACCCAGAAGCCCAATCGCTTAATGGCTCACTAAAAAACTTTGCGGTCAAACATCTGCAGGACGCCGGGCATCAGGTACAGGTCTCCGATCTGTACGCCATGAAATGGAAAGCCTCTTTAGATGGCGACGACCGTACGGATCGGGATAGCGCTAACCGCTTCAGCCCGGTACTGGATTCCAGAATAGCGCTTGAACAAGGGACGCAGAGCGCAGATATTGCATTGGAACAGGAGAAGTTACTCTGGGCGGATACCGTGATCCTCCAGTTCCCGCTGTGGTGGTTCTCCATGCCAGCCATCCTCAAGGGGTGGGTAGAACGCGTGTATGCCTATGGCTTTGCTTACGGCGTTGGCGAGCATTCCGATACACATTGGGGAGATCGTTATGGCGAAGGTACTTTGGCAGGGAAACGGGCTATGTTGCTGGTTACCGCTGGCGGTTGGGAGTCTCATTACAGCCCGCGCGGTATCAACGGCCCGATAGAGGATATTCTGTTCCCTATTCACCATGGCATTCTGTATTACCCCGGTTTTGATGTGCTACCACCGTTTGTGGCGTACCGCACCGATCGCTTCGACGAGGCAAAATTCCCCGACCTATGCTCGGCGCTGGGGAAACGGCTGGACGCGCTGGCCAGTACCGAGCCTTTGCCATTCCGTAAGCAAAATTTTGGCGATTATGTTATTCCACAGTTAACGCTGCGAGAAGACATTGCCCCTGGCCGCTCCGGCTTTGCGGTTCACCTGAAATAGAGGCAAAAAAAAAGCCAGCACCCGAGCTGGCTAAGTAAACACTGGAAGCAATGTGAGCAATGTCGTGCCTTCCACAAAGGGCCACAAGGCGTGGCCTTCCGTGAACTGCCAAATGATGATAATGGTTCTCAGTATCATCTGTAAAGTACTTTGTTGAGAATTTTTCTCATTACCACACTAAGCATGGGTAATTATCCACCAGCAGTGATTTCAGGCGGAGGCCAGCTCGCCAGAAAACAGCGGCAAGCTTAACCAAACCGCCGAAATTTCAGCCATTTTGCTCAAGGAATTGGGCTGTTGGTCAGAGTGCGATACACTAACGTTATTGCTTAATAACCCATGAAGCGTCTATGCGTGGTTTACCTCTTTGGATAATGTCGCTCGGCTGCCTGGCAACGTCTGCCCTGGCCGCGACACCTGCTGTGCCCAGCGCAGCACCACCGCCAGCAGACATCCGCCAGAGCGGCTTTGTCTATTGCGTCAGCGGCATTCTGAACACCTTCAATCCGCAGATGGCCAGCAGCGGTCTGACGGTCGATACCCTGGCCGCCCAGCTTTACGATCGGCTGCTGGATGTCGACCCCTACACTTACCGCCTGATCCCAGAGCTGGCGGAAAGCTGGGAAGTGCTGGACAACGGTGCCACCTACCGCTTCCACCTGCGCCGGGACGTGCCTTTCCAGACCACTGCCTGGTTCCAACCCACCCGCAAAATGAACGCCGACGATGTGGTGTTCAGCTTCCAGCGGGTGTTTGACCAGAAGCATCCGTTCCACAATGTCAACGGCGGTGAATACCCATACTTCGACAGTTTGCAGTTTGCCGACTCCGTGCAAAGCGTGAAAAAACTGGACCAATACACCGTCGAGTTCCGCTTGCAGGCGCCGGATGCGTCCTTCCTGTGGCATCTGGCGACCCATTATGCGCCGGTGCTATCAGCAGAATATGCCGACAACCTGACGCTGGATGGCACCCAGGAAATGATCGATCGTGAACCGGTCGGCACCGGCCCCTTCTTGTTGAACGAATACCGTTCCGGGCAATATATCCGTCTGGCACGCAATGACGTTTACTGGAAAGGGAAACCGCGCATGCCGCAGGTGGTGATCGACATGGGGGCCGGGGGCACGGGCCGCCTGTCCAAATTGCTGACCGGCGAGTGCGATGTGCTGGCCTACCCCGCCGCCAGCCAGCTTTCGATCCTGCGCGACGATCCGCGTTTACGCCTGACGCTGCGCCCAGGGATGAATATCGCCTATCTGGCCTTCAACACCCGCAAGCCACCGCTGGATAACCTGAAGGTTCGCCAGGCCATTGCGTTAGCCATTAACAACCAGCGCCTGATGCAATCGATCTATTACGGTACCGCAGAGACCGCCGCTTCGATCCTACCGCGCGCCTCCTGGGCCTATGATAATGATGCTCACGTTACCGAATACGATCCGGCCAAGGCGCGAGAAATGCTGCGCGAAGCTGGCGTGGGGCCGCTGAACCTGAAGCTGTGGGTGCCTACCGCATCACAATCCTATAACCCCAGCCCGTTGAAAACGGCGGAGCTGCTACAGGCGGATTTGGCTCAGGTCGGTATTAATGTCACCATCGTGCCGGTAGAGGGCCGTTTCCAGGAAGCCCGGCTGATGGAGATGAACCACGATCTGACGCTCACCGGCTGGTCAACCGACAGTAACGATCCGGACAGCTTCTTCCGCCCGCTGCTCAGCTGTGCGGCAATCCGTTCGCAAACCAACTATGCTCACTGGTGCGATCCCGCTTTTGATGAACAGTTGCAGGACGCCTTGTTGTCACAGCAGTTATCACAGCGTATCGAGCATTATCAGCAGGCGCAGAAGATCCTCGAACAGCAGTTGCCGGTATTGCCGCTGGCCTCCTCCTTGCGTTTGCAGGCCTACCGTTATGATATTAAAGGACTGGTGTTGAGCCCGTTCGGCAACTCATCATTTGCCGGGGTGTACCGTGAACCGGCGGAGGCCGCGAAAAAGTGATTATCTTTACCTTACGCCGCATTCTGTTGCTGCTGATCACGCTGTTCTTCCTGACGCTGGTCAGCTTCAGCCTGAGCTACTTTACCCCACGCGCGCCGCTAAACGGTGCCGCCTTGCTGGACGCCTACCAGTTCTATTTCGTCAGCCTGCTGCACTGGGACTTTGGCGTTTCCAGCATCAATGGCCAGGCGATCAGCGAACAGCTGCGCGAAGTGTTCCCGGCCACCATGGAACTGTGCATTTTAGCCTTTACGCTGGCCCTGTTTATCGGCATTCCGCTGGGCATTATTGCCGGTGTAATGCGCGGCAAGTGGCAGGATACCGCCATCAGTACCTTCGCCCTGCTGGGCTTTTCCATCCCGGTGTTCTGGCTGGCGCTGCTGTTGATGCTCTATTTTTCACTGCATCTTGGCTGGCTGCCGGTGTCGGGCCGTTTCGATCTGCTGTATCAGGTCAAGCAGGTCACCGGTTTGGCGCTGGTTGACGCCTGGCTGTCTGACTCGCCTTATCGCAACGAGATGATTGCCAGTGCGCTGCGCCATATGGTGCTGCCGATTGCCGCTCTGGCAGTGGCTCCAATCACCGAGGTGATCCGCTTGATGCGCATCAGCACCGACGATGTTCTCAGCCAGAACTACATCAAGGCTGCCGCAACCCGTGGCCTGTCGCGCTTTACCATTATCCGCCGTCACGTGCTGCACAACGCGTTACCGCCGATCATCCCGAAGCTCGGTCTACAATTTTCTACCATGCTCACGCTGGCCATGATCACCGAGGTGGTGTTCAGTTGGCCAGGGCTGGGGCGCTGGCTGATCAATGCCATCCGCCAACAGGACTACGCGGCCATCTCCGCAGGCGTGATGGTGATCGGCACGCTGGTGATCACCATTAACGTGCTGGCCGACATTCTGGGCGCGGCGACCAACCCGCTGAAACATAAGGAATGGTATGCCCTTCGATAACGTATACCGCGAAAAGAAAATGCCTAGCCCGCTGCTCTATACCTGGCGGATTTTCTATGGCGACACTTTGGCGATGATTGGTTTTTATGGGGTGATCGGCCTGCTGCTGCTTTCCCTGTTCGGCAGCCTGCTGGCACCTTACGCCCTCGATCAGCAATTCTTGGGATATCAGTTGCTACCGCCCTCCTGGTCACGCTACGGCAACGTGTCGTTCTTCCTGGGCACCGACGATCTGGGCCGCGATATCCTCAGCCGCTTGCTGACCGGCACCGCCGCCACCTATGGTTCGGCACTGATTGTGACCATCGCCGCCGCCCTTTGTGGCGTGATCCTGGGCGTGTTTGCCGGGGTCACCCATGGTCTGCTGTCTGCGATGCTCAACCATATTCTCGATACCCTGCTCTCCATCCCTTCACTGCTGCTGGCGATTATCGTGGTGGCATTCCTCGGGCCGAAGCTGGAACACGCCATGCTGGCCGTTTGGCTGGCGCTGTTGCCACGGATGGTGCGTACCATCTACAGCGCAGTGCACGATGAGCTGGAAAAAGAGTACGTAGTCGCAGCCCGTCTGGATGGCGCTTCGACGATGCAGATCCTGTGGTACGCCGTGGTGCCGAACATTGCCGCCGTACTGATCACTGAATTCACCCGCGCTTTATCGATGGCCATTCTCGACATCGCGGCGTTGGGCTTCCTCGATCTGGGGGCGCAGTTGCCCTCCCCGGAATGGGGAGCCATGTTAGGCGACTCGTTGGAGTTGGTGTATGTCGCACCTTGGACCGTGATGCTGCCCGGTGCTGCTATTCTGATCAGCGTGCTGCTGGTTAACCTGTTGGGCGACGGAATACGCCGCGCGATCAATGCGGGAGTGGAATAATGCCGTTACTCGATATCCGCAATTTGACGATTGAATTTATGACCGCCGAAGGGCCGGTGAAGGCCGTCGATCGCGTCAGCATGACGCTGACCGAAGGTGAAGTGCGCGGCCTGGTAGGCGAATCCGGCTCAGGAAAAAGCCTGATCGCCAAAGCCATATGCGGCGTGACCAAAGATAACTGGCGCGTCACCGCCGACCGCTTCCGCTTTGACGACATCGACCTGTTGCAGCTCAGCCCCCGCGAACGGCGCAAACTGGTGGGCCACAACGTTTCGATGATCTTCCAGGAGCCACAATCCTGTCTTGATCCTTCCGAAAGCATTGGCCGCCAGTTGGCACAGGCCATTCCCGGCTGGACTTACAAGGGCCGTTGGTGGCAGCGCTTTAACTGGCGCAAACGGCGGGCGATTGAGCTATTGCACCGCGTCGGTATCAAGGATCACCTCGATATCATGGGCAGCTTCCCTTACGAGCTCACCGAAGGGGAATGCCAGAAAGTGATGATCGCCATAGCGTTGGCCAATCAGCCAAGATTGCTGATTGCCGATGAGCCAACCAACGCCATGGAACCCACTACGCAGGCGCAGATCTTCCGCCTGCTGGCGCGCCTGAACCAAAACAACAACACGACCATCCTACTGATCAGCCACGATTTGCAGATGATGAGCAAATGGGCTGACAGGGTTAACGTGCTGTACTGCGGCCAGACGGTGGAGAGCGCGCAATGTGAAGATCTGCTTGCCGCCCCTCATCATCCTTATACCCAGGCGCTGATCCGCGCCATGCCGGACTTTGGCCGCTCACTGCCACATAAGAGCCGCCTGAATACGCTGCCGGGTGCGATCCCCTCATTGGAGCATCTGCCGATCGGCTGCCGCCTGGGGCCACGCTGCCCGTATGCGCAAAAGCAATGCATTGAAACCCCGCGCCTGCGCCCGGTGAAGAATCACCTGTTCGCCTGCCACTTCCCGCTGAACATGGAGGAGCAATAACATGGAAACGCTATTGGAAGTGCGCAACCTGACCAAAACCTACCGCTATCGCACCGGGCTGTTCCGCCGCCAGCATGTGGAGGCGGTCAAGTCTGTCAGCTTTACTCTGCGTGAGGGCCAGACGCTGGCGATCATCGGTGAGAACGGCTCGGGTAAGTCAACTCTGGCGAAGATGCTTTCCGGCATGGTGGAACCCTCCTCGGGTGAAGTGCTGATCGACGACCATGCGTTGGCCTATGGCGATTATCGCTACCGCAGCCAGCGTATCCGCATGATTTTCCAGGATCCGAGCACCTCGCTCAACCCACGTCAGCGCATCGGTCAGTTGCTTGATGCACCGCTACGTTTGAATACCGAGTTGGAAGCCGCAGAACGGGAGGTACGGATCAATCAGACCCTGCGCCAGGTGGGGATGCTGCCGGACCACGCTTATTATTATCCGCACATGCTGGCCTCCGGGCAGAAACAGCGCGTGGCGCTGGCACGGGCGTTGATCCTGCAGCCAAAGGTGATTGTTGCCGATGAAGCGCTGGCTTCGCTGGATATGTCGATGCGTTCGCAGATCATCAACCTGATGCTGGAGCTCCAGGAAAAACACGGGATTGCCTATATTTATGTGACGCAGCATCTGGGCATGATGAAGCATATCAGCGACCAGGTGATGGTGATGCATGAAGGGGAAATTGTGGAACGTGGCAGTACCGCCGAAGTGCTGGCCGCACCGCTGCACGATCTCACCAAGCGGCTGATCGCCAGCCACTTTGGCGAAGCGCTCACTGCCGATGCCTGGCGACGTGACGGCGGCAGATTTTAATTTCGCCGACTTCCTCCGGGCGCACTACTGCGCCCGTTTCCCCTACCTGCCTGCGCAATAGCATCGGTTGTTGGCGTTAATCTGGACCGGCTTAACCAGCAATAATTGATGCTAAGGCAGTCCAAACCAATCACTCATCATGAAGTCAAAATAAAAGCATTATATAATTCATTTTAGGTAAAAATCATTTCGCACCAAAAGTATATTACCGGCCTATCCTTAACTTATACCGAGAATCATCCAATTGATTATAAAGCCAGTCTGTTATTATAATAACAGCGCTTAATAAATTGATTAAATATCAGTAAGTACGGATTTACTCTCATTAATTACCATAAGGATATACTGTGAAAAAGCTCAATACCTCGGAAGCGTCAAGCATTGTGGGTGGCCATCGATACATTTGCACGACTCACTATGAACAAAGGGGCCCTGGGAACTGCTTCCGCGTAGAGCATTGTAAAGACAAGTTCGGTTTTGGCGAGGATATTGCGCATAGCCGGGTCAGTTGCGATAACCTGCAATAATTATTACCGCTGGGCATGGATCTCGTGTAATCACTATCCTCCTGTTATTATAATAATTTACTTTTAAGCATTTGATTAATTATCATCAACTGCCATCAAGGATATGTTGTGAAAAAACTCAACACGTCAAAAGCGTCAAAGATTATTGGTGGAGCCAATTCTATTTGCGTAACCCGTGATGTCGCCTATGCATCAAAAATTTGTTATCGCGAAAAGACTTGTAAAGACAAGAACGGCAATATTAGCGATCTTACTCGTATCGCTATTGCTTGCCAGAATCCGTGATAATTGCCCGTAACTGGCGCTAATCTAGCGGCATCACCACCATGGCACGGCGTAGTTATGTCGTGCCATTATGCAGAATTTAGACAAGGTCACATAATCCCAGTAAACGCTTAATTATCAGCCATGTTGTTGGGCATCGACAGTTGAAGCTCGGGGGATGTCATCTTGGCACTTATCTACCCTACCGCAATATATTTTATTCCTTTACGTTATTAATTAGCACTTAACATTATTTTATCTCGTCAATCGAATCGGTGAGGATATCCGCTACGTTGAGCCATGCAAACAACAGGATATCGCGCTGATGAACAACGCCCACCACCAACGCTTCTCGCAACTGATGCTTATCCTTGCCGCCGGCTTCGCTATTTATGGTCATGGTCTATGCAGCCATGACTGACGCCTGCTTCGCGGTTTTTTACCCTGCCGCCGTTGCCAACTGTAACGGTGGCTTGTTGTATTGATGAAGGATTTTATCCGATGGAACATCGCCTAACCCCTTTCCAGTGGTACCACGAAACCCAGCGAAGCTCAGGCGACAGTTCGCCACTTGAGCCTGCCGCAGCAAGCTTGCGGGAGCGTTTTTTGTTAGGCCTGGGCTCATTTACCGACGAGGGATTGAATGCCGCCCTCAGCGATCGTATTGACGTTTTTACCGCGTCTTCGGCCTGCTATCCGGTACTTTTCCCCGATCGGGTCAGCGCTTCGCGTGAAGTGACGTTGTCACCTTACGATCGTCTGTCGACGGCCTTGACGGTGGCGCAGGTCACCGGCGTGCAATCGCTTTGTAGCCATTATGCTGCTCGCCTCGCCCCTCTGGACAGCCCGGATGCTACGCGGGAAAGTAATGTCCGCCTGGCACAAATCACCCAATACGCCCGCCAACTCGCCAGCCAACCGACCCTGATTTGCCGCAAGGCTTTACAACAGCTCGGCGAAGTTGGCCTGAGCACGCAAGATATTGTGACCTTTTCGCAAATCATCGGTTTCGTTAGCTATCAGGCACGGGTGGTCGCCGGTATTGCCGCGCTGGCAGGCAGACCCGCCGTGGTGTTACCCGGTTTTCCCCAAATCGAAGATGCCGGTCCGGCAGGATTTTCCTGTGCGACACGCTTATGGCAAACTCGCCTGCCGGAGATCGTTGTCGAGCAGGCCCAGGCTCGGCAGCTCGACATTCTGGACCAAAGCCACCCGGACGCCCGCAGCGAGTCTTATTACCTGCTGTTGGCCCAAGACGCGCCTGCCCTGCATGAGCGCAATGCGGTATTTAACAGCATTACCCGCCACGCTGACGGGCTATCCCCACGCCTGAAGGCTTTGGTTGCTCTGGTGACATCACGTATTAATGGCAGCCATTATTGTGCCGCCACGTTAGCTCATAACATTGCCGATCGGGAGTTGGCACTGGCATTAGTGGCTGGGATTGATAACGCGCTTGAGGTTGCCGGCGATCCGGTGACCGCCGCCGTGATAGGCGTGACGGCCGAGCTGACGCGAACGCCTGAGAAATTCACGGCACAAAGCGTGCAGCCGCTGCTCAACAGCGGGCTGGATCGGTCGCAGGCATTGGACGTGATTTTAACCAGCGCGCTGTACGCCTGGGAAAACCGGCTGCGATACAGTCTTGGCGATACGGTGGCAGCCGATTTAGCGCAATAACCATGCCTGAGCCGCATCAAAAAAGTGCTGCGCCAGCGGCGTGGCTCTTGCTGGCTCGGCGATCACCAAGGCGGCATGACGAGACATCGGCGCAATGGCAACGCTGCGCCGTTGCAGCTGCGGCATCATTTCCATCTGCAAGTTACCTCCGGGGAATAACCCGCAACCCAAGCCGACAAAAATCCCCTGTAGCAGTTGGAAGATCGAGGTGGTTTCCATCCGGGTATGCAGCGTCAAGCCCGCCTCACGAAACTGTTGATCCAGGTAACGGCGGAAGTAACGCGTCGGCTCTGCCAGGCATAATGGCAACTCCGCCACGGCTGCCAGCGTGAGTGGGCTTTCCCCCACCAGCTCAGGGAAATGCTGCGGATGAAATACCAAGTCAATGCCGCTGTCAGCCAAAGACTGCGACTGAAAATGCAGTTCCTTGAGCGTTGGTAACTCAAAGAAACCGATGCCGATATCCACCGTGTGCGCAGTCAGCGCTTCCAACAACTGATCGGCGCTCAATACCGCTACGCGATAGTCCAACTGCGGGTAACGCTCGCTGACCGCCTTCAACATCTGCGCTAACGAAATACTGCACTGCGGCACGGTGCCGATACGCAACGTCCCGTTCAACCCGTGTTTCAGCGACTCCACTTCCAGCTTCAGCCCCTGATAAACGGAAACAATTTCCCGTGCCCAGGCCAAGACCCGCTCACCTTCGGCGGTGAAGCCCTCAAAATTGTTGCCACGGTTGATCAGCGAGACACCCAGTTCTTTTTCCAGGTTTTTCAACCGCATGGATAAGGTCGGCTGGCTGACAAAGCTGGCCTCTGCGGCGCGGCCAAAGTGGCGTTCCCGTTCAAGATTACACAGGTAGATCAGTTGCTTAATATCCATGTATTGGCCCGGAAAATGGTTTCTGCGTGAAGTATATCATTTGCTACAGCCTTGCTGGCAGCGGCGATAAGTGTCGTCTATCCCATCATTGCTCTATTCGATTAGACGCCAGGCCTTTCCCCCCCTAGACTTGCCACATAAATACTCAAAATGCTTAAAAAAGCATTTACCTTTTAGCTACATTAATCACCTGCGAAGAAAATCATGAAATTTAAACCGTCAATCAAGCCTTATCGCGGCGCGGCGGGCGGCTGGGGCTCATTAGAAGCCACCACCCGCTATGTGTTCGACAGCAAACAGGCGCTGAAAAATCTGCGCAACCTGATGCGCGTTAACAAGGCGCGTGGTTTCGACTGCCCCGGCTGTGCCTGGGGTGATGACAACCACAGCACTTTCAGCTTCTGCGAGAACGGAGCCAAAGCCGTCAGTTGGGAAGCCACTCGCAATGCGGTTGAACCGGCCTTCTTTGCGGCCCACAGCGTCAGTACCCTGCGCGAGCAAAGCGACTACTTTCTGGAGTATCAAGGCCGGTTGACACACCCGATGCGCTACGACGCCAAGACCGATCGCTATCAGCCCATCACCTGGCCGGATGCCTTAAAACTTATCGCCAGCCATATCCAGGCAATGGATAACCCCAACCAGATTGAGCTGTACACCTCAGGCCGCGCCAGCAATGAAGCCTCCTACCTTTATCAGCTGTTTGGCCGGATGCTGGGCACCAGCAACTTCCCGGACTGTTCCAATATGTGCCACGAAGCCAGTGGCGTTGGCCTCAAGCAGAGCATCGGCGTCGGCAAAGGCACTATCCGTATGGATGACTTCGAGCATGCCGACGCGATTTTTGTGTTTGGCCAGAACCCCGGGACCAACCATCCACGCATGCTGCATAGCCTGAAACACGCGGCCAGCCGCGGCGCACGCATCGTCAGTTTCAATACCCTACGCGAACGCGGGTTGGAAAGGTTTGCCGATCCGCAAAACCCGATCCAGATGCTGACGCCCAAGTCCTCGCCCATCAGTTCGGCCTACTTCCAGCCCAACCTGGGTGGCGATATGGCGGCGGTGCGCGGCATGGTGAAGGCGCTACTGGAAACCCACCGCCAGCGGATAGCCGCCAATGAGCCAGGTCTGTTCGACCAGCCGTTTATCGATCGGCATTGTGTGGGCATCGAAGAGTATCTGGCTCAGGTGGATGCCACCTCATGGCAACAAATCACCACGCAATCCGGGTTGAGTGAAACCCAACTGCGCCATGCGGCGGCGATTTACCAAGGCGCACAGCGTGTTATCTGCACCTGGGCGATGGGCGTCACGCAGCATAAGCACTCTGTACCAACGGTGCGCGAGATCACCAACCTGCAGTTGTTGTTCGGCCAGTTGGGCAAGCCAGGCGCGGGCCTGTGCCCGGTACGCGGCCACAGCAACGTGCAAGGCAACCGCACCATGGGTATCGATGAGAAAGCGCCCAAGGCGCTGCTGGATAGTTTGGAGCAGCATTTTGGCTTTAGCCCCCGCCGCGAGATGGGCCACAATACGGTTGAAGCCATTGAAGCGATGCTGCGGGGTGAGGTCAAGGTGCTGATTGCGCTCGGGGGCAACCTGGCAGCAGCGGCACCGGATACCGAGCGTACCGCTCAAGCCCTGCGCCGTTGTGATTTGACGGTGCATATCAGCACCAAGCTGAACCGCAACCACCTGATCACCGGTAAAGATGCTTTGATCTTGCCGACGCTGGGGCGTACCGAGTTGGATATGCAGGCCAGCGGCCCGCAATACATCACGGTGGAAGATTCCTTCAGCATGGTGCACGCTTCCGAGGGCATCGGCAAACCGCTGGCAGACACCCAGCGTTCTGAAACCGCGATTGTCTGCGGCATTGCCGACGCGGTGCTGGGCAACCAAAAGTTGGATTGGCTGGAGCTGGCCGACGATTATTCACTGATCCGCCAGCATATCCAGGCCACCATTCCCGGCTTTGACGATTTTAACCAGCGCTGTGAGCAACCAGGAGGGTTCTATCTGGGCAACGCCGCTGCCGAATTGCGCTTTGCAACCCAGAGCGGCAAAGCCGAGTTCAGTGCCGCTCCGCTACCCGAGACGCTGTTCCCGCAAATCGGGGAGGAAAAAGCGCCGTTCGTGCTGCAAACCCTGCGTTCACACGATCAGTACAACACCACCATCTATGGATTGGACGATCGCTATCGCGGCGTTTACGGCCAGCGCGAGGTGTTATTTATTCACCCCGAAGATTTGGCCGATCTTGGCCTGCAAGATGGGGAGTTGGTGGAAATCGAAACCTTATGGAACGATGGCGTAACCAGAAAGGTCAGCGGCTTCAAGCTGGTCAGCTACGATATCCCACGCGGTAATCTGGCAGCCTACTATCCTGAAACCAACCCGCTGGTGCCGCTGGCCAGTTTTGGTGATGGCACCGGCACGCCGACCTCCAAATCGGTTCCCGTCGCCATCCGCCGCTGCGCTCAGACACCTACATTGCGTATTGTTTAGTTTGAACGGGCGTGGCATGCAGCTAAGCAGGCGGCGCCCCTAGAGCAGTATTGCGTCAATTATCGCGAGCCATCGTCGGAAAAGCGTGACGTTTGGCTTGCCCGCAAGGAGTGATTCGCGTAAAACTGTCAGCCGCAAATCTTGCCACTCACAACCCATTCACTGGACGATATGTTTCAAGATAACCCGCTGCTGGCGCAGCTTAAACAGCAACTTCACTCTCAAACCCCGCGTGTTGAAGGCGTAGTAAAAGGGACTGAGAAAGGTTTTGGCTTTTTAGAAGTCGACGGGCAGAAAAGTTACTTTATTCCGCCGCCGTACATGAAAAAAGTCATGCATGGGGATCGTATCGTCGCCACCCTGCATACCGAAAAAGAGCGCGAAATCGCTGAACCGGAAAACCTGGTTGAGCCTTTCCTGTCGCGTTTTGTTGGCCGGGTGCAGAAAAAAGACGATCGCCTGTCGATTATCCCCGATCATCCGTTGCTGAAAGACGCGATCCCATGCCGTCCGGCGCGTGAAGTCACCCATAACTTCCAGGCCGGTGACTGGGCCGTCGCAGAAATGCGCCGTCATCCGCTGAAAGGCGACCGCACTTTCAATGCCGATCTGACTCAGTTCATCACCGACGGTGAAGATCACTTCGCGCCGTGGTGGGTCACGCTGGCTCGTCATAATCTTGAAAAAGAAGCACCAGACATGGTCGCGATCTCCGAACAAGAGACCCCGCTGGTCCGTGAGGACCTGACCGCGCTGGACTTCGTCACCATCGATAGCGCCAGCACCGAAGATATGGACGATGCGCTGCACGTGCAAGACAACGGTGACGGCTCGCTGCTGTTGACCATCGCCATTGCCGATCCTACCGCCTATGTCGAGCAAGGCAGCAAACTGGATGATATCGCCCGCAAGCGCGCGTTTACCAACTACCTGCCGGGCTTCAATATTCCGATGTTGCCGCGCGATCTGTCCGACAACCTGTGCTCGCTGCGCCCGAATGAGCGACGCTCGGTGTTGGCTTGCCGCGTGACTATCGGCGCAGACGGTGCACTGGGCAACGATATCCATTTCTTCGCCGCCGAAATCGAGTCCAAAGCCAAACTGGTTTATGACGAGGTTTCTGACTGGTTGGACGGCGTCGCTGGCTGGCAACCACCGAGCGAGAGCATCGCACAACAGATCACCTTGCTTAAACAGGTTTGCGATGCACGCAGCGCCTGGCGCCATCAGCATGCGCTGGTGTTCAAGGATCGCCCTGACTACCGCTTTGTCCTCGGCGAGAAAGGCGAAGTGCTGGACATCATTACCGAACAGCGCCGCACCGCCAACCGTATCGTTGAAGAGTGCATGATCGCCGCCAACGTCTGTGCCGCCCTGGTGCTGCGAGACCGTCTGGGCTTTGGCATCTATAACGTGCATAACGGCTTTGATCCGGCCCTGGTTGAGCAAGCGGTAGCCGTATTGCAGGCCAACGGCGTTGAAGCCGATGCCGAGAAGCTGCTGACCCTGGAAGGATTCTGTGAACTGCGCCGTCACCTCGACTCGCAGCCAACCCAGTTCCTGGACAGCCGCATCCGCCGCTTCCAGACCTTTGCCGAGATCAGCACCACGCCTGGCCCGCACTTCGGTCTGGGGCTGGAGGCGTACGCCACCTGGACCTCTCCGATCCGTAAGTATGGCGATATGGTCAACCATCGTCTGCTGAAAGCCATTATCAGCGAGCAGGTGGCGGAAAAACCGCAGGACGACGTCACAGTGCAACTGACCGAGCGCCGCCGTTTGAACCGCATGGCAGAGCGAGACGTTGGTGACTGGTTGTATGCCCGTTTCCTCAAGGATAAGGCTGGAACCGATGAGCACTTCAACGCCGAGATCATCGACGTGACCCGTGGTGGCCTGCGGGTACGCCTGCTGGATAACGGCGCGATGGCCTTTATCCCTGCCCCATTCATCCACGCGGTTCGCGACGAGATGGTGTGTAGCCAAGAGACCGGCACCGTGCAGGTGAAGGGCGAAGTCATCTATCGCCAAAGCGATAGTTTGCAGGTCAACATTGCCGAAGTGCGTATGGAAACCCGCAGCGTAATCGCCAGACCGGTAGCCTAACGTTATCCTTGTTCGATCAAGGCGATACTTCGGTATCGCCTTTTTTTATGCCTGCAATAACCTATTCTGCCCCCGTATGGCACGCTTCTTTCAGCAAACTCCAACTGAGTTCACATTTCTGATCCGACCAGCCACCGTCCGCGTTTAAACCTCCTACGTTTAATGGGTCGTTAACTTTTTGACGTACTCACAAACTAAAAAAATCACCTTTCTACCTCTGCACAACAAGGAGTTGCGGAACATGAAAAACGTCAAGTCGGCCATAATCTGGCTCGCGGTGGCGCTGGTCGGTGCCTTCGCTTTCGGCATGCTGGCCTTGAGCCGTGGGGAGCACGTCAACGCTGTCTGGCTGGTGGTGGCCTCCGTCGCCTGCTACAGCATTGCCTACCGCTTCTATAGCCGGTTTATTGCCAAGAACGTCTTTGAACTCGATGACCGTCGGTTAACGCCAGCGGAGCGCCATAACGATGGCCTGGACTATGTACCCACCAACAAATGGGTGCTGTTTGGTCACCACTTTGCCGCCATTGCCGGTGCTGGCCCGCTGGTAGGGCCGATCCTGGCAGCGCAGATGGGCTTCCTGCCTGGCACCATCTGGATATTGGTTGGGGTGATGCTGGCTGGTGCGGTGCAAGACTTCCTGATCCTGTTTATCTCCACCCGCCGCGACGGACGCTCGCTGGGGGAAATGGCCAAGCAGGAGTTAGGCGCCTTTGCCGGTGTGGTAACCATGCTGGGCGCACTTGGGGTGATGATCATCATCCTCTCGGCGCTGGCGTTGGTGGTCGTTAAAGCGCTGGCAGACAGCCCTTGGGGTCTGTTCACCATTGCTGCCACCATCCCGATTGCGCTGTTTATGGGCGTTTACATGCGCTTTATCCGCCCAGGCAAGATTGCAGAGGTTTCGTTGATCGGCTTTGTGCTGATGATGATGGCGATCGTCTACGGTGGCAATATCGCCATGCACCCATACTGGGGGCCGTTCTTTACCCTGCACGGCACCACCCTGACCTGGGTGCTGGTGATTTATGGTTTTGTCGCCTCAGTGCTGCCGGTGTGGTTGCTGCTAGCTCCGCGTGACTATCTTTCTACCTTCCTGAAAATCGGTGTGATCGTGGGGCTGGCGGTAGGCATTGTGTTCGCGATGCCGGAAATGAGAATGCCGGCGGTGTCACGCTTTATCGATGGCAGCGGCCCGGTGTTTGCCGGTTCACTGTTCCCGTTCCTGTTTATCACCATTGCCTGTGGCGCGATTTCCGGGTTCCACGCCCTGGTCTCCAGTGGCACCACGCCGAAGCTGGTTGAGCGTGAGAGCCATATCCGCTTTATTGGCTACGGCGGCATGCTGATGGAGTCCTTCGTGGCTATCATGGCGCTGATTTGTGCTTCAGTGATCGACCCAGGCGTCTACTTTGCCATGAACTCACCGGCGGCGCTGATCGGCACCTCGGTGGAGAGCGCATCGCAGATGATCAACAGTTGGGGCTTTATGGTCACTCCGGAAACGCTGACGCAGATTGCCCATGATGTGGGCGAGAAGTCGGTGCTGTCCAGGGCGGGTGGCGCACCAACCTTTGCCGTCGGCATGGCCCATATCATCAGCGAGGTGTTTAACAGCCGGGCGATGATGGCCTTCTGGTATCACTTTGCCATCCTGTTTGAAGCTCTGTTTATCCTCACAGCGGTGGATGCGGGCACCCGTGCCTGTCGCTTTATGGTGCAGGATCTGGTTGGCGTCGCCATTCCGCGCTTGGCGAATAACCGTTCCTGGTTCGGCAACCTGGCCGGCACCACCGTGGCCGTCGCCGGTTGGGGCTTCTTCGTTTATCAGGGCGTCGTTGACCCGTTAGGTGGGATCAATACGCTGTGGCCGCTGTTCGGCATTGGTAACCAGATGCTGGCTTCAATGGCGCTGATCCTGGGCACCGTGGTGCTGTTCAAAATGAAGAAACAGCGTTACGCCTGGGTGACCATTTTGCCGACCATCTGGCTGTTTATCACCTCAATGACGGCGGGCTGGCAGAAGATTTTCCATGAGAAACCCAGCATCGGCTTCCTGGCGCAGGCGAAGAAATTCTCTGCCGGGATTGAATCGAACACGGTTATCGCCCCGGCCAAATCCATTGCGGATATGCAGACCATCGTGTTTGCCAATCAGATTAACGCCGCGTTGTGCGCCTTCTTTATGCTGGTTGCGGTGACGATGCTGGTTTCGGCCTTCTTCGTGGTGCGCCGCGCGTTGAGTTCCAAAACGCCTACGGTTCGTGAAAGCACGATCGTGTTGCGTGAGGAAACCGGGCGTATCTAACTGAGCGGGTGTCCTACAGGATGAGCCGGTTGAAACTGGCTCATCGAATATCTACAAGGGCGGCCAAGTGCCGCCCTTTTCAATGCACTTTAGCTTATCAGCGTCGTGCCGAAAGCCCCCAGCCAATCCTGTTCAAACTTCTCTACCGCCGCCTGAACCGCCGGGGTGGAAATAAACTGTTCTGCCACATCCACCGGTAAAGTGATCGACTGACAGCCTGCCAACAGACACTCCAACGCCTGACGTGGCGTTTTGAAGCTGGCCGCCAGCACCTTGGCATGAGGAGCATGCAGCGATAACAGCTGTTGCAACTCGTGCACCATTTCAACGCCGTCGCCACCCTGTGCGTCCAAACGGTTAACGTAAGGTGCCACATACTCTGCCCCGGCCAACGCCGCCAGCAGCCCCTGACCAGCGCCGTAAACGGCGGTACCCAAGGTAGGGATCGACATGGATTTCAGCTTCTTGATTGCCGCCAGCCCCTCTGCGGTGGTGGGGATCTTCACTACCAGGCCCGGCACGCGTTGACTCAGCAGGACGGCTTCGGCAACCATACGTTCCGCATCGTTGGCCATCACCTGGGCAAACAGCTTGCCGGTACCGCCTAACGCATCACGCAAGGCCGGGAGAACCTCCCAGATCGGCTTGCCTTCTTTGGCAACAATGCTTGGGTTGGTGGTCACACCGTGCAGCGGCAAGACGCGCGCCAAACGTTTCACTGCGCTGACGTCGGCAGTATCGAGATACAGTTCCATAACCTTCTCCTGATTCTTTTGTGGGCAGATTCAAACTCTGAACATAATAAGCGAATAAAGCCCTCATCATTTGATTAAAATCAAATCAACTTTCATTCGAAACCTATTTAATTTACGTAAGAAGATTTCAAACTTCACAGGTGACGAATGCTTTTCAATCTACAGCGCTACTCAACACATGACGGCCCAGGCATCCGCAGCGTGGTATTCCTTAAGGGCTGCTCACTTGGCTGCCGCTGGTGCCAGAATCCGGAAAGCCGTTCGCGCCAGCAGGAGCTGCTGTTTGATGAGCGCCTGTGTCTGGCGGCCTGTACCCTGTGCAGTGAGAGTTGCCCGCACGCGATCACCCGCGTCGACGACAAGACTCTGAGTCTGCAACGTTCATTACTCACTGCCGCCGATTATGACGCATTAAACGGCTGTTGCCCAACCGGGGCGCTGAGCGTCTGCGGTACGGCGCTCGACCTTGATGCGGTAATGGCCGAAGTAATGCGCGATAAGCCTTACTATCTGCGCACCGGCGGTGGCCTGACGCTGTCCGGCGGTGAGCCGTTTATGCAGCCAGAGGTTGCGGCTGAACTGCTCAAACGCGGGCGAGAGGCCGGTATCCATACCGCTGTAGAATCTTGCCTGCATACGCCTTGGTCCTATATCGAGCCATCTCTGCCCTGGCTAGACCTGATGCTGGCAGATCTGAAGCACGTCGATCAGGTTCGCTTCAAGCAATGGACCGAAGGCTCCGCCAAACGGGTGATGGATAACTTCCGCCGCTTGGCCGCCGCTGGCACTCAGATCACCGTGCGGGTGCCGTTAATCCCAGAATTCAACGCCGATCGCGACTCGATCCGCGCCATTACCGACTTTGCCGCCGATGAAATCGGCGTCAAAGAGATCCATTTTTTACCGTACCACACGCTGGGGGTGAATAAATACCATCTGCTCGGCGCGCCTTACTACGCTTCCCGTACCCCACTAGACGACCCCGAACTGCTGGCCTATGCCGAAGATTACGCCAGCGCCAAAGGTCTGACCGCCATTTTGCGAGGATAACACCATGACAACGCTGGATCTGACTACCCTGACCGAACGCACGCTAGCGCATAAAAACGCGCTGATCCATATCGTCAAGCCACCGGTCTGCACCGAACGCGCCCAGCACTACACCGAAACATACCAGCAGCATCAGGATAAGCCGCTGCCGGTAAGGCGTGCCATGGCGTTGGCTAACCACTTGGCCAAACGGAGCATCTGGATCAAGAATGATGAGCTGATTATCGGTAACCAGGCTAGCCAGCTTCGTGCCGCGCCGATCTTCCCGGAATACACCGTCAGTTGGATCGAAAGCGAAATTGACGAGTTGGCCGATCGCCCCGGCGCTGGTTTCTCCGTCAGCGAACAGGATAAAAAGATATTGCACACCCTGTGTCCATGGTGGCGTGGTCAGACCGTGCAGGATCGCTGCTATGGTATGTTCACCGATGAGCAGAAAGCCCTGTTGGCTACTGGGATCATCAAGGCCGAAGGTAACATGACGTCTGGCGATGCGCACCTGGCGGTCAACTTCCCGCTGTTGCTGGAAAAAGGTCTGGATGGCCTGCGTGAGAAAGTATCTGAGCGCCGTGAGCGCCTGCACCTGACGGACTGGGACGACCTGCATAAGGAACAGTTCCTCAAGGCCATCGACATCTCGCTAGACGCCCTCAGCGAGCATATCCTGCGCTTTGCCCAGTTGGCCCGTGAAATGGCCCAGGAAGAGCAACGCATCTGGCGGCGTGAAGAGCTGTTAACCATGGCGGCCAACTGCGAACTGATCGCCCATCAACCGCCACAGACCTTCTGGCAGGCGCTGCAACTGTGTTACTTCATTCAGCTGTTCCTGCAGATCGAATCCAACGGTCACTCCGTATCCTTTGGCCGCCTCGACCAATATCTGTATCCTTGGTATCGCCGTGACGTGGAGTTGGAGCAAAGCCTGCCGCGCGAAAAAGCCATCGAGATGCTGCACAGCTGCTGGCTGAAATTGCTGGAAGTGAACAAGATCCGCTCCGGCTCGCACTCCAAAGCTTCCGCCGGTAGCCCGCTGTACCAGAACGTCACCATCGGCGGCCAGAAGTTGGTCAATGGCCAGCCTTGTGACGCGGTCAACCCACTCTCTTACACCATTCTGGAATCCTGTGGCCGTCTGCGTTCAACGCAGCCTAACCTCAGCGTGCGCTATCACGCCGGGATCAGTAATGATTTCCTCGACGCCTGCGTGCAGGTGATCCGCTGCGGCTTCGGCATGCCGGCGTTTAACAACGATGAGATCGTGATCCCCGAGTTTATCAAGCTGGGCGTCGAACCACAGGATGCCTACGATTATGCCGCTATCGGTTGTATCGAAACCGCCGTTGGCGGCAAGTGGGGCTATCGCTGTACCGGGATGAGCTTTATCAACTTTGCCCGCGTGATGTTGGCAGCACTGGAGCAAGGGCGTGACGCCACCTCCGGCAAGATTTTCCTACCGCAGGAGCTGGGGCTGTCTCAGGGCAACTTTAGCCAGTTTGACCAGGTGCTGGAGGCCTGGGATACGCAGATCCGCTATTACACCCGCAAATCGATAGAGATTGAGTGCGTAGTCGATACCGTACTGGAAGAAAATGCCCACGACATCGTGTGCTCGGCCTTGGTAGATGATTGCATCGAGCGCGGAAAGAGTGTCAAACAAGGCGGCGCGAAATATGACTGGGTGTCCGGCCTGCAGGTCGGGATCGCCAACCTGGGTAACAGCCTGGAAGCGGTACGCAAGCTGGTGTTCGATCAGGGGATTATTGGTCAGCAACAGCTGGCTCAGGCTCTTGCTAACGATTTTGCTGGCCTGGACGGCGAACAACTGCGCCAACGCTTGATCAACGCGGCACCAAAATACGGCAACGATGTGGATGATGTCGATCAGCTGCTGGTACGTGCCTATCAGACCTATATCGACGAACTGAAGCAGTATCACAACACCCGCTTTGGCCGTGGCCCGATCGGTGGTACCTACTATGCGGGCACCTCCTCCATTTCGGCCAACGTTCCGTTTGGTGCTGCCACCATGGCTACTCCAGACGGCCGTAAAGCGCATACGCCATTGGCGGAAGGGGCTAGCCCGGCCTCCGGCACCGACCATCTTGGCCCAACGGCGGTGTTCAACTCGCTGAGCAAACTGCCCACCGAGTCGATTCTGGGTGGCGTGTTGCTGAACCAGAAGCTGAACCCGTCCACGCTGGAGAACCCGCGTGACCGCGAAAAGCTGATGCTGATGCTGCGCACTTTCTTCGAGGCTTACCATGGCTGGCACGTGCAGTATAATATTGTGTCACGGGAAACGCTGTTGGCCGCCAAGCAACATCCTGACCAATATCGCGATTTAGTGGTACGCGTAGCTGGATATTCTGCCTTCTTTACCGCATTATCCCCAGATGCGCAGGATGACATTATCGCGCGTACCGAACATACTCTTTAACCAGTGAATCGTTGCGGTCACCCTTTGGTGGCCGCCTATCAGGCCGCTATGAATTCAAGACAACAAACCATTTTGCAGTTGGTGAATGACCGCAGGCGCATCAGCGTTGGCGAGCTGGCGCGCGCCTCTGGCGTTTCTGAGGTGACGATCCGCCAGGATCTTAATCTGTTAGAAAAACGCAGCTATCTGAAACGCGTTCACGGTTCTGCCGTTGCGCTGGAAAGCGACGACGTTGATGCCCGCATGATGTCCAACTTCACGCTTAAGCAGAAGCTGGCACAATATGCTGCATCGCTGGTCAACGATGGCGAAACCATCTTTATCGAGAGCGGTAGTGCCAACGCCTTACTGGCCCGCTATCTGGCCGAGCGCAAGCGCGTCACGCTGATCACCGTCAGCCATTACATCGCCCATCTGCTTAAAGAGACCGACTGCGATGTGATCGTACTCGGCGGCATGTATCAGAAAAAGAGTGAAACCGTGGTTGGCCCGTTAACCCGCATGTGTATCCAGCAGGTGCACTTCAGCAAGGCGTTTATCGGGGTGGATGGCTATCACGCGGAAACTGGCTTCACCGGCCGGGATATGATGCGTGCCGACGTGGTCAATGCGGTATTAGCCAAAGGCGTAGAGAACATTGTGCTGACCGACTCGTCAAAATTTGGCCAGATCCAACCTAATCCATTGGAGCCAATGAGCCAGATTGGGCGGGTGATCACCGATTCACGCATCGCCAATGACTACCAGCAATTGCTCAAACGGCAAGGTATCAAGTTGGATCTGGTTAACGAATAACTACTGCGGGGCCCTTCGGCCCCGTGGTGAGGTTACTGCCCGTAGTAGGCATGCGCACCATGCTTGCGCAGATAGTGCTTGTCCAGCAGAGTCTGCTGCATATTGCCCAACCCAGGCGCTAACTGGCGCGAAAAGATCCCCATATAGGCCAACTCCTCCAACACGACGGCGTTATGCACCGCGCTGTCAGCATCTTTTCCCCAGGCAAATGGGCCGTGGGAATGCACCAGCACCGCAGGTATCTGGGCAGCATCCAACCCGCGCTCTTTGAAGGTTTCGACGATCACCTGCCCGGTTTCCCATTCATAACGGCCGTTGATCTCTTCGTCCCGCATTAGCCTAGTACAGGGAATATCACCATAGAAGTAATCTGCATGTGTCGTTCCCCAGGCGGGGATGGCTAATCCGGCCTGTGCCCAAATGGTGGCGTGGCGCGAGTGGGTGTGAACAATCCCACCCGCTGCAGCAAAGTTCAGGTACAGCACCCGGTGGGTATCCGTATCGGAAGAAGGCTTTTTACTCCCCTCCACCACCTTGCCGCTCTCCAGTTCCACCACCACCATATCCTCACGGGTCATGGCATCATACTCAACACCGGAAGGTTTGATCACCATCAGCCCCTGCTGGCGGTCTACGGCGCTGACATTGCCCCAGGTAAAGGTCACCAGATGATGGCGCGGAAGTTGAAGGTTGGCTTCCAGCACCTGTTGTTTCAGTTCGTTGAGCATGATCTTGTCCTTGTGGCTTGGTCTGCGACTATTGTCAGCAGGCATGCCACTGGGCGGTATGGGATAGATCGCTAAAGACCATGTAGAGTTCTGCTGGATACACAAAGATGTGTGGCGGCTGATTCGGAATAATCGCCTGCCGACCCGGGCTAAATTAAGACTATTTCCCTATTTATCCCTCGTCAGAGATTTATACTGAAACAAGGCGAAAAAACCGCCCTGATTTTTTAATTGCCCTGTTTTGTGCAATAAATGCCATTTTTTATTTCAAGGTCGTCTGGAAGACAGTCTCAGGCCAGTTTGCTGATTACTGCCTATACTAAAGCTGTGCTATGCCAGTTAAGTCGTTCCATATAGCCGATTTTAAGGAGAATTTATTATGATCATTAATCAACGTTTTGCCACTGCCGCAGTGGTGATTACCCTGGCTCTGTCGCTGAGTGCCTGTTCGAATATGTCTAAACGTGACCGCAACACGGCGATTGGTGCTGGTGCAGGTGCGGTAGGCGGTGCGGTGCTGACTAACGGCAGCGCGTTGGGGACCGTCGGCGGTGCCGCTGTTGGTGGCATCATCGGTCACCAGGTGAGTAAATAAGCCGCGGCTTGCTGATACCTCTGCCAATAGGCTAGCAAAAGCTTGGTGCTTTGACGTCTAATCGAAAATACTTTCAGGTCTATTAACACGTTGTTTTTGACGAGCGCTGCCGCAGTAACTTCACTACGGCAGCGTTTATCCATATTATTAACCACCAGCCAGTTTCACCTTCATCCCCTTGGCTTCCAGCAGTTGCTTAAGCAGGTCGCGTTTGTCGCCCTGGATCTCGATCACGCCATCCTTCACCGAGCCGCCACAGCCGCATTTCTTTTTCAGTTCAGCAGCCAGTTTATCCAGTGCCGCATCATCCAGATCGACACCGGTGATCAGGCAAACCCCCTTGCCTTTTCTGCCGCTGGTCTGGCGTTGAATACGCACGATGCCATCGCCTTTGGCGCGCTCTGGCTTGGCTTCTTCCTGCTTGATACGCCCGCTGTCGGTGGAGTACACCAGGCGGCTATTATCATCATTCATGCTGGGTTCCTTACGCCAATGAGGCTCGAATAGCGCTGAGCGCTGCCGCTGGATCGGCGGATTGCGTAATCGGACGGCCAATCACCATATAATCAACTCCAGCGGCCAGAGCCTGTACCGGCGTCATTACGCGGCGCTGATCGCCTGCGGCACTGCCTTCAGGGCGAATACCAGGGGTAACCAGTTGGAACTGATTGCCACAGGCTGCTTTCAGGCGTGAAGCTTCCTGTGCAGAACAGACCACGCCGTCCAGGCCACAGTCGCGCGTCAGGCGAGCCAATCTTTCCGCCTGCTCTGCCGGGCTGAGTTCGATACCAATAGCGCGCAGATCTTCCGCCTCCATGCTGGTGAGAACGGTTACGGCAATCAATAGCGGTGCATCCGCGCCATAAGGCAGCAGCGCCTCTTTGGCCGCGTTCATCATGCGAGCACCACCGCTGGCATGTACGTTCACCATCCATACGCCCAACTCCGCCGCAGCGGCTACGGCATGTGCCGTGGTGTTAGGAATATCGTGGAATTTCAAATCGAGGAAAACCTCAAATCCGCGCTGATGCAGATCGCGAACGATCTCAGGCCCGAACAGGGTGAACATCTCTTTACCCACTTTTAGCCGACAATCTTGCGGATCGATGCGGTCGGCAAAGGCCAATGCGGCGGAACGGTCAGCGTAATCCAATGCCACGATGATGGGCGATGATTTTAAGTCATTGTTATTTGAATTATTTTCAGACTTCATAGCTTCTACCTTGTGTGAAATGGACATGATGAGTAAGCCGCCAGCAAAACTGACCACCGCATTCTACATGCCAGACAGCGGAAATCCCAGTCACGCAACCCGTTGCCGTTACGTAATGTTAACGCAGCGTTGGTCATCGACTGTCAATAACCCCCTGCGCCCTTAACTCAGGGTGAGTAAAACGCGGTAAAGAAGCGTAAATTGTCAATCAAATAATTTGATTAACATGCTCAAGCCTATCCGATTTCATCCGTTTATAAATGCTCTATTATTCAATACATCGAAAGCGGAAACACTTTCACCCTCAAAACTAAATTGGAGATACTCATGAAAGGCATCAAATATTTTGCAGCAGCTACCGTTCTGGCCCTAACATCATTTGCCAGCGTTGCCGCTGAGCCGGTCAGCCAGCAACAGGCACAGAAACTGACCGAAGTTGGCGTAGTTTCTGCCAGCGGTGTTACCACGCTGAGCAGCCTGGAAACCAAGCTGGCGGCCAAAGCCGAAGCCCAAGGCGCTAGCAGCTACCGTATTGTCGCCGCCGGTGGTAACAACATGCTGCATGGCAACGCGGTCATCTATAAATAAGCTCGAGCCACCCTCTAGATTATTTGAACGGGCGCTGCATTCGGCGCCCATCCCCTACGAAACCACATCCCACCTGTTTTTATTCTGGTACCAACTTGCGGCAGACATTCAGTACCAATTGCCGCAGCCAACGATGAACCGGATCCGCCTCGGCACGTGGGTGCCACAGCTGCGATATCGTAATCGGGCTGGTGGTTACCGGCAGTTCAAAAGCCCAGAGTGTCGCTACGCCTCCATCAATAGTGGTCACCGGTTGATTGATCAGGAATGAGGCAGGCACCAACGCCACCAAATCAGACTCCTGAGCTACGGCCAAGGCAGCTGGAAAACTCGGTACCACCGCGGCAATGTTGCGCCGCAAACCTAGTTCAGCCAATGCTTCGTCTACCGGGCCATAGGTACGTTCCCGTCGGGAAGCGACAACATGGCCCAAAGCGGCATACTGGCTGGCCGTCACCTCTGGTTCCCGCGTCAACGGATGCCCCGCTCTCACCACACCAACGAAGCGATCTCTGAACAGCGCCTGCAGGCGTATTTCTGGTCCCATGCTCCCCAAAACACCAATCTCAAGATCAACCAGACCTTCACGCAGATGCTTTGAGGTTTTCTCTGGCTTGGGCGAAAAACGCAGGCGCACCAAAGGCGCTGCCTTCGCCGCTGCCGCAATCAGTGAAGCTCCAAATGCCTCCACAAACCCCCCATTGGCACGAATGATAAAGGTTCGTTCCAGCGTGGCTAGGTTCAATTCTGTGGCCGAAGGGCGTAGCACCGAGCGCGCCGCAAATAAGGCATTTTGCGTACGTTCCCGCAGATCTTCAGCGTAAGGCGTCAACACCATGTGCCTCCCTGCACGCACCAGCAAGGGATCTTCGGTAACGGTGCGTAGCCGGGTGAGCGTGCGGCTCATGGCCGAAGCGCTTAAACCAAGACGACGCGCAGCACCAGCCACGCTGACTTCAGCAAGCAACGCATCAAGGGCGATAAGTAAATTGAGATCGGGTTCAGTCATGGCTCATAGTATCTCGACCAGATAAATGAGGAAAGCGTGGCGCATTTGTGTAGCTCACTTGTGTTACAAAATTATTAAATTTTTATTACACACTAGACAGATCTGCACGGCTGACTTAGCTTGATGGTAACCTCCCGCGTAAAAGGCAGCAAAATGAGCGAGATATCGACACTGACCATCAAGATCCCTCTGGCACTGAAAGAGCAAATCAAGGCGGTTGCCTTGGAGAACCAGCTTTCATTGAGTGCAGAGGTTTGCCAACGGCTGGAACATAGCTTCGAAGTCCCGGCCAAAGCCAGCAAGAAAGCGGCTCCGTTGCATCATGACGATATCGATAACCAGGGTACCGAAGAGGAGGTTGAACAACCTCTTAGCCAGAAAGAGCTGAAGAAGCTGCGCCAACTGCTGAAAGGCGGCGCGAAAGGCAGCAAGAAAAAATAAGGCTAAATGAATTTGTAGGCGATGAGCATTAACTCAGTGCTACCCCTCTCCCACAGGGAGAGGGAACCGACCGAGTTGGGATGAGGCGCAATTATTGCCCATCTAGCCCGCGTATAGGTTTAACCGAAGACCAGGCCCGGCACGAAGGGCAATGCCAGTAAAGTGAATGGGCGGTAAAGCCGCATTTGTGGCAGCGGTAGCGCGGTTTGGTGCGGATCTGCTCGCCCACCATATCCCGCAGCAACAGCAGACTTTCTTTGGCGCGCCCGTCTTCTGCATCAGCCAGATGATAATCCATCAGGCGATAAAACACGCGCATGGTCGGATGGCGCTGCAACTGGCGATTGATGTACACCTGCACCACATCGCTCCCTTCCTTCTGCTCGATCACTTCCGCCAGCATCAACTCCGCCGTGGCACCGGTATTCTCCGCCACACAACGTTTGAGGAAGTCTGCCCAGTCTTGCTCTTGTTGAGGCAAGTGCTGGTAGCATTCCTGCAGCATCGGCAATGCTTCGCTGACCAACTCCTTGTCTTGATCCAATACGCGCGTCAGCGTTTCTACCGCCTTGGCATACTCCTCTTGCGCCATGAAGATACGCCCAACCATGATCGACACGCGAGCGCACTGTTTATCCGCCGAGGCCGCGCGCTTGAGCAGGCCCATCGCCTTATCCAGGTCATCGCTGCCCATCGCCTGCAGGGCCAGCTCACAATAAAAATGTGCGATCTCGACGCGCTGCTTTTCCTTACCCAGCTTGACCAGCTTTTCTGCTACTTCGATGGCTTTCTGCCAGTCGCTGGTGGCCTGGTGGATCACCAGTAATTGCTGCAGCGCGGAAACACGGAAGTCTTCTTCATTGATTAACTGGCTGAACATATCCTCGGCGCGGTCATACAACCCGGCGGCCATATAGTCACGCCCCAGTTGCTGTATCGCCAGCAGACGCTGTTCGAAGGTTAAAGAAGCGCTTTCCATCAAGGCCTGATGGATGCGGATGGCGCGATCGACTTCACCACGAGAGCGGAACAGATTGCCCAACGTCAGATGGGCTTCAACGGTATTGCTGTCCTCTTTCAACATGTCGAGAAACAGATCGACTGCTTTATCCTGCTGGTTGGAAAGCAGGAAGTTAACCCCAGCCACGTATTCACGCGACAGGCGGTTGGCTTCCTGTTGTTTATCCTGCTGAGCACTTCTGCGCCCCATGTACCAACCGTACGCGGCAGCTACAGGCAGCAACAGAAACAGCAGCTCTAACATAACAGATTATTCCTTGCTGACTGCGGGCAACGGTGCCGGCTCGACAGGTGCTTCGAGTTGCAGTTCCAGCCTTTTGATTTTCCGCTCTGCACGCCCAAGAGCGATACGTGTGCGCAGATAAAATAACCCACAAATAATCCAACCCAGCACAAAGCCAGCACCAAACAGGGTGGCCAACAGGGTTGATACCGGATATTCGCCCTGAGCAACCAAATAGTTAAACGTCACCACCTGGTCGTTATGCGCGCCCAGCGTGACTGAAGCCACGAATATCACCAGAACCAATAAAAAAATCAGTAAATATTTCACATTCTTTCCCGCAATGCCGAGTGAATCGGATGAACTCTACCCTCAAGGCCACAAACCGGAACCCAATACAGGGTTTGCAGCCCACGGGTAATTGCCGCTAAGTGGCGTCCCTATGACTTAAGTTAGCATTTCCCGTCGTAGCAGGGAAACCCTGGCAGACGATAAAACCGTAGATCTGCTGGGATATTCAGCAAGAAATGCAGCGCCTGAGCAAATTAATGAGAAAGCTTCTCAAAAACACGGGTTTGATAAGATATGGGGGCGAAAGAACAGATTGCAATGCAGGGTAAAAACCAGCGTTGATGCGGCCCCGAGTTAGAGCCGCTAAAGTGTGACAACGTCACGCTAGGACATAATCAAACCACCATCCACGTTGATGGTCTGCCCGGTAATATAGCAGGCATCGTCAGAGGCCAGAAACGCCACCAACCCGGCCACATCTTCAGGTTGCCCTGCTCGTTTGAGGGGAATGCCTTCTACCCACTCCGCCATCAACTCCCCTTTGCCGTAACGTTTTTCCGGGGTACTGAGAATTTCGCCCCACACGCGATCATTATATTCCCACATCTCGCTTTCAATAATCCCCGGGCAGAACGCATTGACGGTGATGTTATGGCAGGCCAGTTCCAGCACTAGGCTCTGCGTGATGCCAATCACCCCCATTTTGCTGGCGGCGTAATGCGGCGTATAAATGAATCCGTTACGTCCCTGACCGGAAGAGGTGTTGATCAACCTTCCACTGCCCTGCTTCACCATATATTTAGCGGCTTCGCGGCAGCATAGCCACACGGCGGTAGTATTGACCGCCAAAACCTTTTCAAAGTCGCTTTTGGGCATTTCATCAAAGCGATCGATGGTGATCACCCCGGCATTCTGGATTGATACGTCAATACGGCCAAAGGTCTCCCAGGCTTGCCGATACATATCGCTAACCTGTGCCTCATCGGTGACGTCCAGTTTTACCGCAACAATCTGCACCGGATACCGCTGACGTAGCTGTTCGGCCGTTTCAAAAATGCGATCGCTGTTCGATGCCACCACCAGGTTGGCCCCACGCGCAGCAAAGCGTTCTGCTATGCCAGCACCGATGCCCCGGCAAGCGCCGGTCACTACTACCGATTTACCGTTAAATTGCTGTTTCATGCTGCTCCCTCGGTTACGCAAAATATCGATTCTGGTTGCCATAGCGTGCGTTGCACCGCCAGCTGCCAGCCCAGATAACTTTCTTTCAGCAACAGGTGCCGCTGCATATCAGGTTGGAATTCGTCATGTTCGGGCAGCAACGCCAGCAACTGCCTGTCTGACAACGCAAAGCGTTGCCGCATGGCCAACAGTGCGGCCCCGATGGCCGAAAGCTCCGGCGTATTGCTGCGCGCGACCGGGCAACCCAGCAAGTCGGCCTGGAATTGCATCAGCCAATCGTTACGGCTTGGTCCACCATCGGCCATCAGGCATTGCAGTTGGAACCCCGGATGCTGACGGAGTGCCCCGATCACATCGGCGATCTGATAGGCCACCGCTTCCAACGAGGCACGGATCACATGAGCACGCTGAGTCCCCCGACTTAGGCCGCAGATCACTCCACGAGCACGGTCATCCCACCAGGGAGCGCCTGTGCCGGTCAGGGCAGGAACAAAGTAGACCCCTTCGGTACTTGCAACGCTGGCTGGCAGCTCACTGAGTAAACGCTGCTCGGTGAGCTCCGTGTGCGTAATGCCCAACATCCAGGCAACGGCGTCCCCGGTATGGGGAATGTTGCCCTCAAGGGCATATTGCGAGCGGTTTCCATCGTGCCAGGCGATAGTCGTAGCCAGTTGGGTGATGCCGTGACAGAGATCGTCTACCGGGGCCATCACCGAAGATCCGGTGCCGTAGGTCGCCTTGACCCTGCCCGCCAGTCCTAAGCCATGCCCATACAGCGCGGCATGGGAGTCGCCAATCATGGCGCAGATGGGAATACCGTCGGCGATCCCTGCCACCCCGTGTGTGACGCCAAAATTATGGCTTGAAGGGCATACCTGCGGCAGCGCCAGTTCGGGAATGCCGAATAACTTAAGCATGCCCTGGTCCCAATGCCCGGTAGACAGATTAAGTAATTGCGTGCGGGCCGCATTGGAACGATCGCAACAAAACTGCTGGCCGCCGGTCAGATGCCACAGTAGCCAGGCATCTACCGTGCCCAGACACACCTCGCCCTTTTCTGCCCGCAGTTGCCCTTGTGGCGTATTGTCCAGCAGCCAACGCATTTTAGAGGCGGAAAACAGCGGGGCTACGGGTAACCCGGTAACCTGACGGATAAAGTCGTCTTGTTTATCGCGGCGTAATTGATCGCAAAATGCGGCACTGCGTGAACACTGCCAGGTGATGGCCGGGCCGATCGGCTGGCCATCATGACGATACCAGCCCATTGCCGTTTCACGTTGGTTGCTGATGGCGATGGCAGCAACGCGGTTCTCACCGACCTGGGCAATCGCCTCGCGTAGCACCGTCAGCGAGGCTTCCAGCAGGGCTTCTCCGCGCTGTTCCACCCAGCCCGCGTGTGGCGTTAGTAACGTCAGAGGTCGGCTGCTGGTGGCAATCACCTTACCCGCTGAATTCACTACTATTGCTTTGGCATTGCTGGTTCCCTCATCCAATGCCACCACACAATCGCGCTTATCCATGGCTCACCTCGGCCAGCGGCTGTGCCGCTTTCTTTTCATGGCGCTGCATCAGGGTCACTTTGCTCTGCAACCGCTGCTGGAACTGATCAATTACCACGGCGGTCACGATCACCAGCCCTTTGATCACCATCTGCCAGAATTCGCTGACGCCCAGCATCACCAGGCCGTCCGCCAGGAACACGATAACAAACGCACCAATGATCGAACCAAACACCCGCCCGCGACCACCGCTGAGCGCGGTACCGCCTAGCACCGTTGCCCCGATGGCGTCCATTTCAAACATGTTGCCGGTCATCGGGTGCGCCGTTTGCAACTGCGAGGCGATAACCAGCCCAACCAGAGCGGCACACATACCGGAAAAGGCATAAACAAACATCTTCACTTTGACGATCGGTACGCCGGAAAGCCGGGCCGCCGACTCATTGCCGCCAATGGCGTAGATGTAGCGGCCCAGTGGCGTTTTCTTGGTGATATAAATCCCCAATAACACCACTACCACCATCAGCCAGATCGGATTGTAAATGCCCAGGAAGGTGCCGGAGCCCAACGTGGCAAATCCGGTATTCCCCAGCGATTCCACCCCCACCAGATTGGGGTAGGTTTTGCCGTCTGCCGTCAACAACGCCGCACCACGGGCCACATACATTGCCCCCAGAGTGCAGATAAATGGCGCCACTCCCAGTTTGGTGATCAGGGTGCCGTTAACCAGGCCGATAGCGATCCCAGCAATGGCAACCACGATGAATACTTCGTACACATTGAGAAATAACAGGTTGCCGCCACCAATCGGGATGCCCACGGTCAGCAATGCGCCAGCGATCATGCCGCAAACACCGGCCACCGCCCCCACCGAAAGGTCAATGCCACCGGTCAGGATCACCAGCGTCATCCCCACGGCCAGTAACCCGGTAATGGCCACGTGCTGAGTCATGATCAGCAGGTTGGACACCGTCAGGAAATTGGGCACCATGCTGCTGAAAAACAGCACCACCAGCAGCAAGGCGATAAAGGTGCGCGCCTGCAGCAAATACATGTACAACCGGTATTTGGTTTGCATCTTGTTATCCTTAAGCATGAGGGGTTGAAGCACGGATCAGTAGTTCTCGGTCGGCCTGTTCACGGGGAAGATCGGCCGTGAGCTTGCCATCGGCCATGACCATCACCCGATCGGCCAGCGACATCACCTCATCCAGTTCAGAGGACGAAAACATCACCGCCAGCCCCTGACGCGCCATGGCCCCAATCAGGTGATAAACGTCGGTTTTCGCTCCTACATCGATCCCGCGTGTCGGTTCGTCAAGGAATACCACCTGCGGATCGGTCAACAGCGCCTTGCCCAGCACCACCTTCTGTTGATTACCGCCACTCAGTGAGGTGACGGGCAATCCCGCGTCGCTGACCTTGATTGCCAGCTTTTCGATCATCCCGTTGACGATAGCGGTTTCACGTTGATCGCCGATCGGCTTGATGGCATTGCGTCCCAGGCTGGACAGTGTCATGTTGGCCTGGATCGACATCATCTGCACCAGACCTTCCGCTTGCCGGTCTTCCGGCACCAGTGCCATGCCGCCGCGCATCCGATCGCCAAAGCTGGTGCGCTCCACATTCTTGCCGTTAAGCAGGATCTGGCCGGAGGTTTGGCGCATCACACCGTTGATCACTTTGAACAGTTCGGTTCGCCCAGCCCCCAGCAAACCATAAATGCCAATCACCTCCCCCCGACGCACCGAGAAACTCACGTCGTTCAAGCGGTAACCGCCATTCTCATGCGGCAGCGTCAGACCGCTCACCCACAGCACTTCTTCGCCCTTTTCTGCCGGGACATAATCAAAGTGTTTTTTCTTCTCGCCGACCATTTTTTCAATGATCCAGGGAATGCTGACGTTGGCGATTTCCTCCGCCGCCACAAAGCGGCCATCGCGGAATACCGTAACCCGATCGCCAATCTCCATCAGTTCTTCCAACCGATGAGAAATGTAGATCAGCGTTACCCCGCGTTTTTTCAGATCGGCAATCACCTTGAACAAGGTACGAACTTCCACCTGACTAAGTGCCGAGGTTGGCTCGTCCATGATCAGTACTTGCGTATCCTTCGCCAGAGCGCGGGCGATTTCGACCAGTTGTTGATGGCCAATCGCCAAACTGCCCAACAAGGTATGAGGATCGACATTCAATTCCAGCCGCTCCAGCAGGGTTTTGGCCAACTGGTACTGATAGTTCACGTTGATCCGGCCACGCTGGAAAAACTCGTTGCCCATAAAGATGTTGTCCATTACGGACATGTTGGGGAACAGGTTCAATTCCTGAAAGATGATGCTGATACCGTGCTTTTCCGCCTGGTGCGTGGAGTGCAGGTCGATCTCCTGCCCCTCCAGCTCAATACTGCCGGAAGAAGGCCGCTCCACTCCCGCCAGCAGTTTCATCATGGTGGATTTACCAGCACCATTTTCACCAATCAGCACGTTGACTTTATTGCGAAACACCTGGTAGTTGACGCTGTCGAGCGCCGTGACGCCGGGATAGCACCGCGAAACGTTATGGGTCTGGATAATGACAGGGTTACTCATAACCGCTCCTCAGGGTTGGATGCGTACCGGCGTGATCAGCAAAGGGGGCGCAGGCAGTTGCCAACTGGTGAACACGCCATAGACGGTGATCTTATCGCCCACCTTTGGGGTAAAACCGGCCAGTTCGGCCATCGACGCCTGATTAATGGCTTTGGCAAAATCCCCAAACAGGGTCTGATCGTTAAAATCGCCATAGCCTAGGCCACGATAGCTGTCGCGCAATACCGTGCCGCGGTACACGGGGCCAATCTGCACCTCCACGCTTTCGATCGGGCCAGTGGCGAGTTTGAGCGTCAGGCGGCCACTGCGAGATTGCGTATTGATGGCCACAATTTCCCCACTGACCTGGGTGCTGAAATGGCAAGGGAACTCCGGTTGAGCGCGATAACCCAATTGCTGACAGGCGGTGTCAAAATCCTTGGCCTGTTCAATCTGGGCGATCAGGTTTGCCAGCGGCACGGCACTTTTCATCACCTGCGGCACCATCTGCTCATGGTAAATCGCCCCGGCCTGCGCCAGATGCGGATTTACCGGGCTTTGCAGCGCCGCCAACTCCTTTTGTGAAACAATGCGGCAACCGCTCAGAACCATGACAGCAGCCATTGCCAGCGCAATACGCTTGGACATAAAAACCTCCATTTACACCCTGCCGTAACGGGGTGTAAAAATTGCCATGACCCTGTTGGTTACTGCTTATAGTTGAACTCGTTGACGTTGCTGGCATTTTTCTGGTCGATCAGAATGCCGCGGAACATGATACGTTCCTTGCCGGTGTAACTACCGGACTTGAAATAGCCATCGAGGATCTCGACGCCCTGGCTGGCAATCGCCTGGGCTTGCAGCATCACGCTGGCATACAGGCTGCCATTGAGGATCGCATCACGCTCATCGTTGCTGCCATCGATACCCACCACGGTCACATCCGTACGTCCTGCCGCTTTCAGCGCGGCCACCGCCCCCAACGCCACTGGCCCGTTACCACAGATCACACCTTTGATATCCGGCTGCGCCTGCAAAATGCTGTCCATGATGCGTTTGCCCTCCAGCAGGTTACCTTTGGCATCCTGCCGCGCTACGCTGACCATTTCAGGATACTGATCGATGACGTTGTGGAAGGATTGTGAGCGCGTCACGCAGTTGTTGTCGGCCAGGTTGCAGGTCAGCTCGGCGTATTTGCCGGTTTCCCCCATTTTCTCAACGAACTGGTTGGCCACGTCGGAACCTGCCTGGAAGTTGTTATGGGTAATTTGCGCCAACGCTACCCCATCCACAGGGATTTCGCGGTTGATCAGCACCACCGGTATACCCGCGTTCTTGGCCTGCTGCACCGCCGCAACGCTGGCCTGAGAATCGGCATTGTCCAGTACAATGCCCTGCACTTTGCGGCCTATAACCAGGCTGATCAGTTCCCCCTGGCGTTTTACATCTTCGCCATGGGAGAGCACCAGCGTGCTGTAGCCCAGCGCTTTGGCCTTGTTTTCGGCCCCTTTGGCTTCGGCAGAGTAATAAGGGTTATCCAGTGAGTTAACCAAAATGGCAATGGTGCCTTTTTCCGCGGCCTGAACGGGCATCAGGGTACAGCCAGCAAGGAGTGTCAGGTAAGCTGCTATCTTTTTCATGATGTTGTTCTCTTATCGTTGTGTTGAACATCGTCTGGTGTTGGCGTACGGATCGGTGCCGGTTACCAGATGGTAAAACCGCCGTCGATCATCAGGTCCGCACCGGTGATCATGTCGCTGCCGTTACTGGCGAAGAACAGGATTGCCGCTGCAATTTCATCGGTATAAGCAAAGCGCCCCAGCGGGATCAGTTTTTTCATTTCCTCGCCCTTCTCCCCCCGCCAGGCTTTCTCACCCATCGGCGTCAGCACCACGGTTGGCGATAAGGTGTTGACCGTGATCCCATGTGCGGCCCACTCTTTAGCCATCACCTTGGTCATGCCCAGCAGCCCCGCCTTGGCCGAGGTATAGGCACAGTGGTTATCAATGGCGATAGAAGCGGCCTGAGAGGCGATATTGATGATCTTGCCGCCGTGCCTGGCCACGATCAGACGCTGAGCGAAGGCCTGTGAACATAAGAATGGCCCGGTGAGGTTGACGGCAAGATGCTGTTGCCATTCGCTGAAAGCAATCTCGGTGGCAGGCTGCAAATTAACGTATCCGGCACAGTTCACCAGAATGTCCAACCGCCCCCAGCATTGCTGTGCCGCGCTAAAGGCCGTGGCCACCGACTGAGGATCGGCGACATCACAGACCTGATATGCGACCTTCTCCTCCCCCAGTTGCTGCTTTATCACCGCTACTCTTTCCTGCTCAAAAGCCGGATACAGCAAAACCAACCTGGCGCCTTTCTCCAGCAGCATCTGGTTGGCCGCCATGGCAATACCGCCAAGCCCACCGGTCACCACCGCCACTTTGCCAGCCAAGGACATCTGCGTATCGACACCGTAGCGTAAGTTGACGTCGTATTCGTTTTGGCTCATCGCACTCTCCTGTTATTTTTTCAACTGCTGATGCAAACCTGCGGCGTCGATCGCATATTGCTGGCGCAATGCGGCACGGCTGCTGCTGTGGGTAAACTCATAGGCCGGTACGCCCAATGGAACGAATGTCTGGCGCAGTTGATGTTTGAGTAGCAGTTCGCTGATGATGGTGGCCAGCCCACCGCTGAGAACATGTTCTTCTATGGTGATCACACACTGGTGTTCACGCATTAACGCCACCACCGCCAATTCATCCAATGGCCACAACGAAGGTAGTGAGACCACTGTAGGATCGTCTCCCATCGCCAGCACTTTCATCGCCTCATGTGCCAGAGTTCCCAGGCAGAACACCACGCTGCCCGTCCCTTCGTGCAACACTTCTGGCTGCCCTGGGCGCAAGCGGTAGTCATCCCCATGTAGCAGTGGCAGTTTGTCGCTATCCATGCGGATGTAAGCCGGCCCTGGATTGGCGATCACGTGGCGCACAATCTCCGCCGCCTGCCGCCCGTCGGCCGGGGCATAAACCGCCAGATTGCCCAAGGTGCGTGCAATAGCGATGTCATTCATACAATGGTGAGTGGCACCCAGTGGGCCGTAACCAAAACCGGCGTTAAGCCCCAGCATCTTTACGTTGGTGGCCGAATAGCAGATGTCGTTCTTCATCTGTTCGTTTGAGCGGGCGAACAGGAACGGTGCGGCGTTGGCGGTAAACACGGTACGACCGCTGAGCGCAATCCCGGCAGCCATGCCCACCATGTTCTGTTCGGCAATACCGACGTTAACCACCCGCTCTGGATAGGCTTGTTCGAATGGGCCAATTTTTGAGGTTGACGTCGAGTCTGCCACCATCACAGTCAGATCGGCGCCAGCCTGTTGTTGTTCAATCAGCGTGGCGATCACTGCATCACGTAAATCCTGCATGATTAATCCTCCAGTTCTGCCAGCGCCTGCGCCAGCTGTTGAGCGTCAGGGACGGAATGGTGCCAGGCAGGAACATTGGTCATAAATGACACGCCATGCCCTTTCTCGGTATTGGCCAGGATCACCCGAGGCTTATCCTGTCCAGGACGAGTGATGGCTTCGATCAGCGCTTGCGGATCGTGTCCGTTACACTCGACCACCTCAAAACCAAAGGCTTGCCATTTATCGACCAGTGGCTCCAGCGGCATGATATCTTCGGTTTTGCCAGCCAGTTGCAGCCGGTTGCGATCGACAATGGCAATCAGGTTATCCAGTTTGAATTTGCTGGCGGACATGGCAGCTTCCCAGTTAGAACCCTCCGCCAGTTCACCATCCCCAAGCAGTACAAAGGCACGGCGATGCGCTCGGCCTGCCAGCTTGTTGCCCAATGCCAATCCGACGGCAATCGGCAGGCCATGCCCCAAACCACCAGAGTTGATCTCCACCAGTTCAGGCAGTTTTTGATGGATGGGATGCCCGGCCAGCAGGGTGTCGTCCCCCATGTATTGATCGAGTACCGCGGGATCAAGCAGCCCCATGGCGGCACAGCTGCAATAAAAACCCCCGGCACCGTGGCCTTTCGACAGGATAAAACGGTCCTGATCGGGGCGAGCCTGGGAGCGATCCATCACCGCCATATACAGCGTGCAGATGATGTCGATTTCTGACAGATCGGCACCGGTGTGGCCCTTGCCCGCTTTATGGTTCATGGTCACAACGTAGCGACGAGCCTGCCGCGCCGTTTGGTTAATCGTCTGAATGTCCATCATCACCTCATGTTGGCTTTTCGTTTCATCGCTCTGACACCATGAACAGCCGATAAAAACGAATCATTGATTTTCGAACGAAATCATATATCGCAAATTCGATAATTGTTGTGCAGTAGATCAAATTACAAACAAAAGTGAATCGATAATTAAAAGCCAATAAAAACAGATAAATGGTGCTATTACGTCCATTTACATGAGCTTAAACCGGTTTGAGTCTCTAGTTTATTAACTTTTTTGGCATTATCATTTTCAAACAAAAACCAATGACGTATCCCTAGTTATCAATGGCTTTATCACTGCAAGCGGGCTAAAATCCGGCGCATCAGCGGTGATATCCGGCACCGGGCAGCCCACGGCACGCGAGGGAGTATTTCGATTGAAAAGCAAAAGTGAACAGCTGGCGGAAATGCAACACCGGCGGGAGAAGATCCTCGACATGATCCGTGAGGACGGCTCAGCCACGGTAAAAATGTTGACGGAAACCTTCAATCTTACCGAGGCCACCATCCGTACCGATTTACGCGTGTTACAACAGCAAGGATATGTGCAGCGCTTTCATGGGGGAGCCACGCTGGTTGATGGCAAACAAAATACCCATGCGCTGCTGTTGGAGCGGCAGATCAATCTGACGGAAAAGGATCGTATTGGGGAGTTGGCGGCAAGCTTTATCGAACCGGGCGATACCATCATTCTGGACTCGGGTACCACTACCACTGCGATTGCCAACCACCTTAGCCATATCAAAAAGCTTTCGGTGATCACCACAGGGGTCAATATCGCCTTACAACTCGGCGGCGAACCAGGCGTAAACATTCTGCTGACTGGTGGTACGTTCAAATTCCCAACGCTGTCGACCTCCGGGGACAAGGCCGCCAGCTTCTTCGAAAATGTTTTGGCGCAGAAACTGTTTCTGGCTACAGCCTGCATTTCACCGCGCCTGGGGCTGAGTTTTCCCAGTGAAACCGATATCAAGGTCAAGATGGCGATGATTAACGCGGCCACTACGGTGTATGTGGTGGCGGACTCCAGCAAAATCGATAAGGTTTCGATGTTTGCACTGCCCTGTGACTGGAGCCATATCAACTACTTGATCACCGATGCAGGGATCAGTCCTACGGCTGTGCAGGCATTTGAAAAGCTGGGAGTGAAAGTGCTGATTGCAGGTGCCTGAACAGGCACCTGAAAATTACTGCTCGCGTTCCCGCTCGCCGATTTCCTGCTGCTCCTGCGGGGGAATGGTGAGTGGCCCAAACCAACGCTGAGTCAGCCAACTGGCCAGGGTAACCAGCAGCCAGCTAATGACAATCGCCATCGCCAGATCCCGCGGCCAATGCATGCCGAGCATCAGGCGGCTCGCCATCACACCAAACGCCCAAATCATCAACACCGCGACGGTTTTATAATGCCGTCGTGGCCACAACAGCCCGATCCCCAGCAATGCCCACATAGCGGCAAACATCGTGTGGCCTGAAGGGAACGAGAAGCCGGTTTCAAACTGCCAGTGTTTGCTCAACCATTCAGGCACCAGCGCCTGGTCCAGCAACTGCTCTTTGACCAGGGCGCTACGCTGCTTCCTGTCCAACGAGTAGAAGTATTTTTCATCAATCTGATGGGTCGACTCCAGCCACACGACAAACGGCCGCGGTGCCTGTACCTGCTCTTTGATGGAGGATTTGACCGCCTGGCCAATTCCGATCGCCGCAGACAACAGGATGAACAGCCCCACCGCCGCTTTCAGCCGAAAGCGCAGACACCACAGAAACCAGGCCGACAGGATCAGGCTGGTGAGAATACCCCAGGGCGCAGTGACGGTTTCCGTCACCCAGAACAGCGCTTTTAACAGGCTGTCATTTCCGCCGGGTTGCCAGTGCCAGCCAAAAAGCCAGACCGCCAGCGGCAACAACATCAGCACAATCGCTCCGCCCGCCGTGCGTTTTGCTATCTTTAACATCCCATTATCCTTCCACTGTGGTTAACCCGCAGTGTAACAATCTTGCTAACTCAGCAAAACAAGAGAAATTAGATAGATAAATGACCTATTGCAACAATAGGAGCGGTAAAACGCCATATGCTGCTTTGCTGAGCACCGCTCGGCCACAAGTTATGGCAAAATAGCCGGTAAAGAATGAAATAGCGATCGTCGCCGTCTGTTTTAATGCTGGTCAGTCCCCTGTTCCAGTCGTAGGATGCACGCAGCGATTTGACAGGTAGTGTTTTTGGAGAGTGACATGCAGCTTAAACGTGTGGCGGAAGCCAAACTGCCAACACCATGGGGTGATTTTCTGATGGTGGGGTTCGAAGAACTGGCCACCGGGCACGATCATCTGGCACTGGTTTTCGGCGATATTACCGGCGAAACACCGGTCCTCTCACGGGTTCATTCCGAATGTCTGACCGGTGATGCGTTGTTCAGCCTGCGCTGTGACTGCGGTTTTCAACTGGAAGCCGCGTTGGAACAGATCGCCGAGGAAGGCCGTGGCATTCTGCTGTACCACCGCCAGGAAGGCCGTAATATCGGTCTGTTGAACAAGATACGCGCCTATGCCTTGCAGGATAAAGGGGCGGACACAGTGGAAGCCAACCATCAGCTAGGCTTTGCCGCCGATGAGCGAGACTTCACACTGTGCTCCGATATGTTCAAACTGCTGGGGGTGGATGCGGTGCGCCTGCTGACCAATAACCCGAAGAAGGTCAAGATCCTGAGCGAAGCGGGCATTAATATCTCCGAGCGCGTGCCATTGATCGTTGGCCGTAACCCGAAGAACGAGCGTTATCTGGCCACCAAGGCCGCTAAAATGGGCCACTTGCTGGACAAAAAATAGCAACAAGGGCGCCTTTTGGCGCCCTTGTTCTCTCTACAGCATTTTACGGATAACGTAGTGCAGAATGCCGTCGTTCTGGTAATAAGTCAGCTCATTGCCGGTATCAATGCGGCAACGGGTATTCACCACCACCTTCCGGCCATCGGCATAGGTGATATTAACCGGAACCGTCTGGCCGGGTTGCAACGCCTGCAAACCACTCACGTCAATCAGTTCCTCCCCCGTCAAACCCAGCGTTTTGCGCGTTATTCCCTGCGGGAATTCCAGCGGCAAGATGCCCATACCGATCAGGTTGGAACGGTGGATACGCTCAAAGGATTCCGCGATCACCACTCGTACCCCCAATAAACGAGGGCCTTTGGCTGCCCAGTCGCGGCTGGAGCCGGAGCCATACTCTTTACCGGCGATCACCGCCAGTGGCACCTGCTCCTGCTGATACTGCATGGCGGCATCATAGATCGCCATCTGATTCTGCGAAGGCAGATGGCGGGTATACCCCCCCTCCACGCCCGGAACCATTTCGTTACGGATACGGATGTTGGCGAAGGTGCCCCGCATCATCACTTCGTGGTTACCGCGGCGCGAACCGTAAGAGTTGAACTCTTTCACCTCGACGCCACGCTCGCTCAGATAACGCCCCGCCGGGCTGTCGCGCTTGATGTTGCCCGCAGGCGAGATATGGTCAGTGGTCACCGAGTCTGCCAGGATTGCCAGAATACGTGCGCCGTGAATATCCTGCACCGGATCCGGTTGCGCTTTCATGGTACTGAAGAATGGTGGATGGCGAATATAGGTAGAATCGGCTTGCCATTCGTAGGTTGCGGAACCGGTCACCTGGATCGCTTGCCAACTGGCATCGCCATCAAACACTGCACCATATTCCTTATGGAACATTTCGGTGCTTACCTCGGCCACGGCTTGAGCAATCTCCTGGCTGGTAGGCCAGATATCCTTCAGATAGACCGGTTTCCCGTCGCGACCTACGCCCAACGCATCTTTGGTCAGGTCAACCTTCATGTTACCTGCCAGCGCATAGGCAACCACCAGTGGCGGCGAAGCCAGCCAGTTGGTTTTTACCAGCGGATGGATGCGCCCTTCAAAGTTACGGTTACCGGACAGCACAGCCCCTACGGTGAGATCCCCTTCCTTGATCGCCTGCTCAATCGGCTCAGGCAACGGGCCAGAGTTACCAATACAGGTCGTACAACCGTAGCCAACCAGGTTAAAGCCCAATTGCTCCAGGTACGGCGTCAGTTTGGCGCGGTCGAAGTATTCGGTCACCACTTTGGAACCCGGTGCCAGTGAGGTTTTTACCCAAGGCTTGGTCTTCAAGCCCTTTTCAACGGCCTTTTTCGCCAACAGGCCAGCGGCCATCATCACGCTCGGGTTGGAGGTGTTGGTACAGGAGGTAATGGCTGCGATCACCACCGCGCCGGTATTTAGCTCCAGGTTTTTGCCACCCAGCGTGAAGCTTTTCACTTCCTGCTTATCTTTCTGACCACCAATTTCCAGCTCGGTCGCGGCGGTGAATGCTGTTGGCACCTGCGGCAGCGCGACGCGATCCTGCGGGCGTTTCGGCCCTGCCAGGCTGGCCTCAACCGTCGACATATCCAGCGACAGCGTGCTGGTAAACACCGGTTCATCGCCTGGATTACGCCACATCCCCTGAGCCTTGGCATAGGCCTCCACCAATGCGATCTGCTCAGCGCTACGACCACTTAACTGCAGGTAGCCCAGCGTCACGTCATCCACCGGGAAGAAGCCACAGGTTGCCCCGAACTCTGGCGACATGTTGGCAATGGTTGCCCGGTCTGCCAACGGCAAATCAGCCAGCCCATCACCATAGAATTCAACAAACTTACCGACGACGCCATGCTTACGCAACATTTGGGTAACGGTGAGCACCAAGTCGGTGGCTGTAATACCTTCGGATAACTTACCGCTGAGTTTAAAGCCCACTACATCCGGGATCAGCATGGAGACCGGCTGGCCCAACATGGCTGCTTCGGCCTCAATACCGCCAACGCCCCAGCCCAGAATACCAAGGCCGTTAATCATGGTGGTGTGGGAGTCGGTCCCCACCAGGGTATCGGGGTAAGCGATGCGTTGGCCGTTCTCTTCGGTATGCCAAACGGTTTGCCCCAGATACTCCAGGTTCACCTGATGGCAGATGCCAGTGCCGGGTGGCACCACGCGGAAGCGGTTGAAGGCCTTTTGCCCCCAGCGCAGGAAGGTGTAGCGCTCGTGGTTGCGCTCCATTTCGATACGCACGTTTTCGCCAAAGGCGTCATCGTCGCCAAACTCATCGACAGTGACAGAGTGGTCAATGACCAAATCGACCGGTGACAGCGGATTCACCTGATCGACTTTTCCGCCCAGGCGCAGAACGGCCTCACGCATTGCCGCCAAATCCACCACGGCAGGCACGCCGGTGAAGTCCTGCATCAGCACCCGCGCCGGGCGATAAGCAATTTCACGATCGGCATGGCCGGTTTGCAACCAGCCTACGATCGCCTTCAGATCGTCAACCTGTACCGTATCACCATCCACATGGCGCAACAGGTTTTCCAGTAACACTTTCATCGATTTCGGCAGCCGGTCAATATCCCCTAACTGTCTGGCCGCCAGTGGCAAACTGTAATAGTGATACTCACTACCCAGTGCTACCAGCTTATCCATACTCGTTTTACGAAGATCGGACGACATAGCTCCTCCATTTTTTATTATGTCAAACCAGGGTGATTTCTGAGGTGTTATTTAAAGATAACACAAACGCCATGTAACGTTTTGATAACAACACGTATTGATCATAACGATAGGCAGGAACAATCAAAGGCGGGAAGCTACTGGTAGGTCAATGAGTTAGCAGGCATCAGACAACAAAAAACCGCCTTTCGACGGTTTAAAATGTTTAATGCGGCTCACGTTAGCGCTTATTTGGTCGGCAACTTGATGTCCTTGAACATCGCCTCGATCTCGTCATTGGTACGTAAAGCCACGGCGGTATCGACCACGTCGCGCGTCAGATGCGGTGCGAAACGCTGGATAAAGTCGTACATATAGCTGCGCAGGAAGGTACTGCGACGGAAACCAATCTTGGTGGTGCTATAGGTGAAGATATCGCGGGCATCCACCATCACCAAATCCGGATCCTGCACCGGATCGACCGCCATGCTGGCGATCACGCCAACGCCCAGCCCCAAGCGTACATAAGTCTTGATCACATCAGCATCGGTAGCGGTAAACACGATGCGCGGCGTCAACCCCGCCCGGTTAAACGCGGTATCCAGCTCTGAGCGCCCGGTAAAGCCGAAGGTATAGGTGACGATAGGATACTCGGCCAGCTCTTCAATGGTGATATGGCCCTTGCCCGCCAAAGGATGATCGGGCTTCACTACTACCGCCCGGTTCCAGTGGTAGCACGGCAGCATGATTAAATCGTCATACAGGTGCAGCGCTTCGGTAGCGATGGCAAAGTCTGCCGAGCCTTTGGAAACCGCTTCGGCAATCTGCGTTGGCGAGCCCTGGTGCATATGCAGCGACACGCGCGGGTAACGCTCGATAAAGCCTTTGATCACATTGGGCAAGGCATAGCGTGCCTGGGTATGGGTGGTTGCCACATACAGCGAACCTTTGTCCGGGTAAGTATGTTCCCCCGCAACGGCCTTAATGGCCTCCACTTTGGACAGAACTTCGCGAGCAATGCGGATAATTTCCTGGCCAGCAGGCGTCACCTGGGTAAGGTGCTTACCGCTACGGGCGAAAATCTGGATACCTAGCTCATCCTCCAGCATCCTCACCTGCTTGCTGATACCCGGTTGCGAGGTATAAAGACCTTCAGCCGTGGAAGAGACGTTGAGGTTATGATTCACCACTTCTACGATGTAACGAAGTTGCTGCAATTTCATATTTGAATACCATCCTAGGTTAAAACACTGCGGCCTGCCGCAGCCAGGTATCTCGGTGTTGTCCCGGTATGCTTAATTCTCACAAGCCTTAAACACAGTGATTTCGCCCAGATGCTGATGAAAACGCCGTTGCTAATAAGCTTTAATCATAAAAAACGTTTTTATATAACCATTATATCATGTCGCGCCACCAAGTATAGAGCCGCTTCACAAGATGATAACGATCTTTTCGCATGATTATCAACGCCGCACCCTGCCGATAAAAATAAGAAAAAGCAGAGAAGAATAGATCCGCCAGCCGATTTTCGCCAATAAAAAACCAGCTCACTGAGCTGGTTTTTTGCTGTTGCCTTGCACCTGGGTTACTTCTTGCCTTCAACCCATTTGCCATCAACGAAGAATGCGGACCAACCGGTGGCCTTGCCGTCTTTCTCTGATGAGACATACTGCTGCTTGGTTTTACGGCTGAAGCGCACCATCGTCTTGTTGCCTTCCGGATCGGCCACCGGCGCATCGGCCAGATAGCGCAACTTCTCCGGCAAACGATCTTTGAAGCGCAGCAACTCTTCCACTAACGGCGCACGGGTTTCACGCGATTTAGGGAAGGTGTTGGCCGCAAGGAACACGCCTGCTGCCCCATCACGCAACACAAAGTAGGCGTCCGATTTCTCGCACGGCAACTCTGGCAGCGGGACCGGATCCTCTTTCGGCGGAGCAACTTCACCGCTGCGCAGGATCTTACGGGTATTCTTGCAGTTTTCGTTGGTACAGCCCATGTACTTACCAAAGCGCCCCATTTTCAGGTGCATTTCGGAACCACACTTCTCACACTCAACGATCGGGCCGTCGTAACCTTTCAGGCGGAATTCGCCCTGCTCGATTTCGTAGCCATCACAGGCCGGGTTGTTACCGCACACGTGCAGCTTGCGCTGGTTGTCGATCAGGTAGCTGTCCATCGCGGTGCCACACTTCTGGCAGCGCTTACGGGCACGCAGGGCGTTGGTTTCTGCATCATCCCCTTCGAGGATGTTCAGCACTTCCGCTTCCGGCACCAGGTTGATGGTAGTTTTACAGCGCTCTTTCGGCGTCAACGCATAACCGGAGCAACCAAGGAACACGCCGGTACTGGCGGTGCGGATACCCATCTTGCGGCCACAGGTCGGGCAGTCAATGCTGGTCATCACCATCTGGTTCGGGCGCATACCGCCCTCTTCAGGGTCTTTCTCGGCGGTTTCCAACTGCTCGCTGAATTCGGCAAAGAATTCGTCCAGCACTGCTTTCCATTCCGCCTGATTGTTGGCGACCTGGTCCAGGCCATTTTCCATGCGTGCAGTGAAGTCGTAATTCATCAGCTCACGGAAGTTTTCTTCCAGGCGATCGGTGACGATCTCACCCATTTTTTCTGCGTAGAACCGGCGACTCTCTACCCGCACATAACCACGGTCCTGAATGGTCGAGATGATCGAGGCATAGGTAGATGGACGGCCAATTCCGCGTTTTTCCAACTCTTTAACCAGCGAAGCTTCACTGTAACGTGCCGGTGGCTTGGTAAAGTGCTGGCTCGGGATCAGCTTTTGCAGATCCAGCTCGCTGCCCACTTCGACAAACGGCAAGGTGCGATCTTCATCACCCTTACGCAGCGCAGGCATCACTTTAGTCCAGCCATCGAAACGCAGCGTACGGCCTTTGGCACGCAGCAGGAAGTCGTCGGCTTTCACCGTCAGCGTGGTGGAGTCGTATTGCGCCGGTGTCATCTGACAGGCGACGAACTGACGCCAGATCAGCTGATACAGTTTCTGCGCATCCGCTTCCATATCTTTCAACTGTTCAGCCAATACGCTGACATCGGAAGGACGGATCGCTTCGTGTGCTTCCTGGGAATTTTCTTTGCTGCTGTATTGGTTAGGCGCCTTCGGCAGGTACTTGTCGCCGAAGTTGTCACCGATATAACCACGCACCATGTTGACCGCGTCCTGGCTCAGGTTGGTGGAGTCGGTACGCATATAGGTGATATGACCGGCTTCATACAGACGCTGCGCCATCATCATGGTTTTCTTCACGCCGAAGCTCAGGCGAGTACTGGCAGCCTGTTGCAGCGTGGAGGTGATGAACGGTGCACCCGGTTTGCTGCTGGTTGGCTTGTCTTCGCGGTCCAGCACCGTATAACGGGCTTTTTCCAGCAGGTTAAGCGCGGCATGAGTCTGCTCACGGTTAACCGGTTTGAACGGCTTATCGTGGGCGTGGGTGACTTCCATCTGCAGCGCGATTTCGCCTTTCGCCAGCAGATCCGCATGCAGTTCCCAGTATTCTTCGGGTACGAACGCCTTGATGTCGCGCTCACGCTCCACCACCAGCCGTACCGCAACGGACTGCACCCGGCCAGCGGACAGGCCACGGGCAATTTTTTTCCACAGCAGTGGCGACACCATGTAGCCCACCACGCGGTCCATAAAGCGACGCGCCTGCTGTGCGTTGACACGATCGATATTCAGCTCGCCTGGCGCTTGGAACGCCTGCTGGATCGCGTTTTTGGTGATTTCGTTAAACACCACGCGGCTAAAGCGCTTGTCGTCTCCACCGATCACTTCCCGCAGGTGCCAGGCGATGGCTTCCCCTTCGCGGTCAAGGTCGGTTGCGAGGTAAATGTGGTCAGCATTTTCGGCTAACGACTTTAACTCGGCGACCACTTTTTCCTTACCGGGCAAAATCTCATATTGCGCTTCCCACCCGTGGTAAGGATCGACGCCCATGCGATTGACCAGCGCGGTCTTTTCATCTTTCTTGACTTTCTTTTTGGCTTTGTCTTTGGTTTTGTCTTCGGTTGACTCAGCGCTCTTTTTGCTAGCTGAGCCACTGGTCGGCAAATCACGGATATGACCGACGCTGGACTTCACCACGTAGTCATTACCTAAATATTTATTAATAGTTTTGGCTTTTGCCGGGGACTCAACTATTACGAGAGCTTTGCCCATAATTACCTTTACCTGAATTTAATACTTCTAAAAAGAAGCCATTTGTCTCGCCGTACCGCGGCAATTCGTATCTCTTATTTATATTGCGGTACTCTGGCAAGAGATCAACCTGTTTTTTTCTAATGATTGCCTAACTGGTCAACCTGAACGCATTTAGCCAGCCTAACCTGTTCACGCCGAACCCCAGAGGCCAGGCCAGCTATGACCTGCGTTGAGCGTAAACAAATCCTTCCACCGGAAGCCGCAAAATCCCACACTCTACCTGATAACAAACGCGACGCAACTTAATTAGCGCGGAAAACCTCATTTCGCTATGGTGGGCCAAATCACTGGCCGTCCAGACGGCAATTAAACCTTAGCTGGTTTGCGGACAAACGCGAACCCGCGCTAGAATACGTTCAGAATTTTCGCTTGCAGGAGAAATAAATGCGTAACAATACTCAACCCATCGAACGAGCAGATCTGCTTACTGAAGCAAATAACATCATCCGCCAACACGAAGATTATATGCACGGCATGGTGGCCACCGACGTTGAGCAGAAAGGCAGCGTGTTGGTTTTCCGCGGCGAGTTTTTTTTAGATCCCGAGGGTCTTCCAACGGCAAAAACCACCGCCGTATTTAATATGTTTAAGCACCTGGCCCATGTGCTTTCCGAGAAATATCATCTGGTGGATTAACCATTAAAAACGGGGCCATCTGGCCCCGTGTAAACATAAGCCTTGCTGGCTTACAACAGCGGTTTTTCGCCGCGTTGCCACCAGCGCAACAGCAGACGATCGGCGCTCTCTGCCGCACTGCTGGTAAAGCGATCGATGAAGCGTTTACGGCGAGCATAACGCACCCCCACCACCTCATGGTTTTCCATCTCGGCAATCAACAGATCGTCACTGGTGCCGACCGCGTCAACCAGCCCTTTATCTTTCGCCTGAGTGCCATACCAATGCTCACCGGTCGCGACCTCTTCGATAGCCAATGAAGGGCGTTGCTGATGAACAAACTGTTTGAACAACTCGTGGGTTTCGTTCAGATCTTCACGGAATTTTTCCCGCCCTTGTTCGGTATTCTCACCAAACAGGGTCAAGGTGCGTTTGAACTGGCCAGCGGTGTGCAATTCCACATCGATGTTGCTCTTTTGCAGCAGGCGATGGAAGTTGGGGATCTGCGCAACCACGCCGATCGACCCAATGATGGCAAACGGGGCTGCCACAATGCGGTCGGCCACGCAGGCCATCATGTAACCGCCGCTAGCCGCAACCTTATCCACCGCCACCGTCAGGCGGATACCGCCCTTGCGCAGGCGCTCCAGCTGCGACGCTGCCAGGCCATAGCCGTGTACCACCCCACCAGGGCTCTCCAAACGTAGCAGCACTTCGTCCTTGGCCGTAGCTACCGCCAATACGGCAGAGATCTCTTCACGCAGTGAGCTGACCTCATGGGCATCCATGCTTCCTTTGAAGTCCAGCACATACAGGCAAGGTTTGACTGCCTCTACCGCACCGGCCTTGGCACGCTGTTTTTTCAGCTTGTCGTCGGCCTTGTTCTGCTTTTTGAATTGCTTGCTCCAGGCCTTCTGCTCTGCCGCCCCCATGCGGGCAAGGCGCATTTCCCGTTGCATTTCACGATATTGCTCACCCAGGTCGGTAAGCTGTAGTTCCCCTTTCTGCTGGCTCTTGCGCTGCCCGAGGCTCACCGCCAGCAACGCCAGCGCGGCAATAGCAATCACCACCGTGGCAACTTTGGCCAGGAAAAGGCCATAAACAGATATAAACTCCACAGATACCGCCTTTATTTACAGTTTGTTAGTTGAGCGGGAGCAGCATGCAGCGCCCCTACCTACTTTTTAGCAAATGGCACCACGGCTGTCGCGCCTAAATGAAAATTCAGATTGATGAGCATGCGGCGCACCTCCGTGCTATGGGGTTGCCCGCAGCGGTAACCAAGCCGCTATTGTACCGTTTTTGTTACAAAAGAATGCCGTTTCTGTAGGTTACTCATTGAAAATGCGATCCATTTCAGGCATATAACAGACATTATTCATCAAATTACTGACAAAAATTCGCAGCGGATCGCCATTGTGGTTGAGCAACTCTGCTCCTGCCCGCGATCCGCAATCCACCCAAGCTCCCAGCCATAGCGCGGGAGCCGCCAACCAGGCGCGAGGAACTATTGTGCATTACCAACCTAAGCAGGATCTGCTCGAACAACGAATTATTCTGGTGACCGGGGCGGGCGACGGCATTGGCCGTGAAGCGGCGCTGACTTACGCTCGTTACGGCGCACAGTTGGTGCTGCTTGGCCGCACGGAAAGCAAACTGCAGGCCGTTCAGGCTGAAATTGCCGCCATCTCCAGCGCCCCGACGCATATCGTTACGCTGGATTTGTTACACACCACGCCAGAGCAGTGCCAAACCCTGGCGGAGGACTTGGCCACCAAGGTGCCACGCTTGGACGGCGTATTGCAAAACGCCGGTCTGTTAGGCGATATCGCCCCAATGGCCGAGCTTTCGATGACCATGTGGAACGAAGTGATGCAGGTCAACGTGAATGCCACCTTCATGCTTACCCAGGCGCTGCTGCCGTTGCTGCTAAAATCAAATGCGGGCTCGTTGGTATTCACCAGCTCCAGCGTTGGCCGCACCGGCCGTGCCGGCTGGGGGGCCTATGCCATTTCCAAGTTTGCTACCGAGGGGATGATGCAGGTATTGGCCGATGAGTATAAAAACCGTAACTTGCGGGTAAATTGCATCAATCCTGGCGGAACTCGCACCAAAATGCGTGCATCTGCTTTCCCACAGGAAGATAAAAACAAGCTGAAAACACCGGCCGATATCATGCCACTCTATCTGTATCTGATGGGCGATGACAGCCGCCGTAAAACCGGCATGAGCTTCGATGCTCAGCCCAACCGTAAACCCGGCGCCGCCGAATAAGGAAGCTTTTAACATGGCTGAAGATCGTCACCAGCAACGCCAGCAACGGCTCAAAGAACAGGTGGATGCCCGCATTGCCGCCGCGCAGGAAACGCGTGGCCTATTGCTGGTCTTTACCGGCAATGGCAAAGGCAAGACCACCGCTGCATTTGGCACCGTCACCCGCGCCGTCGGCCACGGTATGAAGGCTGGAGTGATCCAGTTCATCAAAGGCCAGTGGCCCAACGGCGAGAAAAACCTGCTGCAACAGCACGGCGTGGAATTTCAGGTGATGGCAACCGGTTTTACCTGGGAAACTCAGGATCGGGAAAGCGATACCGCCGCCTGTCAGGCCGTCTGGCAACATGGTAAGCGGATGTTGGCCGACAGCAGCCTGGATATGGTGCTGATGGACGAGTTGACCTATATGGTGAGTTACGGCTATTTAGAGCTGGCTGAGCTGCTGGAGGCGCTTGAGCAGCGTCCTGCGCACCAGACGGTGATTATCACTGGTCGTGGCTGTCATCGCGATTTGCTGGAGCTGGCGGATACCGTGACGGAGATGCGGCCGGTGAAGCACGCGTTTGAAGCGGGGATCAAGGCTCAGCAGGGCATTGACTGGTAACTGAATAATCCGTGGCCAAGCCAGAAGGCAAGGCCACGGTGATAAATTTAGCTACGCTTGGAAGACTTGGCCGGTTTACCCGGTTTGCTGCTGCCTGGTGCGCCACGACGGCTACCGGGAGCAACCTGGCTGTGACGTTTTACCGCACGGCGGATCTGGTTGGCTTTCACACGGCGACGATCGCGTTCCACCGGCAGTTTGCTGACGGTTTCCGGTTGCAGCTCCACCAGCTCACGCAGATAGTTGATCGCCTTGAGATCCAGCTCGGTATAGCCGCCACGAGGCAGGCCTTTTGGCAGATCGATATCCCCGTAACGCACGCGGATCAAACGGCTTACCTGCACGCCAACGGCTTCCCACAGGCGACGCACCTCACGGTTACGGCCTTCGGTCAGCGTGACGTTGTACCACTGGTTGATCCCTTCGCCACCCTGGAAGGTGATGGTGCGGAATGCCGCTGGGCCATCTTCCAGTTGGACACCTTTGCTCAGTTGCTTGAGCTTTTCATCGTCGATCTGGCCGAACACGCGCACGGCGTATTCGCGTTCAACTTCGCGGCTTGGGTGCATCAGGCGGTTAGCCAGTTCACCGTCAGTAGTAAACAGCAGCAAGCCTGAGGTATTCACGTCCAAACGCCCTACCGCTACCCAGCGAGAGCCTCGCAGTTTTGGCAGGCGATCGAAGACCGTTGGGCGACCTTCTGGATCGCTACGGGTACAGAGTTCGCCTTCCGGCTTGTAATACGCCAGCACACGGCAAACCGCTTCTTCGGATTCTTTGATCGAGACAACATGACCGTCCAGACGAATTTTCATCCCGGCGACCACTTCAACGCGGTCGCCCAGTTTGGCGATCTTGCCGTCGACGCTGATGCGACCCGCCTCAATCATGGTTTCTATTTCACGACGCGAGCCATGGCCAGCATTCGCTAATACTTTCTGTAACTTTTCGCTCATTGAGCAACCTCTAATGTCGCCTTCACAGGCGTCGGGGGGACTTTGCCGCCACTCTCAGCAAGGAGAGACGGCCGCAAAGATTAGCACTTGGTCAAAACCAACCGCTTATTATACAGGCTTTATCCCTCCTTGGCACTGACTTCGTCCTGCTGTTTAGCGGAATGGCGCTGGATCGCCAGCCCCTTCACGGATCACTTCCGGAGAGGATTCAGTCAGATCGATAACCGTGGTCGGCTGCTGGCCCAGGAAACCGCCGTGGATCACCAGATCCACCTGCTTGCCAAGGTGTTCGCTGATCTCTTCCGGATCGGATTCGGCAAAATCATTGCCCGGCAACATCAGCGTAGTCGACATCATTGGCTCATTGAGCACTTCCAGCAATGCCAGAGCGATCGGGTTAGATGGCACACGCAGGCCGATGGTTTTACGCTTGTCATTCATCAGGCGACGAGGCACTTCTTTGGTCGCTTTCAGGATGAAGGTGTAATTGCCCGGCGTATTGTTCTTGATCAGGCGAAACGACGAGTTGTCCACATAGGCATAGGTCGACAGCTCGGACAGATCGCGGCACATCAGCGTAAAGTTGTGGTTGCCGTCCAACTGGCGAATACGGCAAATACGCTCCAAAGCCGCCTTCTCTTCAAGTTTGCAGCCCAGCGCGTAGCCAGAGTCTGTTGGATAGACGATCACACCGCCCTTGCGCAGCACCTCTACGGCCTGATTGATCAGGCGCGGCTGCGGGTTGTCCGGGTGAATATAAAATAGCTGGCTCATCTCTAACTCCTGAAAATGATGCACGCGCAAAACAACGCCCGCGTTAAATCAATCTACTAAGTTCTGTTGGGGCTGTGGCCAATCGCGCCACACCGGTTCAACACCGCCGGGTAACCACAGTTTGCGACCCAACTCAATCCACGAACAGGGCTGATGAAAATCCGAACCCTGAGACGCCAATAATTGATAGTCCTGCGCATATTTAGCCAACACCGTACGCTCATGAGGGGCTTGCTGACACTGCGCCACCTCCATCGCATCGCCGCCATGTTCGGCAAAATAGGCCAGCAGACGCTTCAGCCATTTGGCCGTCAGATCGTAACGGCCCGGATGCGCCATCACCGCTTGACCACCGGATTGATGAATGACATCAATGGCTTGTTCTATTGTACACCACTGTGGCGGAACATAGCCGATTTTCCCTTTGGCGAGATACTTCTTGAACACCTGCGCCATGTTGGCGGCCATGCCCTGCTGCACCAGAAAACGGGCAAAATGCCCTCTGGTGACCGCTCCGTCCCCTGCCAGTTGTTGTGCTCCGGCATAGGCATCGGGAATACGCGCTTTCGCTAACCGAACGCCGATTTCTTGCGCTCGCAGATTACGGCGCTCGGTCTGTTCGATCAGCAGCTGTAACAGTGCCGGGTGGGCGATATCGAGCCCCAGCCCGACAATGTGGATCTCATGGTTTTCCCACAGGGTAGAAATCTCGACGCCGTTAACCAGCTGCAAAGGCAAGGCAAGATCGGCTATCGCGGCCGCAGCCTCTGCCAATCCGTTGGTGGTGTCGTGATCGGTAATAGCCAGCACACCAACGCGCATCTCAACGGCTCGCTGCACCAGTTGAGTCGGCGTTAAGTAACCGTCCGAAGCGGTGGTGTGGCTGTGGAGATCGTACAGGGTAAAAGCGGAGGATTGTGGGCTGCTGTCTGTCAAAAGGGATATCCTGCGATGGCTTGGCTTTCTATCATACCCGTTAAGGTTGGCCGGACGGAAATCTATTCTGCCGATGGCGCTCCCGCCAGATTAACGTTTTCACATTAGCCGCTAACATATTGTGCAAAAAGAGAGTTGACATTGCCCCTTCGTTCCAGTTAACTAGTACACAAGTTCACGGCAATAACCGTGTTGGATGAAAATACAGAGAGCAACATGATGACTAAGCACACTTCTCTTCTTCGCTGGTGGCGTACTTCCCAATCAAGGGTCGAGTAATCACGCATACCTGTCATCTGACACTGCAGATTCCCTAGGCCCGCTCATTATAGCGGGCTTTTTAATGGACAAGATTTGACTGGAACTACTGAAGATGAACATCAAACCACAGCTCAAACTACTCACGGCACAGGCCGGTTACCGCAGCGATCCGACGGCGATTTTTCATCAGCTGTGCGGCGCCCGTCCTGCCACCCTGTTGCTAGACTCGGCGGAAATCAACAGCAAGCAAAACCTGAAAAGCCTGCTGATTGTCGACAGTGCCCTGCGCATTACCGCTTTGGGCCGTAAGGTCAGCCTTCAGGCGCTGACCGCTAACGGCGCAGCCCTGCTGCCACTGTTGGATGAAGCCTTGCCTGCCGACGTACAAATCCAGGCTCGCCCTGATGGCCGTGAGTTGACCTTCCCGGCAATTGATACGGTACAAGACGAAGATGCCCGCTTGCGTTCACTGTCGGTGTTTGATGCGTTACGCACAATGCTGACTTTGGTCGATGCCCCCGCCGATGAGCGTGAAGCCATGCTGCTCGGCGGCCTGTTTGCCTATGACCTGGTTGCTGGCTTTGAAGACCTGCCAGAACTGCGCCAAGACCAGCGCTGCCCAGACTTCTGTTTCTATCTGGCGGAAACGCTGCTGGTGCTGGATCACCAACGCGGTGTGGCGCGTTTGCAAGCCAGCGTATTCACCGGTGACAACGCTGAAACACTGCGTTTGCAGCAGCGTCTCGAACAGCTTCAGGTGCAATTGCAACAAACTCCAATCGCCATTCCTCATCAGAAATTGGAAGACATGCAGCTAAGCTGCAATCAGAGCGATGAAGAGTACGGCGCGGTAGTCAGCCAGTTGCAGCAGGCCATCCGCCACGGTGAGATTTTCCAGGTGGTGCCTTCTCGTCGCTTCTCTCTGCCTTGCCCTAACCCGCTGGCGGCTTACCAGACGCTGAAGGAAAACAATCCAAGCCCTTACATGTTCTTTATGCAGGACAACGAGTTCACGCTGTTCGGAGCCTCGCCGGAAAGCGCGCTGAAATATGATGCTACCAGCCGCCAAATCGAAATTTATCCGATCGCCGGTACTCGTCCTCGCGGACGCCGCGCCGACGGTTCGCTGGATCTGGATCTCGACAGCCGCATCGAACTGGAAATGCGTACCGACCATAAAGAGCTGGCGGAACACCTGATGCTGGTCGACCTGGCCCGCAACGATCTGGCCCGCATCTGTGAAGCTGGCAGCCGCTACGTGGCCGACCTGACCAAGGTAGACCGTTACTCATTCGTGATGCACCTGGTTTCCCGCGTGGTCGGCAAGCTGCGTAGTGATCTCGACGTGCTGCATGCCTATCAGGCCTGTATGAATATGGGCACGCTGAGCGGAGCGCCGAAAGTGCGCGCCATGCAACTGATTGCCGCCTCTGAAGGCACCCGTCGTGGCAGCTACGGCGGTGCAGTGGGCTACTTTACCGCTCACGGCGATCTCGATACCTGTATTGTCATTCGTTCCGCGTATGTTGAGGACGGTGTTGCCACCGTGCAGGCCGGTGCCGGTGTGGTGCTGGACTCCGTTCCGCAGGCGGAAGCCGATGAAACCCGTAACAAGGCACGTGCCGTGCTGCGTGCCATCGCCAGCGCGCACCAGGCCAAGGAGATTTTCTAATGGCCGATATCTTACTGCTCGATAACGTCGACTCCTTTACCTACAACCTGGTCGATCAGCTGCGTGCCAGCGGCCATCAGGTCGTGATTTACCGTAACCAGATTGCTGCCGAGGTCATCATCGCGCGCCTGCAACAGATGAAGCAGCCTATTTTGATGCTGTCCCCTGGCCCAGGTACTCCAGCCGACGCTGGCTGTATGCCCGAACTGTTGCAACGCCTGCACGGCCAGATGCCAATCATCGGTATCTGTCTCGGCCATCAGGCGATTGTGGAAGCTTATGGTGGCCACGTTGGCCAGGCCGGTGAGATCTTGCACGGCAAGGCTTCTTCCATTACTCACGATAACCAGGGGATGTTTGCCGGTATGGCTAACCCGCTGCCGGTCGCCCGCTATCATTCGCTGGTCGGCAGCAATATCCCTGAAGGACTGACCGTCAATGCTCGCTTCGGCGACATGGTGATGGCAGTGCGTCACGATGAACACCGCGTATGTGGTTTCCAATTCCATCCAGAATCCATTCTGACCACCCAGGGCGCGCGTTTGCTTGAGCAGACGTTGGCCTGGGCGCTGGCGAAATAATCAAGGGGAACCGACTATGCAACCTATTCTTGAAAAACTGTATCGCTCGGAGTCGATGAGCCAGGAAGAAAGCCAGCAGTTATTCAGCGCTATCGTGCGCGGTGAGCTGGAACCTAGCCAACTGGCGGCAGCATTGATCAGCATGAAGATCCGCGGGGAGCACCCGGAAGAAATCGCCGGAGCAGCCAAGGCGCTCTTGGCCGATGCTTTACCGTTCCCACGCCCGGATTATGCCTTCGCGGATATCGTCGGCACCGGCGGTGACGGCACCAACAGCATCAATATCTCCACGGCCAGCGCCTTTGTCGCCGCAGCCTGTGGGGTCAAGGTGGCCAAGCACGGCAACCGCAGTGTCTCCAGCCGTTCCGGTTCATCCGATCTGTTGGCCGCCTTCGGGATCCGCCTGGATCTGCCTGCTGAAGAATCCCGCAAAGCATTGGACGAACTGGGCGTGTGTTTCCTGTTTGCGCCGCAGTATCACACCGGTTTTCGCCATGCGATGCCGGTACGCCAGCAGCTGAAGACCCGCACGGTGTTCAACGTCCTCGGGCCGTTGATTAACCCGGCTCGCCCACCGTTGGCGCTGATTGGGGTCTACAGCCCGGAGCTGGTGCTGCCAATCGCCCAAACCCTGCGCGTATTGGGTTATCAGCGCGCTGCCGTCGTACACGGTGGCGGTATGGATGAAGTGGCGATCCACACCACCACTCACGTAGCCGAACTGAATGACGGCGAAATTGAAAGTTATCAGCTGACACCTAAATCCTTTGGGTTGGAAAGCCACCCGCTGGGCTCCCTGCTAGGCGGGTCGCCGGAAGAAAATCGTGACATTCTGGCAAGGTTGTTACAAGGTAAAGGCGAGCCAGCGCACGCCGCGGCGGTCGCCGCCAACGTCGCACTGTTGCTGAAACTATTCGGACAGGAAGACCTGCGCCAGAACGCGCAGCAGGCATTGGAAATGATCCACAGTGGGCAGGCTTACCAGCGTGTCACTGCTTTGGCAGCAAGAGGATAAATGATGCAGGAAACCGTGCTCAACAAGATTGTTCGTGACAAGGCGCAGTGGGTCGCGGCACGTAAGCAACAACAGCCATTAGCCAGCTTTCAAAACGAAATCGTGCCAAGCGAGCGTAGCTTTTATCATGCGCTACAAGGCGCCAGAACGGCATTTATTCTCGAATGCAAGAAAGCCTCTCCTTCCAAGGGGCTGATCCGCGAGAATTTTGACCCGGTAGAAATCGCCTCGGTGTATAAGGACTTCGCCTCAGCGATCTCGGTATTGACCGATGAGCAATACTTCCAGGGCAGCTTCGATTTTCTGCCTCTGGTGAGTAAAACCGTGTCCCAGCCGGTGCTGTGTAAGGACTTTATGATCGACCCTTACCAGATCTATCTGGCACGTCACTACCAGGCCGACGCCATTCTGTTGATGCTGTCGGTGCTCGATGACGAACAGTACCGCCAACTTGCCGCGGTGGCACACAGCCTGAATATGGGCGTGCTGACCGAGGTGATTAGCGAAGAGGAATTACAGCGCGCGGTACAGCTCGAAGCCAAAGTGATCGGCATTAACAACCGCGATCTGCGCGATCTGTCTATTGATCTGGATCGCACCCGCACTCTGGCTCCTAAAGTGCCACATGGCGTGACGGTGATCAGCGAGTCCGGCATCAACAACTATCGCCAGATCCGCGAACTCAGCCGCTATGCCAACGGTTTTCTGATCGGCAGCGCGTTGATGTCGGAAACCAACCTGCGCAGCGCGGTACGCCGCGTGATCCTGGGCGACAACAAAGTCTGCGGCCTGACCCGACCACAAGATGCCGCAGCCGCTTATCAGGCAGGTGCCAACTACGGCGGTCTGATCTTCGTTGGCCGTTCCCCGCGTAACGTGGACATTGCCCGCGCCAGGGAAGTGATCGCCGGAGCACCGTTGAAATACGTGGGCGTTTTCTGTGATGCGCCGACCGCTACGGTCGCGCAAACTGCCGAGCGCCTTGGTCTGCATGCGGTGCAACTGCACGGCGCGGAAGACCAGGCTTATATCAACGCCCTGCGTGCCGAGCTGCCAGCCACCTGTCAGATCTGGAAAGCCTTGAGCGTGAAGGACAGCCTGCCCGCTCGCGATCTGCAACAGGTCGATCGTTACCTGCTGGATAATGGTGCTGGCGGTACCGGAGTTCGCTTTGACTGGTCGGTGTTGCAGGGGCAAACGCTGGACAACGTGATGCTGGCAGGAGGCCTGAGTGCGGACAACTGCGTAGATGCGGCCCAACTGGGCTGTGCGGGCCTCGATTTCAACTCTGGCGTAGAGAGCCAACCCGGCATCAAAGATGCCGAGCGTCTGGCGGCGGTGTTCCAAACCCTGCGCGCCTACTGATTTCGAACCTCATTTAACGGATAATAACGGGAAAAATAATGACGCTGCTTAACCCTTACTTCGGCGAATTTGGCGGTCAGTACGTGCCGCAAATTTTGATGCCAGCCCTGAAACAACTGGAAGAGGCCTTCGTCAGCGCCCAGCGTGACCCAGAGTTCCAGGCAGAGTTTATCGATCTGCTGAAAAACTACGCGGGCCGCCCAACGGCACTGACGCTGTGCAAAAACCTGACTGCCGGTAGCAAAACCAAACTCTACCTGAAGCGTGAAGATCTGCTGCACGGCGGTGCCCATAAGACCAACCAGGTATTGGGCCAGGCACTGCTTGCCAAACGCATGGGCAAGACCGAGATCATCGCGGAAACCGGCGCTGGCCAACACGGTGTGGCCTCTGCGCTGGCCTGTGCCCTGCTCGGTCTGAAGTGCCGTATCTACATGGGCGCCAAGGACATCGAACGCCAGTCACCGAACGTTTTCCGTATGCGTCTGATGGGCGCAGAAGTGATCCCGGTGCACAGCGGCTCTTCCACGCTGAAAGATGCCTGTAACGAAGCGCTGCGCGACTGGTCTGGCTCTTACGAAAAGGCCCACTACATGCTGGGCACTGCCGCAGGCCCGCACCCGTTCCCGACCATCGTGCGTGAGTTCCAACGCATGATCGGCGAAGAAACCAAAGCTCAGGTGCTGGAGCGTGAAGGCCGTCTGCCGGATGCCGTATTGGCCTGCGTTGGCGGTGGTTCCAACGCCATCGGCATGTTTGCCGACTTTATCGATGAGGTCAGCGTTGGCCTGATCGGCGTTGAACCTGCCGGCCTGGGGATCGAAACCGGCCAGCATGGTGCGCCGCTGAAACACGGCAAAGTGGGGATCTACTTCGGTATGAAATCACCGATGATGCAAACCTCTGAAGGCCAGATCGAGGAGTCTTACTCGATTTCCGCCGGTTTGGACTTCCCTTCCGTTGGCCCACAGCACGCCTATCTCAACAGCATCGGCCGCGCAGAATACGTGTCGATCACCGATGATGAAGCGCTGGAGGCTTTCAAGGAGCTTTCCCGCCACGAAGGGATTATCCCGGCGTTGGAGTCTTCCCATGCCCTCGCACACGCGCTGAAAATGATCCGTGAAGAGCCGCAGAAAGAACAGATCCTGGTAGTTAACCTGTCCGGCCGCGGCGACAAAGACATATTTACCGTTCACGACATTCTTAAAGCACGGGGAGAAATCTGATGGAACGTTATCAGCAACTGTTCAAGCGGTTGGAAAATAATAAAGAAGGCGCCTTCGTGCCGTTTGTCACCCTTGGCGACCCAAACCCGACGCTATCGTTACAGATTATTGATACGCTGGTGGAGAACGGTGCAGATGCCTTGGAGTTGGGGATCCCCTTCTCGGATCCGTTGGCCGATGGCCCAACCATTCAAAGTGCAGCGCTGCGTGCTTTCGCTTCTGGCGTTACGCCAACGCACTGTTTTGAAATGCTGGCGGCGATCCGTCAGAAACACCCTGATATTCCGATTGGCCTGCTGATGTACGCCAACCTGGTGTTCCACGGCGGCATAGACGCATTTTATCAGCGCTGCGCGCAAGCCGGTGTAGATTCGGTGTTGATCGCGGACGTACCTTTCGAAGAGTCAGCGCCTTTCCGCGCGGCGGCAACTCGCCATGGTATTGCACCAATCTATATTTGCCCGCCAAATGCGGATGAAGATTTACTGCGTGAAATCTCGTCCCACGGCCGGGGCTACACTTACCTGCTGTCACGCGCCGGAGTAACCGGAACGGAAAGCCGGGCGCAGTTACCGCTGCACCATCTGGTCAATAAGCTGCGCGAATATCATGCGGCACCGCCGTTGCAAGGCTTTGGTATCTCTGAACCTTCACAGGTCAAGGATGCGTTGCAAGCCGGGGCCGCCGGGGCGATCTCTGGCTCGGCAATTGTTAAAATCATCGAACAGAATCAGGCACAACCGGCAGAAATGCTGGCCAAACTTGGCAAGTTTGTACGTGAAATGAAAGCCGCTACCCGCGTTTAATCTCCCCGCCCTCAATCACCGGATACTACGAAAGTGTCCGGTGATAACACTTTGTTTACCCTCAATCTTGCCAAAGATATTTTCGCAAACAATTTGAACAAACCAGCAACCTGCCCCACAATCATATTTGCCGCTAAATATTCAGTGGTTCAGTGCATACGATTTCGTTAGCTGATTGAAATCAGCCTTTAATTTCAACAATAACATATGCAAGGAGAGTCATTTATGAAGCTATTTAAAACCCTTTCAGCGCTGTGCATGGCGGCTATTTTGGCTATGGCAGTTTCTGCCTGTGCTCCAACGGCAAAATCAGAAGGGACTGGCGGCTATATTGACGATACGGTCGTCACTACCAAAGTGAAGTCAGCACTGCTGGCGGATAAAACCATCAAATCCACCGAGATTAGCGTTGAAACCTTTAAGGGCCGGGTACAGTTGAGCGGTTTTGTCAGCTCCAGTGCCGATGCTAACCGTGCCATTCAGGTGACACGCGGCGTGGCAGGAGTTAAATCCGTCGAAAACGATATGCGCATTAAATAACTGAAGAGGGAGGCGCCGAACAGCGCCTCCTTTATTGCTGGCTTAGAAGCGGTAACCCGCACCAAACATAAACACCCACGGATCCAGACGCGTATCAACGCTCTGATGTTGATCACCCGCGTCAAAGCGCACCTTGGTCTCGATATTCATCCACCAGACCGACATATTCAGCATCCAGTGCTCATCCAGGTTGTAATCCAGACCTGCCTGCCCGGCAACACCCCAGGAATTTTTCAGATCCAGGTTGCTTAAACCTGCATCCTTGCCGTTGTCGTTGAATTTCTCGTCGAAGAACATGGTGTAGTTCACACCAATACCCAGGTATGGGCGCAGCTTGTCCTGTTTTTCGCCAAAGTAATACTGCGCCATCAGCGTTGGTGGCAGTTGACGAACGGTTGCAATATTCCCGTTGACCGCTGGGCCACCCAGAGACACTTTATGGCGGAACGGCGTTGCAGCCAGTAATTCGACGCCGATATTGTCCGTCACCATATAGCCAAAAGTCAGACCCAACTGGGTGTTGTTATTGGCGTTGAAAGATCCTTGGCCTAAAACGTTGTCCGAACCTGCATTAGGACGAACTGTTGCAGTCCCTGCCCGGAACAGGAAATCACCCGCTTGATGCGCGCTTGCTACCATAGGAGCCATCAGAGCCCCTAACACCACCAGAGTTGTCTTTTTCATTATCCATTCCATTTGTGTGGTTTACAGTCCCGATGAATATACCTATTAACAGGTATTTATGATCCCATCGAGATCACATCTTAAGTGTAAAAATTTAAATTCCCACCAAAAACAAAGCCACCTAAGGTGTTAATAAATCGATAATTGATCTGAATCAATAAACGCCTTTTGTTGCAAATTTTATGCATGTTTACATTTCTGTTACCAAAAAAAGTTGCTAAAAAAAATGCCTCTGCGTAATTTCATCATTCCTGTTGGTTTTGGTTGGGCCGGTAAGGAGTCGGTGGCAATCAAGATGAGCGAAATTCAAAATCCCTGCACCAGCTGCGGCGCCTGCTGCGGTTATTTCCGAGTATCATTCTATTGGGCCGAAGCAGAAGATGGCGGCGGCGTGGTACCTATATCCTTGACTGAACCCTTGAGCCCCTTTCTGCGCTGTATGCTGGGGACCAACAGCAAGTCCCCGCGCTGCACCTCGCTGGTGGGTGAGATTGGTCAGGCGGTGTCCTGTTCGATCTACCCCAATCGCCCTAGTCCCTGCCGCGAATTCGATCAATCCGGGGAAAACGGCCTGCGCAATGAGGCCTGCGATCGAGCCCGTGAGCGCTACGGCCTGCCGCCCTTGCCGGTTCCCCTGCCATTATCATTGTCAGAGACCATAATCGCCCAAGAAATCAGCACAGTGCCATTCGCGGGGTGCCACAGCGGCGCGGAACAGGGTACAATCGCCCACTGATTTAACTACGTTCCCGACGCCAAGGAGTCTGCATGCCAAGCATGCCAATTACGGCCAACACGTTGTACCGTGACAGTTTTAACTTTTTCCGTAATCAGGTTGCCAGCATTGTGCTGTTGGCACTGCTGACCGCATTCATTTCTGTGCTGCTTAATCAGGCGTTTAGCCCCGATATCGAGCAGTTGAAGATCCTGACCGCGACGGAAAGTGATTTGGCCTCCAACGCCGGTGCCGGCATGGGGATCCAGGAAATCATTCAGCAAATGACGCCTGAACAGCAGATGGTGCTGTTGAAAGTGTCCGCCGCCGCCACGATTTCCGCTTTAGTGGGTAACGTGCTGCTGGTAGGGGGCATGCTGACGCTGATCCGCCTGGTTTCTGAAGGCCAGCGTACCAGTGCGCTGCGGGCTATCGGGATATCTGCCCCGCTATTGCCGCGTTTACTGTTGCTGCTGTTTGTTTGCACCTTGCTGACTCAGCTTGGCCTGACGCTGTTCGTCGTGCCCGGGGTAATCATGGCGATCTCGTTCTCGTTGGCCCCGGTGATTTCTGTGGCCGATGGGAAAGGCATGTTTGCCTCACTGAAGCTAAGCTGCAAGCTGGCCTTTGCCAACGCGCGGGTGATCGTACCGGCGATGATGCTGTGGTTGGCGGCCAAGCTGCTGGTGCTGTTTATGGTCAGTCATTTGTCTGTGTTGACGCCACACGTTGCCAGCATAGTGCTGACGGCTTTAAGCAATCTGGTTTCTGCCCTACTGCTGATTTATCTGTTCCGGCTGTATATGCTACTGCGTGACACAGCGCCCGCTTCTGGCGTGTCCCTGGATAAAAGATAAACAGGGTCTGTTGACGTTTAAGGGCACGCTTTTAGCGTGCCCTTTTTATTTACTGTGCTGTACCTGGTTCGGCCTGTTCCTTACTTTGTATCAGCTTGAGTGCCAGATAAAGGTCGGGCACCAGGATCAGATCCTTATCACGCCCCACCTGATTGATACGGAACCAGCGTGTTAACTCGGTGCGCCGTCCGGCCAGCACCAGCTTTACGTTACGCTGTAACAAATCACGTTTTAGCTCATCGATGGCCGCCAGCACGCTGATATCTGCATGGGTAAAGCTGGCCACCGCATCAACCACCACCCAACGCGGCTGGAACGGCGTACTGTCGACCAGATTGAGGATGCGCCGTTTGAAGTAGGCCACGTTAAAATAGGTCAGCGGGGAGTTAAAGCGGTACATCATCACGCCCTGCACCGCCTTCACCCCGTTGTTGTTGCCCATTGAGTGGATCATGCCTTCCTCATTGACCCCCAGCAATTGCTCCGTAGGGCGGAACACGGTGCGGAGAAACTGCATCAGGCCAAGCAATACCGCCAAGCCAATGCCGCTGATCACCCCCACCAGCAGCACGCTGACGAAGGTGAAAGCCGCCAGTCTGAACGCCTGGGCATTGCGCTTGCGCAGGATCCAGATGCCGCGAATGTCGATCAACGACCAGGCTGCGTACATCAGCACCACGCCTAATCCGGCCACCGGAATAAATTGCAGCGGCGAAGTCAGGAACAGCAGCACAATGCCAATGACGATGGCGGCAATAATTGATACCAGCTGGCTCTTGCCTCCGTTGGCATCGTTTACCGCCGTACGCGAATCGGCCCCGCTGATGGCAAACCCTTGCGACAGCGCGGAAACAATGTTTACCAGCCCCAGCGCACGGAACTCCGCATCGGCGTTAACTTCGTAGCCATTTTTCGCCGCAAAGCTGCGCGCCGTGAGCATCATGCTGACAAAGCTGACCACTGCCAGGTTGAGCGCCGGTATCACCATGTCACGCAGTAAGCCCGGCTGAAAATCCGGCCACTGGACAATAGGCAGCATGCCGCTGAAGCCCCCTACGGTAATAATACCGTGCTGCTGTAAATTACACGCCCAGGTGATAAAGGCGACCAGCACGATGGCAAACAACGGCGCTGGCCAGTTAGGCCGCAACTTTTTAACCCCCACCAGCATCGTCAGCGTAAGCAATGAAATGCCCATCGTCGGCCAATCGCTGTGCAGAATGTTGCCGGGCAAGGCATAAATACGTTCAATCAGCTGTGCCGGTGGCGTACCGAACCCCAGCACTTTACCGATCTGATCGACGATGATGGTCACCGCCACCCCGTTCAGCAATCCGCTGAGGATCGGGCGCGAAAGCAGGTCTGCCAAGGCCCCGAGCCGGAAGCGGCTGGCCAGCAAACACCACCCCCCCGTCATGGCGGTCATCATGATGGTGAGCTGCCAGTGCAGCTCCATACTTCCTGCGGCAAGCGGAGTCACCACGGCAGCAATCACCGCACAGGTTGCCGCATCCGGCCCGACAATCAACTGCCGCGACGAGCCAAAAATGGCATAGGCGATCATCGGTAAAATACAGGAGTAAAGCCCGACCACCGGGCTGACACCGGCCAATTCGGCATAGGCAATCGCCACCGGTAAAGCTACCGCTGCGACCGATAACCCCGCACGAATATCCGGTTTTAACCAACTGCGTTCATATCCTAACAAATGCGTCAAACCGGGCGTCCACGCCCGCAGAGACTTCCACTGCATAGCTATTTTCCATGGTAAATTATGCGGCTATTATTATGCTTAATATGCGTCGTACACCCTGCGCTTGCAAATAACCGACGGTAACAATCGTAAGTTTATGCAAATTCTGGTGTTTACAGCAGCAATCTACCGGACGAACACCGATAATCTGCCCTTTAGTGCGATACACAGAACGGGCCAAATCCGGTATAGTCGCCCGATGAACCTATGATGGATTGATTTATGAAGCAGTTTCTTGATTTTCTACCCCTGATTGTCTTTTTTGCCTTTTATAAGCTTTACGATATCTACGTCGCCTCGGGTGCCTTGATCGTCGCCACCGCCCTGGCACTGGTCTTTACCTGGCTGAAATATCGCAAGGTAGAGAAGATGACGCTGATCACCTTTGCTATGGTCGCCGTATTCGGCACCTTGACCCTGGTGTTTCACAACGACCTGTTTATCAAATGGAAGGTCACGGTCATCTACACCTTGTTTGCCCTGGCGCTGCTGATCAGCCAACTGATACTGAAAAAGCCGCTGATCCAACGCATGCTGGGTAAAGAGCTGACCCTGCCGGACAGCGTCTGGAACCACCTTAACATTGCCTGGGCCCTGTTCTTCCTGGCCTGCGGCTTGGCCAATATCTATGTGGCATTCTGGATGCCGCAGGACGTTTGGGTTAACTTCAAGGTATTTGGCCTGACCGTGCTGACGCTGGTCTTCACCCTGTTGAGCGGTATCTATATTTACCGTCATATGCCAGAAGAGCAGAAGAAATAATGACCGAACAACGACCTTTGCCTAGCGGTGAGCTGGTGCTGCGCACGCTGGCCATGCCGGCAGATACCAATGCCAACGGCGATATCTTTGGCGGCTGGCTGATGTCGCAAATGGACATCGGCGGTGCGATCCTGGCCAAAGAGATCGCCGAAGGGCGCGTGGTAACCGTGCGGGTAGACGGCATGACCTTTCTCAAACCGGTCGCGGTGGGTGACGTGGTGTGCTGCTATGCCAACTGTATCCGCAGTGGCCGCAGCTCGATTACCATCAATGTGGAAGTTTGGGTCAAGAAGGTGTCTTCTGCCCCAATCGGCCAGCGCTACCGTGCCACGGAAGCGGTCTTTACCTATGTAGCGGTAGATGACGGCGGTAGCCCTCGCGCCCTGCCAGACGGCAAGATGAACTTCCGCGTTGGCGAGTAAGCCTACGCCAGATAGCAAAAAGGTCGCAAACGCGACCTTTTTTATTGCTTACTCGACCGTCGAACCTTCCATTTTGAAGACGATGGTCTTCGTCAGATTCTGCGCGGTTTTGGCTTCATAGCGCCATTTACGCATTGCCTGCTTCACCTCACGTTCGAACATATTACGTGGTTCCGCCGACAGAATACGCACGTTAGTCACCCGCCCGTCGCTATCGACATCGAACTGAACCTTGACCTTGCCTTCAATCTGCAATGCCAGGGCGCGCGGTGGATACATCGGCTTGCCGATGCTCAAAGCTTTCGGCCCCAACTCACGGGAAGTTCCCGGCGCGGGTGCTGATGGTGCCTGTTTAACCGGTGCCTTGTCGATCGGCTTGGCTTCGGATTGACTGTCAAACGGCGAAGGTTCACGCGGTTCGGTCTTCTTCACTTCACGCTTGACCGGCTTCTCTACCTTCGGCTTCGGTTTTGGCTTCGGCTTGGGTTTCTCCGGCTCCGGTTTAGGAATGGCTACCGGTACCGGCGGTGGCGGCTCGGGCTCCGGGATCGGTTCTGGTTCTGGCTCAGGTTCTACCTGCGGCTCCGGTTCCGCCGCTGCCGGCGGTGGCGGTTCTGCCAACGCGGTCATATTCACCATCATAACGCTGATAGGGGCATCTTCCTGCTTCGGCAACTCCAACACTTCGTTGACGGAAGCGTAGAGCAAGGCGGCCACCAGGGCACTGTGCAAACCAACGGAGAGGGCAATTGGCACGGAAATTCGGCGAATAAGGAACATTTTGTTTAGCGGCATAATGATTCTGTTTCCTCTGGTGCGCCAAGTTTAAATGCAAATAGCAATCATATTCAATAACGAAAGACAAACTATCGCTTTAATCGGCATCATTAGGCGCTAAAACCAGCAAACTCATAGGGATATTAACGTTTAATTAGCCTTTTATTGAGCTTTGCATACGGATTGTTAACCAATATGTCCACTCATCCGTCAATCGCAGCACACGCAGCTATCCTCAGCTCGGTAATGAATTTTTATCTGGATTGGCATTCCCTTGTCACAGGTTTTGCGCTACTTTGTGATTACCGTTGTATGGCAATGATTTTAAAGGTGAAATATGCTTTATCTGATCTACGCACAAGACGTACCTGGCACGCTCGAACAGCGCATGGCCGTTCGCCCCGCCCATCTGGCTCGCCTGCAAGCGCTGCGTGATGAAGGCCGGTTGGTGGTCGCTGGCCCTAACCCGGCTATTGATAGCAACGATCCGGGCCAGGCTGGATTTACCGGTTCTACCGTGATCGCCGAGTTCCCTTCGCTGGAGGCGGCAAAATCCTGGGCTGCACAAGACCCGTACGTAGACGCTGGCGTATACGGCGAAGTCACGGTGAAACCGTTCAAGCAGGTATTTTAAGCAAAAAAAAGCCAGCACGGAGGTGGCTGGCTAAAAGTGGGTTCTTCGAGGGAATATCTTTATTCGCTAAACATACTCGCCAAGCGGAGCGATCGCCATCTATCAGTGTGATAGGTCAACCATTGCGAGCCGTATCGGTAAGAACCCACTTTTGTAGATCGGCAAACATCGCCTCCCATTCCTGCTGAGTAATATCCATGAAGCCGAAGAAGCGCAGCATGAAGGCTCCCTCGGTAGCCAAGAAGGCCAGGCGCGCCTTTCTCCCCGCTTCGGTGGTCAGATCCAAACCTGCTATGCGGCTGCGATACCATTCTCGCGTACTGTCCAGATGTTCTGGCGTCTGAATTAACGTCGCCATCAACCCGGCAGCCTTGGCGCTGGAAGCCTGATCGGAACTGCGTGTAGCCTGCATATGCGCCTGGACGATGGTTAAAGGGTCCGGATCGCTGCCCGCAATATCGTCAAAAACCTGCTCATAAACCTTGCCCCAACGGTCAAACATCGCATCGATGAGCGCATCTTTGCTACCAAAGCAATATTGCACGCCCCCCTTGGAGATCCCCATGGCTTTAGCCACCGAATCGATGGTTAACCCTGCCGCACCTTGGGTCGCCACAATCTCTTCTGCGGTATCCAGCACCTTGTCACGATCGATACTTCGTTGACGCCCCATTGAGAAAGCCCCTTTTCAATACGTACGTATGGATTTATATTATAGCAGTATACCACCGGTGCTACCGGGTGGTTACCGTAAGGTGACGCAGCCGCGTCATCGGTTTACTAGGATACTCTTTATGCACGCCCAAAACCGCTGGCTGATCCTGGCAATGATCTCCAGTGCGCTATTTTTAATCATTACCGATATGACGGTGCTTTACACCGCGTTGCCGCGCCTGACCCAGGCATTGGATGCCACAGCCTCACAAAAACTGTGGATCGTTAACGCCTACCCGTTGGTGGTTGCTGGCCTGCTGCCCGGCGCTGGCATGTTAAGCGACCGTCTTGGCCACAAGAAAATGTTTATCGCCGGTTTGCCGGTCTTTGCCTTGGCCTCACTGTGCGCCGCGTTCTCCCCCAGTGCCGAGCTGCTGATTGCGTCACGGGCTTTCCTGGCCATCGGAGCCGCGATGATGATGCCGGCCACGCTTTCCATCGTGCGCCACGTCTTTACCGATGAGCGTGAACGTGCGCTAGCGATTGGCATCTGGGCCGCTGTGGCCTCCGGTGCCGCCGCGCTTGGCCCAGTGGTAGGCGGCGTTCTGCTGTCCTATTTCTGGTGGGGCTCGGTATTTCTGATCAACGTGCCGGTGGTGATGCTGGTCCTGCCGCTGGCGGTCTATCTGATCCCTCGTTGCGGTGGAGACAGTCAACGCCCCTGCGACTTTATTAGCTCGCTACAGATCATGTTCGGCCTGGTGGCGTCGATCTATGCGCTGAAAGAGCTGAGCAAACCCGCGTTCTCCCTGAGTGACTTCGCCATTGCGGCAGCGCTCGGTACGCTGTTCCTGACCCTGTTTGTCCGCCGTCAGCAACGGGCGCAATACCCCATGATCGATTTCTCACTGTTCCGTAATCGCCTGTTTGCCAGCGGTGTCGGTGTAGCGATCGTTTCAATGATCGCGCTGATCGGGGTCGAACTGGTGTTAAGCCAACGGTTACAGTTGGTGCTAGGCATGACGCCGCTGCTGGCCGCATTGTTTATTCTACCTATTCCAGTAGCCTCTGCTCTGGCTGGCCCGTTGGCCGGGGCCTTGCTACCGCGTTACGGCGAACGCTCCATGTTGGTGGGCGGCTTTATTCTCACCGCCTTAGGCATTGCGGGTGTCGCCCTGTGGTATCAAGGCAACGTCATTATGCAGTTGGTCTGCCTGTTTGTGGTGGGCTTTGGCCTCGGTGGTGCCATCACCGCCGCCTCAACGGCTATTATGCTCAACGCCCCAGAAGACAAGGCGGGCATGGTCGCCGCCATTGAAGATGTCTCGTGGGAGTTGGGTGGCGTGTTAGGCGTCACGCTGTTGGGCGGGTTGATGACGGCGGTCTATAGCCACAGCCTGGTATTGCCTGCCAATCTTCCAGCAGGCGATCTCGCTTATGACAGCATTGATGAGGCGTTACGGTTAGCCGGAAATATGGGCGCAGACAGCGCAGAAAGGCTGATCCAGCTGGCTAGAGGTGCCTTTGATCAGGCCTTTATTGCCGTACTGATCGCCGCCGCATTGCTCACCAGCCTGAGCGCCGGTGTGCTAAAATTTGCTTTGCGCAAAAGAGCGCAGGTGTAATTTAATCGATGAGGTTAAGTGGGCGCAGCAGCGCCCCTACCCGACTAGCCAATTGATGAATGTAAGCAACTTGAAAGACGACGGGTAAATTGGTTTGAGCGATTGAATTGATGCTTAGTAGCAACTTTAACCTTATGATAGATCCGGTTAACCTGTTTTGTATGGATATCAATCTAGATAATCGAAACAAATAATCAGGAGAAGATTATTATGGCAACGGCAAAGAAAGCGACCAAGACTCATATCGGCCTGGACACCAAACAATCAGCAAAACTCTCTGAAGCACTAAACGCCCTACTGGCTAACTACCAGGTGCTGTACATGAACGTGCGCGGCTACCATTGGAATATTTCCGGCCCGCACTTCTTTGAACTGCACGTCAAGTTTGAAGAAACCTACAATGACCTGCTGACCAAGGTGGATGAACTGGCAGAGCGTATTCTGACGCTGGGTTCCCAGCCTCGCCATGCCTTCAGTGACTATCTGAAAACGGCGGATATCAAGGAAGACACCAATGTCACCGACGATAAAGGCACCCTGCGCGGCTTGCTGGAAGGTTACGCCATTTTGTTGCAACAGCAGCGCGAACTGCTGACGCTGGCCGCAGAGGCCGGTGACGAGGGTACCTCTTCGCTGATGAGTGATTACATCAAAGAGCAGGAAAAACAGGTGTGGATGCTGAACGCCTATCTGGGTAAATAACCCTGGTCCAGCCAATAGCAGAACAGCCCATAACGGGCTGTTCTTGTTTTACCACTCGTAAGCCACAACGAACAATAAGGCTCTGCGGTGTTGATCGTCCAAACGACGGCGAACACGAATGATATGCCGATTGCTGCACGACTGGCGCTCCAGCCAACGGTGCCTGCGCCGCTGGCTCTGCCGTAACATCCTCCAGCGGCCCACTTCATTTCTACTGCGTCTCATTTTACGTTACCCATCAATGCCAACCGCGGGCATTATAGCCCTTTCAACGCGCGATCCAAGTCGTGCGTTCATCACCGTATCCCTCTCACAGGCGACAGAAAGTACGGTTTTTATTTTCAGCAAGTCCCTTTCGTCAATCATTTTTATGTAACTTAACTACCGAGAAAAGGTTTCACCTTTGTTGTTCTGTGCGTACACTCATTATTGGTGGCTTACGAACGGAAATTTTTGCCTTTATGACAACCTTTTATACCGTAATTAGTTGGCTCTTGGTGTTTGGCTACTGGCTGCTTATCGCCGGGGTCACATTGCGTATTCTGATGAAACGACGCACCGTGCCTTCGGCCATGGCCTGGCTGCTGGTGATCTATATTCTGCCATTGGTCGGTATCGTTGCTTATTTATCCTTTGGCGAACTGCACCTTGGCAAGCGCCGCGCAGAGAGAGCCAAGGCCATGTGGCCCTCAACCGCTCGCTGGTTGAATGAGCTTAAAGGAAGCAGCCGGATTTTTGCTACCGAGTACAGTGAAGTGGCCCGCCCGCTTTTCCAGCTTTGCCACCACCGCCAGGGTATCGATGGCGTCAAAGGCAACCAGCTACAGCTGCTGACGACCACCGATTCAACGATGAATGCCCTGGTGCGTGATATCGAACTGGCACGCCATAATATCGAGATGGTGTTTTACATCTGGCAGCCAGGTGGGCTGGTCGATCAGGTCGCCGAATCATTGATGGCCGCCGCACGCCGTGGCGTACATTGCCGTTTGATGCTGGACTCGGCTGGCAGCGTACAGTTCTTCCGCAGCCCTTATCCCAGCATGATGCGTAACGCCGGTATTGAAGTGGTTGAGTCACTCAAGGTTAACCTGTTCCGCGTATTCCTGCGGCGTATGGACCTGAGGCAACATCGCAAAGTGGTGCTGATCGACAATTACATCGCCTACACCGGCAGTATGAATATGGTCGATCCGCGCTTCTTCAAGCAGGATGCCGGGGTTGGTCAATGGATCGACCTGATGGCACGTATGGAAGGCCCGGTGGCAACCACGATGGGTATTGTTTACGCCTGTGACTGGGAGATCGAAACCGGCAAGCGCATTCTACCACCGCCGCCAGACGTGAATATCATGCCGTTTGAACAGGAAAGCGGCCACACCATCCAGGTTATTGCCTCCGGCCCGGGGTTCCCGGAAGAGATGATCCATCAAGCGCTGTTGACGGCGGTCTATTCCGCGCGTGAGCAGTTGATCATGACCACTCCCTACCTGGTTCCAAGCGACGATCTGCTGCACGCCATCTGCACGGCAGCGCTGCGTGGCGTCGACGTCAGCATTATCGTTCCGCGCGACAACGACTCAATGATGGTGCGCTGGGCCAGCCGTGCCTTCTTCTCGGAGCTGCTGGAAGCGGGCGTGAAGATTTATCAGTTTGAAGGCGGGCTGTTGCACACCAAGAGCGTGTTGGTCGATGGCCAGCTCAGTCTGGTCGGCACGGTCAATCTGGATATGCGCAGCCTGTGGCTGAACTTTGAGATCACCCTGGTGATTGACGACAGCGGCTTTGGTGCCGATCTGGCCTGTGTGCAAGATGATTACATCGCCCGCTCGCAGCTGTTGGACGCCAAGCAATGGTTAAAGCGCCCGTACTGGCACCGCCTGGTCGAACGCCTGTTTTACTTTTTCAGCCCGTTGCTGTAAAAGCGGCAACGAGCATGGTTTAATAACCTCAAATCATTTGTTATCAGGATTTTTATATGGACTTGAATAATCGCCTTACCGAAGATGAAACGCTGGAACAAGCCTACGACATCTTCCTGGAGCTGGCCGGCGACAATCTGGATCCCGCGGATATTCTGCTGTTCAATTTACAGTTTGAAGAGCGCGGCGGTGCCGAGCTGTACGATCCGGCAGAAGACTGGCAAGAGCACGTGGATTACGATCTGAATCCGGACTTCTTTGCCGAGGTGGTGATCGGCCTGGCGGACAGCGATGGCGAACCTATCAACGATGTCTTTGCCCGCGTACTGATCTGTCGCGAGAAAGATAACAAGCTGTGCCACATTTTGTGGAAAGAATAAGCCGGTTAACGGTATAAAAAAACCTGCCAAATGGCAGGTTTTTTTATTATTAATCAACCCATTACAACGGATCGACTTTCAGGCACGATACCGCATGACGGAAGCTGCCTTCCAGCAATGGACGCGTTTTAGCGCATTCCGGCCCGGCAATCGGACAGCGGGTGCGGAACACACAGCCCGAAGGCGGATTGATCGGTGATGGCAGCTCCCCTTCCAGCAGTTGGATCTGCTTTTCCTTCTCCTTGTCAGGATCCGGCACCGGAACCGCCGACATCAGCGCCTTGGTATAGGGGTGCTGCGGGTTATGATAGACCTCATCATAAGTGCCCAGCTCCACCGCATGGCCCAGATACATCACCAGCACCCGATCGGAAATGTGTTTAACCACCGCCAGATCGTGAGCGATAAAGATTAGCGATAACCCCATCTCGCGCTGCAACTGCTGCAACAGATTCACCACCTGCGCCTGAATAGACACGTCCAAGGCGGAGACCGGCTCATCACAAATCACCAGTTTCGGTTCCAGGATCAAGGCGCGGGCGATGCCAATACGCTGGCACTGCCCGCCGGAGAATTCATGCGGATAACGGTTGATCAGGTTCGGCAACAGGCCCACCTTCAACATCATCGCTTTAACCTTATCCTTCACTTCCTGACGCGGCATTTTCGGATTATAGGTACGCAGCGGTTCGGCGATGATCTCACCGATAGTCATACGCGGGTTCAGCGAGGCCAGCGGATCCTGGAAAATCATCTGAATATCGCTGCGCGTCTTGCGCCAGTCGGCATCGCTCATGCCCAGCAGATCTTTGCCCAACCAGGCAACGCGGCCACTGGTCGCCTTCACCAGGCCGATAATTGCCCGTGCGAAGGTGGATTTACCGCAGCCTGACTCCCCTACCACCCCTAGCGTTTTGCCTTCAAACAGGCGCACGGTGACACCGTCCACTGCCTTCAGCGTTTTAGGTGCCTGCCAGAACCACTGCTTGTCATCATGAATATCAAAGTGAACTTTCAGGTCTGCGACTTCCAGCAGCACTCTTTTATCGGTTGCGGTCATACCAACGCCTCCACTGGCTTGAAACAGGCGCGCAGGCGCCCCTCACCAAACTGCTCCAATGGCGGAGCACTCGCGCACTGCTCCATCGCATACGGACAACGCGGTTGGAACGGACAGCCCTTTGGCAAACGCAGCAGGTTCGGCGGGTTACCAGGGATGGTCATCAACGCTTCACCTTCGGCATCCAAACGCGGCACCGCATTGAGCAGCCCGATAGAATAGGGGTGGCTCGGATGATAAAACACATCGCGGGCGCTGCCGTATTCCATGGTGCGGCCAGCGTACATCACCAAGACCTTGTTACAGATCCCGGCAACAACGCCCAAATCATGGGTGATCATGATGATCGCCGTATTGAATTCACGCTTCAGTTCGTTTAGCAGCGTCATGATCTGTGCCTGCACGGTAACGTCTAGCGCCGTGGTTGGCTCATCGGCAATCAGCAGTTTTGGCCGACATAGCAACGCCATGGCGATCATCACACGCTGGCGCATCCCGCCGGAAAACTCATGCGGATACATACGCATACGCTTACGGGCTTCCGGCATTTTGACCGCATCCAGCATGCGGACCGACTCTTCAAACGCCTCGCTTTTGCTCATTTTCTTATGCAGCATCAGCACTTCCATCAACTGCTCACCAACCCGCATATAAGGGTTCAATGAGGTCATCGGGTCCTGGAAGATCATCGAGATCTCTTCGGCCCGCAGCTTGTTGAGCTGGCTTTCTGGCAGATTGAGAATTTCACGTCCGTTGAATTTTGCCGAGCCGCCGATGCGGCCATTGCTGGCCAGCAGGCCCATCAACGCAAATGCCGTCTGTGACTTGCCGGAACCCGACTCCCCGACGATGCCTAAGGTTTCACCCGCGCGCAGATCGAAGTTGAGATCGTTCACCGCAGTCACATCACCGTCTGGCGTACCGAACGTCACACGCAGATCTTTGACGTCCAGCAGCAGTCCGTTTTGTGGTTGAGAATTAATGCTCATGGTTGCACTCCTTAACGATCTTTCGGGTCGAGGGCATCACGCAGGCCATCGCCGATAAAGTTGAAACAAAACAGAGTGATAACCAGGAAACAGGCTGGGAACAGCAGCAACCACGGCGAGACCTCCATCGAGTTGGCACCATCGCTCAACAATGCGCCCCAACTGCTCAACGGCTCCTGAGTGCCCAGCCCCAGGAAGCTGAGGAAGGATTCAAACAGGATCATGCTCGGCACCAGCAGCGAGGCGTATACCACCACCACACCCAGTACGTTTGGCACGATATGCCGCAGGACGATATTGCGGGTCGATACGCCGCACACCAGCGCCGCTTCGATAAACTCTTTACGTTTAAGGCTGAGCGTCTGCCCGCGCACGATACGCGCCATATCCAGCCACGACACCATGCCGATCGCCACAAAGATCAGCAGGATGTTTTGCCCAAAGAAGGTCACCAGCAGGATCACAAAGAACATGAACGGGAAGGAGTTCAAAATCTCCAGCAAGCGCATCATCACCGAGTCGGTCTTGCCGCCCAGATAGCCAGACAGGGAACCGTACAAAGTGCCCAACACTACGGCCACCAGCGCCGCAGCTACCCCCACCATCAGCGAGATACGGCCACCAATAGCCACGCGCACCAGCAGGTCACGCCCTGAGGAGTCGGTACCGAAATAGTGCCCGGACTCCAGGTTAGGCGCGGCAGACATCATTGCCCAATCGGTGTCATCATAAGCAAACTGCGACAGCCAGGGGGCACAGATCACAAACAGGGTGATCAGCGCTAACACAAACAGGCTGGTCACCGCCGCACGGTTGTGCATAAAGCGGCGGCGAGCGTCCTGCCACAGACTACGCCCTTCAACTTCCAGCTGTTCGCTGAAGTTTTCCAGAGCTTCGCTGTTCTTTTTCGTCAACATCTTGCGTGCTCCAGCTTAGTAACGGATTTTGGGATCGATCACGGCATACAGCACGTCGACGATCGCGTTAAACAGGATGGTCAAGCCACCGACCAGAATGGTCAGGCTCAACACCAGCGAATAGTCACGGTTCAGCGCACCGTTAACGAATAGCTGACCAATTCCTGGCAGGCCGTAAATGGTCTCAATCACCATCGAACCGGTGATAATCCCAACAAACGCTGGCCCCATATAGGACAGCACCGGCAGCAACGCAGGTTTTAACGCATGGCGCAGAATGATGCGGCGCATCGGCAAACCTTTGGCGCGGGCGGTACGGATAAAGTTGGAGTGCAGCACTTCAATCATCGAGCCACGGGTGATACGCGCGATGCTGGCGATATAGGCCAAAGACAGCGCCACCATCGGCAGGATCATAAATTTCAGCGCCCCACCGTTCCAGCCCCCACCGGGCAACCACTTCAAGGTAATGGCGAATATCAGCACCAATAAGGGGGCGACAACAAAGCTGGGGATCACCACACCTGTCATGGCGAACCCCATCACCGTATAGTCCCACTTGGTGTTCTGATTCAACGCGGCAATAACCCCTGCGCTCACCCCCAGCACCACCGCAAGAACGAAAGCGGCAAATCCCAGTTTGGCTGAAACGGGGAACGAGGCCTTGACCAGGTCATTAACCGAATAATCTTTGTATTTGAATGAAGGGCCAAAATCACCCTGCGACAGCTGCACCAAATAGTGCCCGTACTGTTTCCAGATCGGATCGTTAAGGTGATATTTGGCTTCAATGTTGGCCAACACTTCAGGTGGCAGAGCACGCTCACCGGTAAACGGGCTGCCGGGTGCGAGGCGCATCATAAAGAAAGAGATGGTGATGAGTATAAATAGTGTCGGGATCGCCTCTAACAGGCGACGAAAGATAAATTTAAGCATTGCCCTAGCCCTGTGCTTCAGCCTGATAACGGCTTATTGTCTTGAAATGGGCTGGCGACCTGTGCCGCCAGCCCTTGCCGCATCAATGTTTGATGATGTACAGGTTTTTGTCGTAAACGTTATCAAGTGGATCTTTGCCTGAGTAACCTCCCACGTAAGGTTTCACCAGGCGAGCATTCACATAGTAATAAAGCGGAACGATAGCAGAGTCTTTATCCAGCTGAACTTCGGCTTTCTGATACAGATCGGCTCGCTCTTCTTTGGTTTTCGCCGTCAAGACGTTGCCCATCAGCTTGTCGAATTCTGCGCTCTTATAGTGCGGGGTGTTACTGCTGCTGTCAGACAGCATCATGTTCAGGAAGGAGCTTGGTTCGTTGTAGTCCGCACACCAGCCAGCACGTGACACGTCATAAGTGCCCTGATGGCGGGTATCCAGGAAGGTTTTCCACTCCTGGTTCACCAGCTTCACGTCCACACCCAGGTTTTTCTTCCAGATAGACGCAGCGGCAATGGCCAGCTTCTTGTGCAGATCGGAGGTGTTGTACAGCAGCGAGAAGGTCAGCGGTTTACCCGGGCCATAACCGGCTTCGGCCAGCAGTTTCTTGGCTTCTTCGTTACGCTTTTCCTGCGTCCAGCCAAACCACTCTGGCGGGGTCAACTTGGCACCGTCGGTGTAAGGAGGAGTAAAGCTGTAAGCTGGCAGATCGCCCTGGTTTTTCACCTTGTTGACGATAATGTCGCGATCCATCCCCAGCTTCAGCGCTTCACGTACGCGAGCATCGGTGAACGGTGCTTTCTGGTTGTTGATTTCATAGTAATAAGTACACAGGTAGGGATCAACGTGCACTTCGTTCGGGATCTCTTTTTTCAGCTTCTGGAACAGTTCGATCGGCATGTTGTTATAGGTCATGTCGATTTCACCGGTGCGGTAGCGGTTGACGTCGGTGACTTCTGAAGCGATCGGCAGGAAGGTGACTTTATTAATGATAGTTTTGGCGTTATCCCAGTATTGCGGGTTACGTTCCAGCACGATACGTTCGTTTACCACCCAGTCTTTCAGCTTGTATGCGCCGTTGCTCACGTAGTTCTCTGGCAAGGTCCACTTTTCACCAAACTTCTCTACCGCTTCTTTATTCACCGGCTTCATGGCGTAGTGCGGGGTCATTTCTACCAGATATGGAACCGGCTCGGTCAGCGTCACCTGGAAGGTATGATCGTCGATGGCCTTCACGCCCAAGGTCGATTTATCTTTTTTACCGGCGATAATGTCATCTACGTTTTCTACATGGGCATATTGCAGATAGCTGGCATAAGGAGAAGCCGTTTTCGGATCAACCAAGCGCTGCCAGCTATACACGAAATCTTGTGCCGTTACCGGCTCACCGTTCGACCATTTGGCGTCTTTGCGCAGGTGGAAGGTCCACACTTTAAAATCTTTGTTATCCCAGCTTTCTGCGACACCCGGCACCACTGAACCGTCCACGCTGTTATTCGCCAGGCCTTCAATCAGATCGCGAGTGACGTTGTTTTCAGGCACGCCTTCGATCTTGTGCGGGTCAAGGGATTGTACTTCGGAACCGTTGTTCTTAACGATTTCCTGCTTGTCTGCCAGTTGAACGCCCGCTGGCACATCGGCCGCAAAAGCAGTTCCTGCCGCCGTCAAGCCTAGCGCCGCAATAATGCCTGCTGCCAGCAGGGACTTCTTCGTGATGTTGGTCATGTGTATAAACTCCAGTTTTTATTATCACAACTCCGTCGTGGGAGCTGCGTTGCCCGTTAACCGGGGGTTGCTATAGCTGGACGCCGTGGAACGAAACGGCGCTGCCTTTCCTGTGTATTACCGGCTGCTATCACCGCCGGAAATACCCTTGATTACTGTTTGATGATGTAAAAGTTTTTCAGATCGATATAGTCTTGCGGGTCTTTGCCGGTGAAACCGCCAACCGTAGGTTTGACCAGCCGCGCACTGACCCGATAATAAACCGGGATCAGCGCAGAATCTTTGTCCAGCAAGGTCTCCGCCTGCTGATAAATGGCCCCGCGTGCAGCAGCGTCAGGCGCTTGCAGGGTGCTGGCCATGAGCGCATCGAACGCCGGGCTTTTATAGAAGAAGGTGTTATTGCTGCTGTTGGAAAGCAGCATATTCAGAAACGCGCTCGGTTCATTGTAATCACCACACCAGGTGGCACGGGCCACATCAAATTGCCCTTCATGGCGGCTCTGCAGCGAGGTTTTCCATTCCTGATTTTGCAATGTGACCTGGGCGCCAAGGTTCTTCTTCCACATTGAGGCAGCAGCGATGGCTTGCTGCTTATTTTGATCGGAGGTGTTATACAACAGGGTAAATTTGAGTGGTTTCTCAGCGTTGAACCCTGCTTGCGCCAGCAGCTTCTTCGCTTCTTCGTTGCGTTTTTCCTGCGTCCACCCTGCCCATTCAGGCTGGCTGAAGTTACCCCCCTCGGTAAAGGTTGGCGTAAAGCTGTAGGCGGGGATTTGGCCCTGGCCCATGATCTTGTTGGCAATAATGTCGCGATCCAGCGTCAACTTGACTGCCGCACGTACGCGCTCGTCGGTAAACGGCGCACGCTGATTGTTGATCTCGTAATAGAAGGTGCACAGGTAAGGGTTAACGTGCAGCTGTTCTGGGATCTCGCGTTTCATTTTGGCATACAGATTCGGCGGGATGGCGCTATTGGTAATATCGATTTCACCGCTGCGGTAGCGGTTAATGTCGCTGACCTCGGAGGACAACGGCAGGAACGTGGCCTGCTCGATCACCGTCTTGCTGTTATTCCAGTAGCTCGGGCTGCGTTCGAGCACGATACGTTCGTTGACGACCCACTCAGATAAGCGATATGCCCCGTTGCCCACGTAGTTCTGTGGCAGTGTCCACTTATCGCCAAATTTCTCGACTACCGACTGTTTGACCGGCTTCATTGAGGTATGGGACAGCATACTGACAAAATAGGGCACCGGCTCACTGAGCGTCACCTTCAACGTTTTCTCATCAATGGCGCTGACACCCAGCGATTCAGGCGGTTTCTTACCGGCAAGAATAGCGTCAATATGTTCAATTCGGGCGTATTGCAGATAGCTGGCATAAGGGGAACCGGTCTTAGGATCCGCCAGCCGCTGCCAGCTATACACGAAATCCTGCGCGGTCACCGGAGAGCCATCACTCCATACCGCCCCTGGACGCAGGTGGAAAGTCCACGTCTGGTAATCGGTATTTTCCCAGTTTTCCGCCACCGCAGGGGCCAGATGGCCATTGGCATCGGTGCTGACCAACCCTTCTAGCAGGTTGAGGATAATATTGCTTTCAGGCGTTCCTTCGACCTTATGCGGATCCAACGAAGCGACTTCTGAACCGTTGTTGATCACCATGCGCTGCAGTGGTGCCAATTGCACACCGGCCGGAACCTCAACGGCCTGCAGGTTTTGGCTGGCGATCATCCCCAACACGGCGGCGATGATAACGGTCAACGGTTGATGCTTCGTGGTTTGCGGCATAGTACAGGCTCCTTTTCACGGCTAAGCAATAATTGTGAAATAGTTATCAAGCGGGCTAAATATACGGATACCAGCAAAAATCATTCCTACTTGGCGCGCCAAAGATAAGATTTTTCCTTCTGATAAGTTGCTCGGAAATTAGCAGAAGCAAAAATTCATAGCTAATAATTTTTACAGAAATGTTAAGCATTTCTCTTTTATTATCCCATAGCCCTACAGACACCTAGCCTTCCCACCTGCTTAGACAACGATTAATGCCATGATTTTATTGGATAAATAGCGGCTTCACTTTTAACCTTTTCTTCCAGGATGAAAAAAACCACTCAAAAGAAACATTCAGTTAACAAAAATGCCGTTCAGAGAATAAACACCTGCCTATGCGTGGTTAATCACTAATAACACCTGTGTGAAACGGAGACAAGCCCTACAGAATGATGTGATTAAATTAACAACAATTTTACCCATAGGGAGACAAAAACCCCGTCACTCGGATTTTAAAAGTGGAGAAAATAACATCTTGGTGCTTTATCAACCGATAAAGTGAGATTTGTGCCACAGGCTGGGGCAATAGAATGAAAAGCAGGCAGGTTATGCACTTTAATAATGCATCAGCTGAGATAATTTGAAAAATTAAAAATAACTTAAGCCGCAAACAGGATTATCCGCGGCTTTATTAAGGTTATAACAACCCAGGGAAAATGGCTTTGATGCCGGTGACAATAAATTCTATACCCAGCGCCATCAACAACAACCCCATGATACGGGTAATGACGTTGATGCCGGTTTGCCCCAGCAAACGCACCAGCAGCGGAGCTGCCCGGAACAAGAGCCAACAACAGAAAGCGAACAAAGCGATCGCCACGGTAAAACCTAACAGGTTCTGCCAGCTGTGGTAACGAGAGCTCCAGACAATGGTGGAACTGATGGCACCCGGCCCGGCCATCAGCGGCAGCGCCAAGGGAACGACCCCGATGCTTTCACGGATCGCACTCTCTGACTTTTCCTGCTTGTTCTGTTTGTCTTCACCCAGCTTGCCGCTGATCATCGACATGGCGATGGTCACCACCAAAATGCCGCCGGCAATACGGAAAGAGTCGATGGAGATACCAAACATACGCAATATGCCCTCACCCAGGAACAGCGAGGTCCACAAAATAATCGCCACCGACAGGTTAGCCGTCAGGTTGGTTTTGTTACGCCCGACCTCGGCCTGATAGCTGGTCATGCTGATAAACACCGGCAGAATACCTACCGGGTTGACCAGCGCAAACAGGCCGACAAAGAACTTGATGTAGCCGGAAAAATCCAACAGAGATTGGCCCACGAAAAACTCCGCATAAATAGCTGTAAAAAGAGACACTGCCGATGCGCGCTAATGTAATGGAATTGCGCCAGCTAATCCATCCACCCGGCCAGCATTTTTCCCTACCCCAACAGAATGTTACAAAACAATTCGCTATTGTTAATTCCTTGTGTGTTACCTGCTGTTATTCAGTATCATCAGGTCATCACCAATCACCTTGTTGATAATAACTCTCAACAACAGCAAGCTGAAAGGTGTCAGCTTGCGATTTTTATGATTTACATCACAAAATATCTACTCAGGAATAGTTAAGCTCTTAGTCGTAGTCAAAAGGTAGTATGAGGTATGGATACCGATTTCTGTCTCGCTTGCCTACTACCAACTTGCACTTGGTAAAGCTCTTTAAGTAAATCAGCAGTATGGGTCGCTAACTGCGGGAAATGTCTCATGATCTAACAGACGCCTTCCTGACAGATGTCTATACTAGTTCCTCGAACGGCTTATTTACTGAAAGAGTTTAACATTTATCAGGAGAGCATCATGGCTGTAACGAATGTCGCTGAATTGAACGAGCTAGTTGCACGTGTCAAAAAAGCCCAGCGCGAGTATGCCAACTTCTCACAAGAGCAAGTTGATAAGATCTTCCGCGCCGCTGCCCTCGCCGCCGCAGATGCCCGTATTCCTCTGGCTAAACTGGCCGTTGAAGAATCAGGCATGGGTATCGTTGAAGACAAAGTCATCAAAAACCACTTCGCTTCAGAATACATCTATAACGCCTATAAAGACGAAAAAACCTGCGGGATCCTCTCCGAAGATGAAACTTTCGGTACCATCACCATTGCAGAGCCAATTGGCCTGATTTGCGGTATCGTACCAACCACCAACCCAACTTCTACCGCAATCTTCAAAGCGCTGATCAGCCTGAAGACCCGTAACGGCATCATTTTCTCCCCACACCCACGTGCCAAGAACGCCACCAACAAAGCCGCAGATATCGTGCTGCAGGCTGCTATTGCTGCTGGCGCACCAAAAGACATCATCGGCTGGATCGACCAGCCAACGGTTGATCTGTCCAACCAGTTGATGCATCACCCAGACATCAACCTGATCCTGGCAACCGGTGGCCCAGGCATGGTTAAAGCCGCTTACAGTTCTGGTAAACCGGCTATCGGCGTTGGTGCCGGTAACACCCCAGTTGTAGTCGATGAAACTGCCGACATCAAACGCGTTGTTGCTTCCATCCTGATGTCAAAAACCTTCGACAGCGGTGTGATCTGTGCGTCTGAACAGTCCGTGATCGTAGTGGATTCCATCTACGATGCAGTGCGCGCACGCTTCGCTTCCCACGGCGGCTACATGCTGCAGGGCAAAGAGCTGAAAGCCGTTCAGGACATCATCCTGAAAAACGGTGGTCTGAACGCCGCTATCGTTGGCCAGTCTGCACCAAAAATCGCTGAAATGGCCGGTATCAAAGTGCCTGCCAGCACCAAAATCCTGATCGGTGAAGTGAAACTGGTTGACGAATCTGAGCCATTTGCTCACGAAAAACTGTCACCTACCCTGGCGATGTACCGTGCCAAAGATTTTGAAGATGCCGTCAGCAAAGCCGAGAAATTGGTCGCCATGGGCGGTATCGGTCACACCTCTTGTCTGTACACCGATCAAGATAACCAGACTGCACGCGTAGAGTATTTTGGCGACAAAATGAAAACCGCACGTATTCTGATCAACACCCCGGCTTCTCAGGGGGGTATCGGTGACCTGTACAACTTTAAACTCGCTCCGTCACTGACGTTGGGCTGCGGTTCCTGGGGTGGTAACTCCATCTCTGAAAACGTCGGTCCAAAACACTTGATCAACAAGAAAACTGTAGCGAAGCGAGCAGAAAACATGTTGTGGCACAAACTTCCTAAATCGATCTACTTCCGCCGTGGCTCACTGCCAATCGCGCTGGAAGAAGTGGCTACCGACGGGGCAAAACGCGCCTTCATCGTTACCGACCGCTACCTGTTCAATAACGGCTATGCCGATCAGATCACCAAGGTTCTGAAATCGCACGGTATTGAAACTGAAGTGTTCTTTGAGGTTGAAGCTGACCCAACGCTGAGCATCGTACGTAAAGGTGCCGAGCAGATGAACTCCTTTAAACCAGACGTGATCATCGCGCTGGGTGGTGGTTCACCGATGGACGCTGCGAAAATCATGTGGGTGCTGTACGAACATCCTGAAACCCACTTCGAAGATCTGGCGCTGCGCTTTATGGACATCCGTAAGCGTATCTACAAGTTCCCGAAAATGGGCGTGAAAGCGAAAATGATCGCCGTCACCACCACTTCAGGTACCGGTTCAGAAGTGACACCGTTTGCGGTTGTGACCGATGACGCCACCGGCCAGAAATACCCACTGGCTGACTATGCTCTGACCCCGGACATGGCGATTGTCGATGCCAACCTGGTGATGAACATGCCTAAATCCCTGTGCGCCTTCGGCGGCCTGGATGCGGTTACTCACGCCCTGGAAGCCTACGTTTCCGTACTGGCCAACGAATATTCAGACGGCCAGGCGCTGCAAGCGCTGAAACTGCTGAAAGAATATCTGCCAGCCAGCTATCACGAAGGGGCGAAAAACCCGGTTGCTCGTGAGCGTGTACACAACGCCGCTACCATCGCCGGTATCGCGTTTGCTAACGCCTTCCTGGGTGTTTGTCACTCAATGGCCCACAAACTGGGTTCTGAGTTCCACATCCCGCACGGCCTGGCTAACGCCATGTTGATCTCTAACGTTATCCGTTATAACGCCAACGACAACCCGACCAAGCAGACCGCCTTCAGCCAGTATGACCGCCCTCAGGCACGTCGTCGCTACGCGGAAATCGCAGACCACCTCGGTCTGAGCGCTGCCGGTGACCGTACCGCACAGAAGATCGAAAAACTGCTGAAATGGTTGGACGAAATCAAGGCAGAGCTGGGTATTCCAACCTCGATCCGCGAAGCTGGCGTACAAGAAGCCGACTTCCTGGCCAAGGTCGACAAACTGTCTGAAGATGCGTTTGATGACCAATGTACCGGTGCTAACCCACGTTATCCGCTGATTGCCGAACTCAAGCAAATCTTGATGGATACCTTCTACGGTCGCGAATTCAGCGAAGCGACTGAAGAAGAGGCGGTAGTTGCAGCACCGGTTGCAGCTAAAGCGGAAAAAAAGTCCAAGAAATAACCGTTCTCTGAATGGTCAAAACCCGCCGAAAGGCGGGTTTTTTTATGCGTGAGATAAATTGCACCTAATGAGCACCACGCTATTTGGACAGCAATCCCAGCTGACCTACAGGGTGGCATCAAAAAACGCCGCATAGGCCTTCTGCGGCGCTTATGGCGCAATATCACTCTGGAGCTTTGATCGCTTCCTTGTAGTGCTTGCGGCATACCGAAACATAGCTTTCGTTACCCCCGATCACCACCTGCTCCCCCATATGCATCGCCTTGCCATCATCCCCCAGGCGCAGCACCATATTGGCTTTACGCCCACAATGACAAATGGTCTTCAATTCGACCAGTTTATCGGCCCAAGCCAGCAGATGATGGCTGCCAACAAACAGTTCCCCAAGAAAATCCGTGCGTAAGCCATAACACAGCACCGGAATATCCAGTTGGTCGACCACCTCGCAAAGTTCTTCAACCTGCTCTTTGGTCAGAAACTGGCTCTCATCCACCAGCACGCAATGTACGGGCTGCTGCTGATGCTCCTGATTAATCATGGCGTACAGTTGAGTGGCGTTATTATAAAGCTGTGCCTGCGACGACAACCCAATCCGCGAACTCACTTTGCCCACGCCGAAGCGGTGGTCGATCTCCGCGGTGAACACCAGCGTGCGCATACCACGTTCTTGATAATTATATGAAGATTGTAACAGTGCTGTCGATTTCCCCGCATTCATAGCGGAATAATAAAAATAAAGCTGAGCCATGTGGCCGCGACTCCAATGGTTTAAAATATATACCCTAAGGCTTTCTGGTTGCAGCTGAGCCCCCCGCTGACTCATCCCCTGGTCTTGCTGGCACGCTTCACTGCGCCCTTGCCAATAAGGGAGAATATATTCTCCCCGGTTGATGAGTGTGTTGCGGTTAACAACGCTGCGGCCTGAGAGACGACGGGTATATACTGTCAGAAGGTGCAGGTTGACAGTGTAGCATAGACCGTGGTCAGACTCAGCAAGCGAGCTGACATTATCTTGGCCTAAGAAAATAGCCATCAGCCAAGTTTCATGTGAAACATTTTACACGCGCAGCGGACACTTTTACATCTATTTACAGATTACTGTGGTTTATCAAGCACAATTAATTATTGTTAATGATTAACTAAATTCATTAATGCTCAAACGCATATGTCCTGCCAGCGAGCAAACAGCCTGCCCAGCCCCTCCCACCAGTCATGCAATTAAATGTGTTTTGAGCGATGACTGCCCGGTTAATTGGAACGCTTAACAACTTACTCGCTCCTGACAGGCTGTTTACCACTATACCCCCATTCTTTACAGTACTAGTCCTTTTGGGGAAGTGATTATGGACACAAATCCTTCCTGATACTGTTATAGAGCATAATTATGTCAAGCGGGCCAAAATGACTTTAAGCTCGGCGATTATGCCTTCCGGCTGGAGAATTTGGCATAAAAACCGGGGGGGGATTAAAGCCTGATTCCCCTATGTTATTAGTCGGACAGTTCTCAATATCAGTTTTTTAAAGATAAATTTAGTCACTCTTTCAATTTGGCTATTGCAGAAAAGAAAGGAGCACTCTATTATTATCGTCACGCCCCCCCACCAATATAATTTGAGACTAGAACAATGAGCGAAGCATTGAAGATTTTGAACAACATCCGTACTCTACGTGCACAGGCAAGAGAATGCAGCCTGGAAACACTGGAAGAGATGCTGGAGAAGCTGGAAGTTGTTGTTAACGAACGCCGCGAAGAAGACAGCCAGGCTCAAGCAGAAATTGAAGAGCGCACTCGTAAACTGCAACAATACCGCGAAATGCTGATTGCAGACGGTATTGATCCAAACGAACTGCTGCAAACTATGGCTGCGACCAAAGCCGCTGGTAAAGCCAAGCGTGCTGCACGCCCAGCTAAATACCACTATAAAGACGAAAACGGCGAAATGAAAACCTGGACTGGCCAGGGCCGTACTCCAGCCGTGATTAAAAAAGCTATCGAAGAGCAAGGCAAATCTCTGGACGATTTCCTGCTGTAATAGCATTTTAGTTACCTTCAAAAGGCTCCCTATGGGAGCCTTTTTGCTTTGCAGCCACGGCATTCACCCTGACCTTCACGCGCGTTATCCCGGTTGACTAGCAAAATTCTCATGTACAGGAAAAGAAAAAGGGGCCTAAGCCCCTTTATTTTCCCCGTCTATCGCTCGGTTACTGAACGTTATAAAACGCCCGATACCAATCAACAAACCGTTTAACCCCTTCATCAACGCTGGTCTCTGGTTTAAACGCGATAGTCTGGTATAGCTCCTCGGTATCCGCGCTGGTATCCAAAACGTCACCAGGCTGCATCGGCAGCATATTTTTATGCGCCGTGATACCTAACGCAGCCTCCAAAGCATGAATATATTCCATTAACTTAATAGGGCTACTATTGCCGATATTATAGACATGGTAAGGCGCAGAACTGCTGGCTGGAGACCCTTTTTCCACCGTCCAATTGGCATTGGATTGAGGAACAATGGCCTGCAAGCGTACTACCGCCTCGGCAATATCATCAATGTAAGTAAAGTCACGATGCATCTCACCGTGGTTATATACATCAATACTCTCACCGGCCAATATCGCCTTGGTGAATTTAAACAGCGCCATGTCAGGACGGCCCCAAGGGCCATATACGGTGAAAAATCGCAGGCCGGTGGTTGGCAGACCATATAAATGCGAATAGCTGTGCGACATAAGCTCATTGGCTTTCTTCGTCGCCGCATACAGGGATATTGGGTGATCGACCGAGTCATCCGTCGAAAACGGTAGCTTGCGATTCAGGCCATAAACCGAACTGGAAGACGCGTACAGCAAATGCCCAACCTTATTATGCCGACACCCTTCAAGAATGTTCAAATGGCCAATCAGGTTGGAATCCGCATAAGCCAAGGGGTGATCCAGCGAATAACGCACCCCGGCCTGGGCGCCGAGGTGAATGACCCGCTCAAACTGATGTTCAGCGAACAGCTCGGCAATTCCATTGCGATCGGCCAAATCCAGTTTGATAAACTGAAATGCTGGCTGATTAGCCAGCATGTCGAGCCGTGCCTGTTTCAGACTGACAGCGTAATAATCATTCAGGTTGTCGATACCGACAACCTGATGCCCCATGGCTAGCAGACGCTCCGTCACGTGATAACCAATAAACCCTGCAGCGCCTGTAACCAGGAATTTCATGCTCACCTCTTAGATGACCGGCTTAATCGATGCGCCACGACCAATACCATAATAAGTAAAGCCGCGAGCTTGCAGACGTTCTGGATCATACAGGTTACGGCCATCAAAAATGACGGGCTGCTTCAAGGCTGCCTTAATCGCATCAAAATCCGGAGCACGGAAACTCTGCCATTCGGTACAGATCACCAACGCATCGGCTCCCTGTAACGCCGCCTCTTTGGTCCCCATCAATTTCAGATCGGCACGTTGCCCGTAGATGCGCTGCGCTTCAGCCATGGCTTCCGGGTCATAGGCTTGCACGCTGGCGCCTAACTCCCACAGGGTTTCCATCAGCACACGGCTGGAAGCTTCACGCATATCGTCGGTATTAGGTTTAAACGCCAGGCCCCACAGCGCGAAGGTTTTCCCTTTTACATCATTAGCAAAATGATGCTTGATGAATTGGGTTAGCTTATATTTCTGCTGGTTGTTCACCTGCTCTACCGCCTGCAATAGTTTCGGTTGATAACCGATATGCTCTGCGGTACGGATTAACGCCTGAACGTCTTTCGGGAAGCAGGAGCCGCCGTAGCCGCAACCTGGATAAATGAAGTGATAGCCAATACGTGAATCCGAACCGATCCCCTGACGCACTTTTTCAATGTCAGCACCCAGCATCTCTGCCAGATTGGAGATTTCGTTCATAAAGCTGATTTTGGTCGCCAGCATGCAGTTGGCGGCATATTTGGTCAGCTCTGCGCTGCGGATATCCATCAGGATCATTCGGTCGTGGTTGCGGTTGAACGGCTCATACAGCTCACGCAGCGGCTCGATGACGTCTTTGTTGTCGGTGCCCAGCACGATGCGCTCAGGGCGCATACAATCGGCAACAGCTGCCCCTTCCTTGAGGAACTCCGGGTTGGAGACAACATCAAACGCCAAGTCGCTGCCACGCTTGCGCAGCGTTTCGGTCATCACTTCACGAACTTTATCAGCGGTACCTACCGGCACGGTTGACTTATCGATCACCACTTTGCGGTCTGTCATATGTTCTGCGATGGTGCGTGCCACGGCGGTGACATATTTCAGATCGGCAGAACCATCTTCGTCCGGAGGCGTTCCCACGGCAATAAACTGGATCGCGCCATGATCAACACCCGCCTTTGCATCGGTAGTAAAATGCAGACGACCAGCTTCATAGTTTCGCTGTACCAGCGAAGTCAGGCCCGGCTCAAAGATCGGAATATTGCCTTTTTTGAGGTTTTCAACCTTCTGTTCATCGATGTCAATACACATGACATCATGACCCACGTCAGCCAGCACGGCTGCCTGTACCAGGCCAACATAGCCAATACCGAAAACGGTTACTTTCATCGGCAAGTCCTAATTTTCAAATTTAACAACAAGTTATCAAGCCACTTATGTTTGTCTGCCAACTTAGGCAGCAGCCAAACCAACAATTCTTAACACGCATTGCGGTTTTTTCGTCTCGACACTCTATGGGCAAAGAGCTTACAAACGGGCTTATCACCCGCAAATGGCTACGGGGATCCTGAGCTTTATTTTAGCGCTCAACTCAAATTGTGCGCTTACTCCGCCATGCGAAAAACCCGCAGAGTATACCAGCTAAAATCCTCTGAGTATTACCCCAAACTTAAATAGCAATAAATTAAGACAACTACCTATGGAAACGATGTTAATCGAGAATAGGCAGGGCAATGGCGGGCGTTCCATCGATGATTTATTCAGCACTCAGCATAAGACGTAACCGGCCACCGCTACCCCAGACCTGGCACTGCCAGGCATCACAGCGTTGGCTAATTTGATTCATGTAAGTGGTGCCAAGCGTTCCCAAGGGTACGCCATTACTTAATTGAATCAGGTTATCCCCTGTATTTACATTGGCATGCAAACCGGCAGAGGCCAGCACCAGATTCTTATATTCGGCATGATAATAGCCCACCAACAGCGGAAATTGGCCTTCCAACTTGCCTTGGCGCAATAATTGGTTAACTTGTTTTAACAATGCGGACATTTGCGGCAGGCGATGCTGTTGATTGGCTAAATGATCTTGGAGTAAGCCGTTGAATAAAGCACGCAATAGCAAAGCAGCCATCACGCCATTATCTCCCGCACGGGTGACATCCAGGCAATAAAACGCCAGGTCTTTATCCGATAGCGCCGCGATATCCAGCACCAACCCCGGATTTTCGCTGGTGGTTAATTGCCGATAATTAATACGGCAACCGGCAATAGACTGCTGCACGGGGGGTTGTAACTGCTTGAGTAATCTCACGGCCTCGGAGGGGTTTTGGCTTAATGCCTGCCAATCCTGGAACAGCTCGGCCTCTTCGATCGCCTGCGAAGTAAACATATTAGGATAGAGACAAGCCAGTACCGCTTCACGCAGCCGGTTGAGATCGCTCAACGGTTTCAGCAGCACATCCTGTACGCCGAGCCGCAGCACCTTGGCGATATCCGCCATCTTATCGGTCGCCGAGATCACCAAGACCGGGATCTTTATCCCTTGCAAGCGCAGATGCTCAACAAACTCGATGCCATCCATTTCCGGCATGGCGAGATCGCACAGGATCAGATCGGGAGCAAACTCTTCAACCGCACTCAACGCCACAAGACCATTGGCCGCCTCGCTGGTTTGTGCTCCCAAGGATGCAAGATAACCTACAAGCACAGAACGGAAAACCTGTTCGTCCTCAACGATTAAGATGCGCTTGCTTATCAGTGGTAATGCCATCGACCCAGCCTCTTCCCTTTTGATGTTGTAATAGTGGCTCATAATGAGCACTTGTGCCTGTCGAAAACACGCCCAATAGCATCATTCCACCCTAACAAATGGTAATCATTTATTTTTTATCAATGGTGCCAAAACATCTATCTGTTTTTCGACTGACAAGCGGCCCGCCTCTATCGCCTCGCTGGCGCGATGGAAATCCAGGGTAGATATCTGTGGGCAATACGGCTGGATCAGCACATCCGGCGGATCACTGGCCATACGGGTTCGCTTCACCCGATTCTCCAGCATCTGAATCGAGGTGCTCATGATCTCCATAGCCGTGGGGGTGAAGGTGGTTTTCTTCAGCATCATTTTATTCATGCGTTCCCGCAGGCGGTCGCGCCAGTTATTGGCATCGCTAATGCTTGTTTCACTCTGCTCGCCAGCGTCATTACGTACCGAAAAGAGATCCTGCTGCATCAGGTGCGCATCATGTTGCAAATCCACGGCAATCACGATGTCTGCCCCCATCGCCCTGGCCAATGAAATTGGAACCGGGTTGACCAAGGCGCCATCCACCAACCAATATCCGTCAAACCAGACCGGGGCCAACAAGCCCGGCATGCTGCAGGAAGCACGAATGGCCTGATGGATATCCCCTTTGGTCATCCACAGCTCACGGCCGGTACTGAGGTTGGTGGTCACCGCACCGAATTTCAATGAGCAGTCGGTAAAGTCGTTAATTTTCAGTATTTGGCCAACGACGTTAAATACGCGTTCGCCGCGTAATAACCCACCGCGCTGCCAGGAGAGATCCATCAGCCTGATCACGTCCCAGTAGCTGAATGAGCGTACCCACTTCTCCATCGCTGGCAACCGATGGCTGGCAAACGCCGCCCCAACCAGTGCTCCCACGGAACATCCTGCAACAATATCGGCTTCGATACCCAGCTTACGCAGTGCGTTAATCACGCCGATATGCGCCCACCCCTTGGCGGCACCGGCCCCTAATGCCAATCCGATTTTTACTTTCCGCATGCTTCGCCTATCCTTTGCTCGGTGAATTCACTCGACCCAATCGCAGGGTACATTGTCATCAACGAATGATGTTAGGTAACATATGCGTTAAATTCATTTTAGCCGTGGCTATACATCGCGCGAGCTAACCACTGAGAGGCGTTATTTTGACTGAGCTATGCCCCTGCGGCAGCGGGCAGGACTACAGCGTTTGCTGTGCGCCCTATATAACAGGTACTCAATACGCTATGTCACCGGGCATATTAATGCGTTCGAGATATTCCGCCTATGTAAAACGCGATGTGGATTATCTTATTGCGACCTGGCACCCAGACTGCAACCCCGAAGAGTGGCGCAGCGCCATCAGCAGCAGCTTTGGCGATACCGAATGGCTTGGGCTGACGGTGGTAGCGGAAACCGCTGGCAATAGCGCTGATGAGGGGTTCGTGGAATTCATCGCCCGATCGCGCGATGGGGAAAGCGAGAGTGCCATGCATGAGCGTTCCCGCTTCCTTCGCCTTGAACAACGCTGGTATTATATCGACGGAACCAAACCTCAACCGGGCAGGAATGCCGTTTGCCCCTGCGGTTCAGGCAAAAAATATAAAAAGTGCTGCGGGCAATAAGCCTGCGGGTTCAGAATCAGACGGAATCGACACACTCATGCCACAGCAAAACGTACAAAGAAAAATTTTACGCACCATCTGCCCCGATGCCAAAGGGCTGATCGCCAAGATCACCAACATTTGTTACAAGCACGAATTGAACATTGTGCAAAACAATGAGTTTGTCGATCACCTCACCGGTCGTTTCTTTATGCGTACCGAGCTGGAAGGGATCTTCAATGACACGACGCTGTTGGCCGATCTGGACGGCGCGTTACCAGAGGGTTCGGAGCGCGAACTGCACAGTGCAGGCCGCCGCCGTATTGTGGTGCTGGTCACCAAAGAAGCCCACTGCCTGGGCGATCTGCTGATGAAAAGCGCTTATGGCGGCCTGGACGTTGAGATTGCCGCCGTCATTGGCAACCACACCACGTTGCAGACTCTGGTTGAACGTTTTGACATTCCGTTCCATCTGGTCAGCCACGAGGGCCTGACGCGTGAACAGCATGATCAACAGATGATCGCTCAGATCGACCAATACCAACCGGATTACGTGGTCTTGGCCAAGTATATGCGTGTACTCACCCCGGCTTTCGTTCAGCATTACCCGAACCAGGTGATCAATATTCACCATTCGTTCTTGCCAGCCTTTATCGGTGCACGCCCTTATCACCAAGCTTATGAGCGTGGCGTGAAGATCATCGGGGCAACGGCGCACTACGTGAACGACAGCCTGGATGAAGGCCCAATTATTATGCAGGACGTTATTCATGTCGATCACACTTATTCTGCAGAAGATATGATGCGTGCCGGGCGTGACGTGGAGAAAAACGTACTTAGCCGCGCACTGTATCGTGTGCTGGCGCAACGCGTGTTCGTCTACGGTAACCGCACGGTGATCCTGTAATTGGTTAACAAAGCGGTGTCTTTCGTTCACGGAAGCACCGCTGAGAATAAAAAAGCGACAAACAATTCATTTTCTGCATTTCAATGCTTTACACAAGCGCTTCATTTGATATGATGCGCCCCGCTTACCGAGACAGACGTTTCGCAAGCAATTACGTAGTATCGAGGGATCTAGCCGATTCCCAGTAAATAGTAGTGAACCATGTGCATCATGGTGGGGTTCCCGAGCGGCCAAAGGGAGCAGACTGTAAATCTGCCGTCACAGACTTCGAAGGTTCGAATCCTTCCCCCACCACCATCTTCTCCTCGACCACTAAAATGAAATGTAGTTATGAGTTTCATTTAGCACTGAGGGGGAAAGATGAGAAGCTTCGACCAAGGTTCGAGTCCACGCAGTGGACAACGCGCTTGCGCGGTAATCCTTCTCACCACCACCGTAACCGTGGCCAAAGAGATGGATGAATCAGCACTACCAGAAAGACTTTGCCAACTTTCTGTTCAAAATTAGCAACCATGAATACCATGGTGGGGTTCCCGAGCGGCCAAAGGGAGCAGACTGTAAATCTGCCGTCACAGACTTCGAAGGTTCGAATCCTTCCCCCACCACCATCTCTTTATGTACCCCCCACATTTGAAATCATCATGTCACTCCCACGTATCACCGAATTGGGAAGGATGAGAAGCTTCGACCAAGGTTCGAGTCCACATAGTGGACAACGCGCTTGCGCGGTCATCCTCCCCACCACCATCTCTTTACGTACCTCCCACATTTTAAATCATCACGTCACTCCCATGTACCACCGAATTGGGAAGGATGAGAAGCTTCGACCAAGGTTCGAGTCTACACAGTGGACAACGCACTTGCGCGGTCATCCTCCCCACTACCATCTCTTTATATACCTCCCACACTTAAAATCATCACTCCACTCCCATGTACCACCGAATTGGGAAGGATGAGAAGCTTCGACCAAGGTTCGAGTCCACGCAGTGGACAACGCGCTTGCGCGGTCATCCTCCCCACCACCATCTCTTTATATACCTCCCACACCTAAAACCATCACGTCACTCCCATGTACCACCGAATTGGGAAGGATGAGAAGCTTCGACCAAGGTTCGAGTCCACACAGTGGACAACGCGCTTGCGCGGTCATCCTCCCCACCACCATCCTTGTATCCCACCTCACAGACTAAATATCTCCGTCGTATCATCATGCATCACCGAACCAAATAGCTGCTCCTTATTGTGCTACTGGTGAAAGTCATACAGAACGCCGACACGGCGTAAACCCGTCCCTGGGGGCTCGCAATCGCGCATCCATGCGCTCAACGGTCGGCTAACCTGCAATGACTCCCACCTGCCTCAAGCTTAGGTGTAGCGGTATAAAGCACCATTACTCAGACAACTAGCCTCATCTATACGAAGTCATCCTCCCCACCACCATCCTTTTATCCCCCTCACAGACTAAATATTTTCGTCATATCATCATGCATCACCGAACCAAATAGCTGCTCCTTATTGTGCTACAGGTGAAAGTCATACAGAACGCCGTCACGCCGTAAACTCGTCCCTGGGGGCTCGCAATCGCGCATCCATGCGCTCAACGGTCGGCTAACCTGCAATGACTCCCACCAGCTTCAAGCTTGGGTGTCACGGTATAAAACACCCTTACTCAGACAACGAGTTTCGACTGTAAGAAGTCATCCTTCCCAGCTCCATCGCAATACCAATTCCCCTTGAACTAAACCCCACAATTCGCTATACCACTGGCTTCGTTAAAAGCAGCAAGGGAAAGTCATGCGTAACAACATTTGTATCTTTTGTGGTGCCAGCGAGGGCAATAATCCAGCCTACGTCGAACATGCCCGCCAACTAGGTCATCTGCTTGCCACCCAAGGGCGGCGTCTGGTGTATGGCGGTGGTAAAAAAGGATTAATGGGTGTGGTAGCAGACGCGGTACTAGAGGCCGGTGGTGAAGCAATAGGCATCATTCCCCAACGGCTGGTCGAGGCCGAAACGGCGCACCGTGGCCTGACCGAGTTGGAAATCGTCCCCGACATGCACACCCGTAAGGCGCGGATGGCCGAACTGGCCGACGGCTTTATTGCCCTGCCTGGCGGCATCGGTACGCTGGAAGAGCTGTTCGAAATCTGGACCTGGGGGCAGATCGGTTACCACAGCAAGCCGGTCGGGCTGCTGGATGTTAACGGTTTTTACCACCCGCTAAGCCAGTTTTTACAGCATGTCGCCGATCAAGGCTTTATGCGGCATGATTATCTCAAGACCTTGCATATCAGCGATTCTCCGGCAGCCTTAATCCAGCTGTTTGATGACTATCAGCCGCAGAATTACGACCGCTGGGCGAAATAAACCCTGGCTACCAGCGGCAAACCGCCGCTGGTCCGCGTTACATTTTCAGCCAAACTCTGCTACTATCTGAACACATTTTTTCGGATAAAAACGGCAGCGCTCATGAAGTTTGTTTCTTTTAATATCAATGGACTGCGTGCACGTCCGCATCAACTGGCAGCAATTATCGAGCAGCATCAGCCGGATGTGATCGGCCTGCAGGAAACCAAAGTTCACGACGATATGTTCCCGCTGGAAGACGTTAGCCAACACGGCTATCACGTGTTCTATCATGGGCAGAAAGGCCATTACGGCGTGGCGTTGCTGACTAAAGATGAACCTCTTGCCGTACGCCGCGGTTTTCCTACTGATGAAGAAGATGCACAGCGTCGTATCATCATGGCCGACCTTGCGACACCACAAGGTACATTGACGGTGATTAATGGTTACTTCCCTCAAGGAGAAAGCCGCGACCACCCTATCAAATTCCCAGCCAAAACCCGCTTTTATCAAGATCTGCAAAATTATCTGCAACAACTGCCTGCGGAGTCGCAGGTGTTGATCATGGGCGATATGAACATCAGCCCAAGCGATCTGGACATCGGTATTGGTGAAGAGAGCCGCAAACGTTGGTTGCGCACTGGCAAATGCTCCTTCCTGCCGGAAGAGCGTGAATGGATGGGCCGCCTGCTGGACTGGGGTCTGGTAGATACCTACCGTCATGCCAACCCTGAGCGTAACGATGAGTTCTCGTGGTTTGACTATCGTTCGCGTGGTTTTGATGAAAACCGTGGTCTGCGCATCGATCTGCTGCTGGCTAACACCTCATTGGCTGCGCGCTGTACCGCCACCGGCATTGATTATCAGATCCGTGCCATGGAGAAGCCTTCAGACCATGCTCCCGTCTGGGCCGAATTCGCACTGTAATCTCCCTGCCCCGATGCACGTCGGGGCAACATTGAATCCAAGCTATGAAAATCATTGATGTCGTTGCCGCCATTATCGAACAAGATGGCAAGATCCTGCTTGCTCAACGCGATAGCAGCAGCGATCAGGCTGGCCTATGGGAGTTTCCCGGCGGGAAGGTCGAAATGGCTGAGAGCCAGCCCCAGGCGCTCGCCCGTGAATTGAGAGAAGAGTTGGGCATTATCGCCAAAGTGGGGAGTTTTGTGGCTAGCAATCAGTGGCCGCAAAAGGAGAGGATTATTCGGCTGCATGCTTGGCAGGTTGTCTCCTTCAGCGGGGAATTGCAGCTACATTGCCATAGCGCATTTGCTTGGGTGACGCCCGAGCAAGCCAGAGATTACCCGCTAGCCCCCGCCGATATTCCCCTGTTGGAAAGCTATATCCGCTTCACCCCGCCCCTCTCCCACAGTAAGAGGGCGCTGTAATAGCGCCGTTGTCAGGAATTGAATCAATTGGCGGCACGGTTAAGGTGAGTACAGAAATCAGGCCGTTAAAATCACCGCTTGAGGCGGATCCAGATTAACGGATTGGTGCCCGTGACGTTAGGGTCGCGTGCGCACTGCATCATCTCGTCGCCCACTTTCAGCAGCGCACCTTCAGAATAGTTTTGATTCTGATAAATGCAGCAACGATTGCAGGGCGGCGGCGTTGTCGTGGTACGTGCGGTACCCCATATTTCAGGGGAAACCGGCACGACGACATCGACGTTGCCGCGATTGGCCAATACGCCGCTGGAAAACAGTGCCAAACAACCAATCAACAAGGGTATGCGGCTCATTCACTTTTCTCCCGTGCCTTACCGGCACTTTTTTTACGCTTTTTGGCCCCGGCTGACGGTGCAGGCGACAAGCCACGAAACGCTATACTGGCCCGGCTCTGCTTAGCCTGATAGATCAGCTGTTGCAGTGTGCCCTCCAGCGGTTGCATAAAGTCCTGATAACGGCAGGATTTTTCGCTGATTTGCGTCAACGTAGACTCCCACTGCGCCGTCATATCAGGGCGTGCCGCCAGGTCCGGCAATGAATGGATCAGTGCCCGCCCGGTTTCGCTGGAATGAATATAGCGCCCTTTCTTGTAGAGAAACGCCCGCTTGAAGAGCAGCTCGATGATGCCTGCGCGCGTTGCCTCTGTCCCTAAACCATCGGTCGCTCGCAGGATTTTCTTTAGCGCTTTATCCTGCACAAACCGCGCAATCCCTGTCATGGCCGACAACAGGCTGGCATCGGTAAAGGGCCGTGGCGGTTGAGTCTGGCGTTCTACCACTTCGCCACGCTCACAAAGCAACTCATCGTCTTTGGCAACAACAGGCAGCGGTGCACCTTCGTTTTCCTCATCACGTTCTTTACTTCCCAGCAGGGTGCGCCAGCCCGCTTCGGCCAGGAAACGCGCCTTGGCGATAAACTTGCCGCCGGCGATATCCAGCTCGATAACGCACTTGCGGAACATCGCATCCGGGCAAAACTGCATCAGATACTGCCGGGCCACCAAACCGTAAACGTTCAGTTCATCCTGGCTCAGGCTAGCCTTGCTGGCACGTGCCGTAGGAATAATCGCGTGGTGAGCATCGACCTTCTTATCGTCCCAACAGCGGTTACGGCGCTCGCTATCGATAATCGGCTGTGGATAGAGATCCGGTTGATGTACGCTGATGGCATTCAACACCGCATGGCGTCCGGCAAAGTGTTCCTCTGGCAGATAACGGCAGTCAGAACGCGGGTAAGTGATCAACTTGTGGGTTTCATACAGCCGTTGGCAAACGTCCAACACCTGCTGTGCGCTGAGGTTAAAGCGTTTCGACGCTTCAATCTGCAGCGTGGAAAGGGAAAACGGCAGCGGAGCGGTATCTGATTCCCGTTTATCATTATACGAGGTGACCAGCGCCGGTGCGCCCTCGATGCGTTTAACCACGTGTTCGGCCAATGGCCGGTGCAGTAAGCGCCCTTCCTCATCCTGGTAAGGTTCGCAGGATTCGCTCGGCTGCCACAGGGCGACAAAGCGCTCTTCCTTCGGCGTGACGATATGCGCCTTCACCTCAAAGAAGTCTTTCGAGACGAAGTTTTCGATCTCTTCATCGCGCCGCACCACCAGCCCCAACACCGGCGTCTGTACCCGCCCCACCGACAACACGCCGTCGTAGCCCGCGTTACGCCCTAGCAGCGTATAAGCCCGGGTCATGTTGATGCCGTAAAGCCAGTCGGCACGCGCACGCGCTAACGCGGAAACGCACAGCGGGATAAAGTCACGGTTATCACGCAGACGCTGTACCGCACGCTCCACCGCCTGTGGGTTAAGATCGTTAATCAGGCAACGCCGCACGTTCTGGCGTTTATCCTGCGTCAGTGCCAGATAATCCAGCACCTCATCCACCAGCAACTGCCCTTCCCGATCCGGGTCACCTGCGTGGATCACTTCGTCAGCCTCTGCCAACAGCTTTTTGATCGCGTTCAGCTGCTTGCTGACCGAAGGGCGCGGCTGCAACAGCCACTTCTGTGGAATTATCGGCAAGTCAGCCAGCGACCAGCGCGCGTAACGGCTGTCGTAAGCATCCGGCTGGGCCTGTTCTAACAGATGCCCAACGCACCAGGTCACCACGTCGTTGCTGCCACAGGCGATAAAACCATCCCCCCGACGATGGGGCTTGGGTAATACATCAGCAATGGCGCGGGCCAAACTCGGTTTTTCGGCTATAAACAGTCGCATTATTCACCGTTATTCTGGCTATACGTCATCAGGAACTCTCTGACTTGCGCGTAATTACCGCGAAAGATCACACGTTGGGTTTTCTTCTCTAGTTGATAGCGATACATCGGGTCGTAATAGTGCTGCAACAGCGGCACCAGCCATTGCTGATGCGCTTCGCTTTGGCCACTGAGCCGTTGCACTTGCAGCGCCGATTCCAGACGCAACGTCAACTGCTGGAACAGTTCCAGCCCCAGGCGGCGGCGGATGGCAAACAGGCCATGATGCAGATATTCATCATATTGCCGCCAGCCGTCTTGCTCGCCATAGGCTTGCTCAAAGGCAATGCGCATCCGGTCGATGTACTCATCTTGCAGGCGTGCCACACGCACATCAAACGGATCGTCAATCACCACCAGAGCAGCCTGCTGCATGCCATTGAACAAGCTTAAAGGCAGATTGGTAGAACCGATAATCCGGCTTTCATCTTCTAACACCCAATGGCGGCAACCAGCATGCTGTTTTTTCAGCATGCGTATGGCCAGATGATTTTCGAAATCTATCTGGGTAGGCTGTTTCACCAGCGTACGGCCAAAGGAGGAGCCACGATGATGGGCGATCCCTTCCAGATCGATGCCTGCCGCCAATTCATTAATCAGCAGCGTCTTGCCGCAGCCGGTATTACCGCCAACGATCAGCATAGGCAACACAGCGGCGGCCTCAAGCGCACCGAGCAAAAAATTGCGCAGTGCCTTGTAGCCACCAATCACGCGTGGGTAGTCAACACCGGCCTCTCGCAGCCACTGTTGTACCAATTGCGAACGTAGACCACCGCGGAAACAGTAGATATAACCTTCCGGCTGCCGGGCACACTGTTCGATCCAGGCCTGCGTGCGCTGCTCACGCAGTTTACCGTTGACCAGGCTGTGTCCAAGAGCGATTGCAGCTTGTTGACCCTTCTGTTTGTAGCAGGTGCCCACCGCCTGACGTTCACTGTCGTTCATCAGCGGCAGGTTGACTGAACAGGGGAATGCCCCCTGCGTAAACTCTATCGGCGCGCGCACGTCAATCAGCGGCACATCCTGTAGAAAAAGGCGCTGGTAGTCTTGCGTATCCTGTCGAGTCTGCACCGTTGACACTAGACAACCTCGATCAGTGGTTTACCCGCCTGTGCGGCCTGCAATTCACCAATCGCGTTCAGCGTGATGCCATGTCGGGCCGCTATCGCCTGCACTTCGGCTTCAGCTTCCGGCAATACCGCCAGCAGCAAACCGCCAGAGGTTTGCGGATCGCACAGCAATTGACGTTGCAGATCGCTCATGGCGCCCACCAGGTGACCATAGCTTTCAAAGTTACGCTCGGTACCTCCCGGCACGCAGCCTTCGCTGATGTAACGTTCCACATCCGGCAGTTTCGGCACGCATTCGAACCATACGGTTGCCTGCAGATCGGAACCCTGGCACATCTCGCTAAGGTGGCCAAGCAGGCCAAAGCCGGTAACATCGGTCATCGCCGTGACGCCTGCCACTTCGGCAAAGTCCGCCCCAGGCTTGTTCAACTGGCACATGACCTCAGTAGCCAAGCCTTGATGTTCGGCCAGCAGTTTGCTTTTCTTCTCTGCGGTGGTCAGTACGCCAATGCCTAGCGGTTTGGTCAGGAATAACTTGGTACCTGCCTGCGCTGCACTGTTTTTCTTCACCAGCTCGGTTTTGACGATGCCGGTCACGGCCAAGCCAAAAATAGGTTCTGGGGCATCAATAGAATGGCCCCCCGCCAATGCAATCCCCGCCTGCTGGCAAGCATAGCGGCCACCGTCGATCACCTGTTGGGCAACCTCTGCGGGCAACTTGGCAATCGGCCAGCCGAGAATAGCGATGGCCATGATCGGCTTACCGCCCATGGCATACACGTCGCTGATGGCGTTGGCTGCCGCAATACGGCCAAAATCAAACGGATCGTCGACGATCGGCATAAAGAAATCAGTGGTGCTGATAATGCCCACGCCGTTACCGATGTCATACACCGCGGCATCATCACGCGTTTCATTACCCACCAGCAGATGGGGATCGATAAACTTTTCCTGCTCGCTGTGCAGTATCGTTTCAAGCACTTTGGGTGAGATTTTACAGCCGCAGCCAGCGCCGTGGCTGTACTGGGTCAAACGAATGGCCGGCGATGTCATAGTCCACTCCCTCTGGGTAACAAACGAACGTAAGGATATCACAATGGGATATAGGGTAGCGCTTGCCGAGGGGATTGATAAGAGCAGGTTGGCATTATGCGTGCGACCTGCTCAGAAACAGTACAAAACTGCGGGTTTTCGCGCATTCTCAAGCGAGTTCCCGCATGGCGGATCAGAAGTAGCGGACGAAAGGCGTACTGTCCGGAGCGACCACTTTAGTGGAACCTTTTAACTGCGGCGTGCCCAGATAGAGGAAACCGACAATCTCGTCCTGCTCGCGGCAGGCGAAGGCTTCGCGCACCAAAGGATGCTCTGTCCAGGCACCGCTGCGCCAGATGCCATTAAAGCCTTGCGCCAAGGCGGCCATTTGCATCGCCTGCACCGCGCAACCGGCGGAGACAACTTGCTCCCAACGCGGCACTTTCGGATTTTCACTGCAATGGGCAACCACCGTGATAATCAGTGGCGCACGAAAAGGTGCCTGTTTGGCCTTTTCTACCGCACTCTCATCTAGCTCATCGTGTCTGGCAGCCGCTTGCAGTAATTCACTGAAACGTTGCAGACCCTGATCCTCGATCAGGATAAAACGCCACGGCTGTAACGTCCCGTGATCCGGCGCGCGCAGCCCGGCGTTGATGATATTCTGACGCACTTCACCTGCGGGTGCCGGGGCGGACAGGCGTGACGCAGAACGGCGATTCAGTAAAAGATCCAGTGCATCCATCATTAACTCCTGATAACAATTTTCGTTTAAATCACGTTAACATAGCTCTACATAGAGTTACAGCCTCTGTAATACTGTCTATACCCGGTGCCATTCAAGCTGCATGGGGGTAAATGGCAGGTGATTTAAAGCTGACATTTCTTCGGCCGCTCATTAGGATAGCGGAACATTCTAGACTCTTGTTGGAGAGCACATGCGCACATTGGGGCGAATTATTGCAGGTATTTTCAGATGGACATGGCGTCTGCTGAATTTTGTCAGGGAACTTATCCTGAACTTGTTCCTGATTTTCTTGATCCTGGTCGGGGTCGGTATTTATCTCTCACTCCAAGGCAACTCTTCGGTAGCAACCCCGCATGGTGCACTGCTGGTCGATCTCAGCGGCGTGGTGGTCGATCAACCTTCGGTGAACAACCGGGTTCGTCAGTGGGGCCGCGAACTGTTGGGTGCCTCCAGCAATCGTCTGCAGGAAAACTCACTGTTTGACCTGGTGGATACCATTCGCAAAGCCAAAGATGATAAAAACATCACCGGCATGGTGTTGCAGCTGAATGATTTTGCCGGGGCAGATCAGCCGTCCCTGCAATACATCGGTAAGGCACTGCGCGAGTTCCGCGACAGCGGTAAACCGATCTATGCCATCGGCGACAGCTATAACCAGACGCAATACTACCTGGCCAGCTATGCCAACAAGATCTACCTGTCACCTCAGGGTGCCGTCGATCTGCATGGTTTTGCCACCAACAACCTTTACTACAAATCCCTGTTGGAAAAGCTGAAGGTCACCACCAATATTTTCCGCGTGGGCACCTATAAATCTGCCGTAGAACCGCTGATCCGTGATGATATGTCACCGGCAGCGCGGGAAGCCGATAGCCGCTGGGTCGGCGGGCTGTGGCAAAACTATCTGGATACGGTGGCGGCTAACCGTCAACTCACGCCAGATCAGTTGTTCCCAGGCGCAGCAGATATTCTCAGTGGCTTAAAGGCAGCGGGTGGCGACACCGCGCAATTCGCCCTGAACAGCAAATTGGTCGATGAACTGGCCTCTCGCACTGCGATAGAAACACAGTTGGTGAAAACCTTCGGTTGGGACAAGCAGAGCAATGACTTCAATGCGGTCAGCATCTACGATTACCAGCCGCAACCGTCACCGGATCAGGGCGGTGAGATCGCCGTTATTTTCGTCAATGGCGCGATCATGGATGGCCCACAGACGCCAGGATCGGTCGGTGGCGACACCACTGCCTCACAACTGCGTCAGGCACGTCTGGATCCGAAAATCAAAGCCGTCATCCTGCGCGTCAATAGCCCTGGCGGTAGCGTCAGCGCTTCAGAAGTGATCCGCTCCGAGCTGGCCGCGGTTCGCGCCGCAGGTAAGCCGGTGGTGGTTTCCATGGGCGGAATGGCTGCGTCTGGCGGTTACTGGGTGTCGACACCGGCAGATTACATTATTGCCAGCCCGAGTACCCTTACTGGCTCCATTGGTATCTTCGGCGTGATCAACACCTATGAGAACACGCTGGATAGCGTTGGGGTACACACCGACGGCGTCGCGACATCACCACTGGCCGATCTGGCAGTGACGAAAGCACTGCCGCCAGAGTTCTCGCAGATGATGCAGTTGAACATCGAGAACGGTTACAAGAACTTCATCGACCTGGTGGCAACCGCCCGGAAAATGACGCCGGAGCAGGTCGATCAAATTGCTCAGGGTCATGTCTGGATCGGTAGCGACGCCAAGAAAAATGGCCTGATCGACCAACTGGGCGACTTTGACGACGCCGTGAAGAAAGCGGCAGAGCTGGCCAAGCTGCCACAGTGGCAACTCAACTGGTTTATCGATGCTCCTAGCATGACGGATATGCTGCTCAGCCAGTTTGGCGTTTCTATCCACGCCATGCTGCCTGCGGCGATCCAGTCAATGCTGCCCGCCCCGTTGGCATCGGTGGCACTGGCGGTGAAAGAACAGCCTGGCCTGTTTAATAACCTGAACGATCCGCAGCATCGTTATGCCATATGCCTGACTTGCGGAGAGGTTCGTTAACAAATAAATCTCTAGCCCGGCACCCGCCGGGCTTTTTTTCTCCTGCCATCTCCCTATAATTCAGCCTATCTGACAGCCACAAGATCAAAGCCATGCAAAAGAAATCCATTTACGTCGCCTATACTGGCGGCACTATCGGTATGCAGCGTTCCGAACAGGGCTACATCCCGGTTTCCGGCCACCTTCAGCGCCAGTTGGCGCTGATGCCCGAGTTCCATCGGCCAGAAATGCCGGATTTCACCATTCATGAATATGCCCCGTTGATCGACTCTTCGGATATGACACCCGAAGACTGGCAGCATATCGCCGACGACATCAAACAGAATTACACCCGCTATGACGGCTTTGTTATTCTGCACGGCACAGACACCATGGCATTTACCGCTTCAGCCCTATCCTTCATGCTGGAGAACCTGGATAAGCCGGTGATCGTCACCGGATCGCAAATCCCGCTGGCAGAATTGCGCTCCGACGGCCAAACCAATCTGTTGAATGCCCTCTATCTGGCCGCCAATCATCCAGTGAACGAGGTCAGCCTGTTCTTCAACAACAAGCTGTTTCGTGGCAACCGCACGACCAAGGCACATGCCGACGGCTTTGATGCCTTCGCCTCCCCTAATCTCCCGCCCTTACTGGAAGCAGGTATCCACATACGCCGCCAGACCGGCATCTCCTCTCCAGTGTGCAACGGGGAATTGATCGTGCATAACATCACGCCACAGCCCATCGGCGTGGTGACAATTTATCCGGGGATTTCCGGTGCCGTGGTGCGTAACTTCCTGCTGCAACCGGTCAAAGCACTGATCCTGCGCTCTTACGGCGTCGGTAACGCGCCGCAAAAGGCCGAACTGGTTGATGAATTGCGTGACGCCTCCGAGCGTGGCATCGTAGTGGTCAACCTGACACAATGTATCTCTGGCCGGGTCAATATGGAGGGCTATGCGACCGGTAATGCCCTGGCCCATGCTGGTGTGATCAGCGGTTTTGATATGACGGTGGAAGCCGCGCTGACCAAGCTGCATTATCTGTTGAGCCAGCCGTTAACCCCAGAAGAGATCCGCAGCCTGATGCAACAAGACCTGCGTGGCGAACTGAGCGCTGCGGGCTAACCGAAGTAGGAATTCTGATGAAAACAGCACTGCTGCTGATTGATTTGCAAAACGACTTTTGCCCCGGCGGCGCTTTAGGCGTGGCAGAAGGTGATGCCACCATTGCCGTCGCCAATCAGGCTATCGCAGCCAGCCTGGCCCGTAACGAAACGGTGGTCGCCAGCCAGGACTGGCACCCGATGGATCATCGCAGCTTCGCCATTAACTCCAACGCACAGATTGGCACGCTTGGGGAACTTGAAGGGCTGCCCCAGATTTGGTGGCCAGTGCACTGCGTTCAGGGCAGCCCTGGCGCAGAGCTTCATCCTCAGCTTGATAAGCAGCACATCGCAGCGATATTCCGTAAGGGTGAGAACCCGGATATCGATAGCTATAGTGCTTTTTTTGATAACGGGCTCCGGGCGCAAACGGCACTCGATGGCTGGCTGAAGGAGCGCGGCATCACTCATCTCGCCGTGATGGGGCTAGCCACCGATTATTGTGTCAAGTTCAGCGTGTTAGATGCCTTGCGTTTGGGTTATCAGACTCAGGTCATTACCGATGGCTGCCGAGGTGTCAATTTGCGTCCCGACGACAGCGAGCAGGCGTTAGCCGAAATGCAGTCGGCTGGCGCACAATTAGTTACACTGTCACAGTTTACTCAGCGTTAACGATTTTTGGGGCTGCTTGACCTTAGCGCCCCATATCCCCGCCAAACATTTTATTTTCGACGCTGCTCACATTCTCACCATTCTTCTACGCGCTCACCTTGTCCCCTCGCATCTCTTTTGTTGTTATGGCCGCTGATGCATTGGCATCAATAAGTTATACGCATCCGGGGCCTACCGAGCCCGGCTTTATTGATACCGCCCCAGGCGGTTCAGGTCGGCCTTGCTGACCAAAGGAGACAACATGGCTTTAACCCGTAAACTGCTGCCCTTGCTGGTAGCGGTACAACTCGGTATTGCTGGCGCGGGCATCGTGCACGCCGCACCTTATCTTTCTGTTGGCTACTTTAACGGCGGTGGCGACGTGACCGCCGGGCCGGGCGGTGATATCAACCAGCTGGATGTCAGCCAGATCACCCACCTCAACTACTCTTTTGGCCTGATTTATAACGCTGAAAAAGAGGAAACCAACCCGGCACTGAAAGATCCCTCCCACCTGCACCAAATCTATCTCTCCCCAAAAGTCGAAGCAGACTTAAAGCGCTTACCCGTATTGCGCCAACAAAACCCGGCGTTGAAGGTTTTGCTGTCCGTTGGTGGCTGGGGAGCCCGTGGGTTCTCCGGCGCGGCAGCCACACCGGAAAGCCGGGCGGTGTTTATCCGTTCGGTGCAGGAGGTGATTGCCAAGTATCAGCTAGATGGTATCGATCTGGATTGGGAATACCCGGTTAACGGTGCCTGGGGATTGGTGGAAAGCCAACCGACCGACAGAGCCAATTTCACCGCCCTACTGAGCGAACTGCATCAGGCGCTGGAGCAAGAAAAACTGCTGACCATCGCCGTAGGGGCCAACGTCAAAAGTCCGCAGGAATGGGTCGACGTTAAGGCTATCGCGCCCTATCTGGACTACATCAATCTGATGACCTACGACATGGCGTACGGTACCCAGTATTTCAACTCCAATCTCTATGACTCCAAGGAGTGGCCAACCGTGGCCGCCGCCGACAAGTACAGCGCCGACTTTGTGGTTAACAACTATCTGGCCGCCGGGCTGAAGCCTGCTCAACTCAATCTGGGGATCGGTTTCTATGGCCGAGTACCTAAACGCGCCACCGAGCCAGGTATTGATTGGAATGTGGCAGATGCGGCCAAGCATCCCGTCACCCAGCCCTATTTCACCACACGTGAAAAAGACGTCTTCAAGTCGCTGGGCGTGGATTTGGATAAAGACAGCTACATCAAGTACAACGATATCGTGAACAAGATGCTGAAAGACCCACAACGGCGCTTCACCGCGCATTGGGATAACGAGGCCAAGGTGCCCTATCTGATGATGAAGTCAGCCGCAGGCAAGCCGCTGTTCGCGATAAGCTATGAAAACCCACGCTCGGTAGCCATCAAGGCCGAGTACATCAAGAGCAAAGGATTGGGAGGGGCGATGTTCTGGGAGTATGGCGCGGACGATAACAACCGCTTGGCCCATCAACTGGCGGAAAGCTTAGGCTTGAGCCCGCAGAAGCAATAAAACCTTCAGGGCGATGACAGCATCGCCCTATCAGCAACAGGTTACTGCGGCTTCAGTTTGGCCAACGGCTCGGCCATAAACTGCTGTTTCAGCTCCTGTTTGCTTTTCATCACGATTTGCCCGTCGGTGCCAATGCTCATGTGCTGTGGGTCCGCATTGTTCATCGACTGCCACAGCATCACCGCCTGCAGGCTGTGTTCTTTCTGCTCTGGCGTCAATGCCACACCATCCGGCCACTTGCCCAGTTCCACAGCCAGCACCAGCCGCTGGTAGATTTCCGGCGTCATGGCCGCAATCAGATCTTTTACTTCCATCAGAGCATGTCCTCACCCAGGGATGAATAATTAGCTGAATCGATTTTGTTGGTTTAGTTACAGCTTAACCTGCCGTTTGCTCGCCATTCTCGTCGTCGGTGAAATTCAGTGACGCGGAGTTGACACAGTAACGTTCGCCAGTCGGCTGCGGACCATCGGGAAACACGTGCCCCAAATGCGCGTCGCAGTTACCACAGCGGATCTCAACTCGATGCATATTATGTGAATTATCATCAAGATAACGAATAGCATCGTCCGAGACCGGCTGATAGAAGCTGGGCCAGCCGCAGCCAGAATCAAACTTGCTGGCGGAGAAGAACAGTGGCGCGTTACAGCACAGGCAATGGTAAACGCCCTCACGCTGGTTATGCAGTAATTTACCGCTATAGGGGGCTTCGGTGCCACGCTCTTGCGTCACATAACGTTGGATTTCATTCAGTTCCGTGAGCGGTGTCTTAGGGGTTGTCTCTTTAGCCATTTGTGCTATTCCCGCAATGTGGATAATGTCAACGAAAACAATGAGTAATAATAACAAAAAATTAACAACGCTGCAGGCCTTTTTAGCCTAAACTGTACGGCATAAAGGTTACGCTGCCGCCATATGTGATTTCGATCACATATCTTGCACGTGCTGACTTTATACTTGGCGGTTTGCCCCCATATCGATGGGAGGACAAACGTGAATGGAATGTGCGATTTGTGTGCAAAACCGGCCTTCTGGTTTGACTTGCAGCAAGAATTGACACGATTCCGCTTGACGCTCGGTAAGGTTTTTGTAATTTTACAACCAACCTTTTATTCACTAACAAATAGCTGGTGGAATATATGACTATCAAAGTAGGTATCAACGGTTTTGGCCGTATCGGTCGCATTGTTTTCCGTGCTGCTCAGGAACGTTCTGACATCGAAATCGTTGCAATCAACGACCTGTTAGACGCAGAGTACATGGCTTACATGCTGAAGTATGACTCTACTCATGGCCGTTTCGACGGTACTGTAGAAGTTAAAGACGGCCACCTGGTTGTTAACGGCAAAACCATCCGTTGTACCTCAGAAAGAGATCCGGCTAACCTGAAGTGGAACGAAGTCAACGTTGACGTCGTTGCTGAAGCAACTGGCCTGTTCCTGACTGACGAAACTGCACGTAAACACATCGCTGCAGGTGCTAAGAAAGTTGTTCTGACTGGCCCATCTAAAGATGACACCCCAATGTTCGTTATGGGCGTGAACCACAAGTCTTACGCTGGCCAAGAAATCGTTTCCAACGCTTCTTGTACCACCAACTGCCTGGCACCACTGGCTAAAGTCATCAACGACAAGTTCGGCATCGTTGAAGCTCTGATGACCACTGTGCATGCCACCACCGCAACTCAGAAAACCGTTGATGGCCCGTCTCACAAAGACTGGCGCGGCGGCCGCGGCGCATCCCAGAACATCATCCCTTCTTCTACCGGTGCTGCTAAAGCAGTAGGTAAAGTTATCCCAGAACTGAACGGCAAACTGACCGGTATGGCGTTCCGCGTTCCTACTCCGAACGTGTCTGTAGTTGACCTGACTGCCCGTCTGGCAAAACCAGCTTCTTACAAAGAAATCTGTGCTGCTATCAAAGCCGCTTCAGAAGGTGAGCTGAAAGGCGTGCTGGGCTACACCGAAGACGAAGTGGTTTCTACCGATTTCAACGGCGAGAAACTGACTTCTGTGTTCGATGCTAAAGCCGGTATCGCGCTGAGCGACACCTTTGTGAAACTGGTTTCTTGGTACGATAACGAAACTGGCTACTCAAACAAAGTACTGGACCTGATCGCTCACATCTCCAAGTAATGGCTTGATGCGCAGTTGATTATCAAGGGCGACACTAGTGTCGCCCTTTTTATTTGTTTTTGCGGCGAAAAGAAGGCAACAACATGAACGAAAAAATCTTCACCCTACCCGTTAGCGAACAAATCACCCCTTTTATCAGCCAACGCCAACTGGACGAACTGCCTGTCGTGGTGGTTTCTCACCCGAAAGTCCGTGCGGCCATTACTTTGCAAGGGGCCCATCTGCTGGCCTGGCAACCAAGCGGTGATAAACCGGTATTTTGGCTGAGCAGCAATACGCCATTCAAAAACGGCGTGGCGATCCGCGGCGGCGTACCGATCTGCTGGCCATGGTTTGGCCCGGCAGGTAGCCCATCCCACGGCTTTGCCCGTAATCAGCCGTGGCAGCTTACCGCGCACGATGAAGATGAAAACGGCGTGATCCTGACCTTCACGCTGCAAGACAACGAACAAACCCGCAAATTGTGGCCACATGCTTTCACCCTGATCGCCCGTTTCAAGCTGGGTGAAGAGTGCGAAATGGAGCTGGAATCACACGGTGACTACCAGGCTACCGCCGCTCTGCACAGCTATTTCCAGGTCGGCGACATCGACAAGGTGAAAGTTGCCGGTTTGGGCGAGCATTATATCGATAAGGTGGCGAAGGGGATCGAGGCACGTCAGGTTGGCGAACTGGAGTTTACCGGGCAAACCGATCGCGTCTACACCCAGGCCACGCCTTGCAGCCTGATCAAGGACCCGGTATTGCAACGGACCATCGAGGTCAATCATCACTATATGAGTGATGTGATCGCCTGGAACCCAGGCGTCGAGCTTTCCTGCAGCATGGGCGACATGCCAAACGACGGTTACAAAACCATGGTTTGTGTGGAAACCGGGCGCGTGAGCAAGCCGCTGATCGCTTCTGGGGAGCAACCTGCCCGCTTGGCGATGAAAATCCGCAGCATTAAAAATAGCTGATCAAACTGGGGCGAGTCATTTCGCCCCTCTTCTCGTCATCATCCACCGCACCACAGATGTGCAAAAGGAGCGTTTCCGCCCCTTTTCGATGCACTCACTGCACCAAGATAATGCACCGTACGTTTAGAAGGTGTAAGTCACACCCGTCCACAGCATGCCGGTATAAGATTTATCAACCATTGGGCTGTCTTTAACTTCGCTGTCCAGGCGTGTATAACGCCCCGTGAAGAAGGCATTCCAATTAGCGTTGATATTATAGTTGGTGCTCAATTCGAGGTATGGCGACCAGCTATCGCTCGGCTTGTAAGTATCGAAAGTACTACGGCGGGACTCATCGCCATTGATGCCATAGTAGTATTGGTTCTGGTTTGAGCTGTTCCAGTTGACCCCGATGCCAGGAGCAAAGCTCCAGGAGTCCACCTGGAACTTATAGAGATAGGCAATATCGCCCACCAGGCCGTTACTGTTGTTCAGCGTATCGCCAGAGAAGGCCGTACGGATCGTTCCCCACTCAGCCCTATGTGTAAAGGCCACACCGGCCATCATGGTGCTACGGCGCTTGTCCAACTGCTTCATGCGATCGTCGTCACTGTCGCCTGGCTTATAGTGCAACGGTGAGTAATAGGCGATCAGGCTCAGCTGATTTTGCTGATCTTTCCACAGATTGTAACCGGCCAACAGCGTATGGAAGTAAAAATCATCGCCATCGTAATTGATGATAGGAACGGGATAGACACGATCCTGATAACCACGATAAGGATCGGGGCTGACCAGCGCTGAAGCACCGAGTGACCAGCTTCCTGCCTGAGCACTGTGCGCACAAACCATTGCGGAAGCGATAATTGCTAGCGTTTTGAGTTTAGATATCTTCACTGGCTTTTTCCATAGATAACAAGATGTAATTAACCGCTATAGTTTATGTGAAAACCGAGGAGCCTGCCGGATCTTTACAATAGAAAACAACCAAGATCGAATAACTTAGAACCCAAAGATGAATTATTGATGGCAAAAAGATGACGTTTTTTGCCGCAACCCGCGCCAGACAAGGCATTTGCCGCCCCTCGCCATAACTGAGTCATTGAAATGACTTAAAAAAGACCCTTTCTCTTGCAGGAAATTTTCCAGTATGCAACTAAGCTTAAATTCAGAAGGTGAATTTAGGCTGAGCCCAGTGGCAATACAGCGCAACTCGCGAGAATAAGCGCACCAAGTTGGCATACGGGTTGCTGTACTCAGTCATAGCTTCACGCTTTCGGGAGCCAGAATACCAACACCAGCTCCTTTTTTAACCTGTGCTAATAACGAAAGGACGGGCATCGCCATGAACATATTTGACCACTATCGCCAGCGCTACGAAGCTGCCAAGGACGAAGAGTTCACACTGCAGGAATTTCTTTCCATCTGCCGGCAAGATCGCAGTGCCTATGCCAATGCGGCAGAACGTCTACTCATGGCTATCGGTGAACCAGTCATGGTCGATACCGCGCTTGAGTCGCGTATGTCTCGCCTGTTCTCCAACCGCGTGATCGCACGCTATCCGGCATTCGAGGAGTTCTACGGCATGGAAGAAGCTATCGAACAGATAGTTTCTTACCTGAAACACGCTGCCCAGGGCCTCGAAGAGAAGAAACAAATCCTTTATCTGTTGGGCCCGGTGGGTGGCGGTAAATCCTCGCTGGCAGAACGGCTAAAAGCCTTGATGCAGCGTGTGCCGATCTACACCCTGAGTGCCAACGGTGAGCGCAGCCCGGTCAATGACCATCCGCTGTGCCTGTTCAACCCGCAGGAAGATGCCACTATTCTGGAAAAAGAATACAACATCCCGACGCGCTATCTTGGCACCATTATGTCGCCGTGGGCCGCGAAACGCCTGCATGAGTTCGGCGGTGACATCACCAAATTCAAAGTGGTGAAGGTTCGTCCTTCAATACTTGAACAAATTGCCATCGCCAAAACCGAACCAGGCGACGAGAACAACCAGGATATTTCTGCGTTGGTCGGTAAAGTGGATATCCGTAAGTTGGAAAACCATGCGCAGAACGATCCGGATGCCTATGGCTACTCCGGCGCACTGTGCCGTGCCAACCAGGGGATCATGGAGTTCGTAGAGATGTTCAAAGCGCCGATCAAGGTGCTACATCCTCTGTTGACCGCCACCCAGGAGGGTAACTACAACGGTACCGAGGGGATCTCTGCCCTGCCGTTCAGCGGTATTATCCTGGCGCACTCTAACGAATCGGAATGGGTGACCTTCCGCAACAACAAAAATAACGAGGCCTTCCTCGACCGTGTTTACATCGTCAAGGTGCCTTACTGCCTGCGGGTGTCGGAAGAGATTAAAATCTACGACAAACTGCTGGATAACAGCGAACTGACCCACGCGCCTTGCGCCCCTGGCACGTTGGAAACGCTGGCTCGCTTTACCGTACTTTCGCGTATGAAAGAGCCAGACAACTCCAGCATCTATTCGAAGATGCGTGTCTACGATGGTGAAAGCCTGAAAGACACCGATCCGAAGGCCAAGTCGTATCAGGAATATCGTGACTATGCCGGGGTGGATGAAGGTATGAACGGCCTTTCGACCCGTTTCGCCTTCAAAATTCTGTCTCGGGTGTTCAACTTTGACCATGCCGAAGTCGCGGCTAACCCGGTACACCTATTCTATATACTGGAACAGCAGATCGAGCGTGAGCAGTTCCCGCAGGATCTGGCGGAGAAATACCTGGAGCACCTGAAAGGCTACCTGATCCCGAAATACGCCGAGTTTATCGGCAAAGAGATCCAGACCGCCTATCTGGAATCCTACTCGGAATACGGCCAGAATATTTTTGACCGCTACGTGACCTATGCAGACTTCTGGATCCAGGATCAGGAGTACCGTGATCCGGATACCGGCCAGCTGTTTGACCGTGAGTCATTGAATGCTGAACTGGAGAAAATCGAGAAGCCAGCGGGTATCAGCAACCCGAAAGATTTCCGCAACGAAATCGTCAACTTTGTCCTGCGTGCCCGTGCCAATAACAGCGGCCGGAACCCGAACTGGACCAGTTACGAGAAGCTGCGTACGGTCATCGAGAAGAAAATGTTCTCGAACACCGAAGAGCTGCTGCCAGTCATTTCCTTTAATGCTAAAACCTCAACGGATGAGCAGAAAAAACACGATGACTTCGTTGACCGGATGATGGAGAAAGGTTACACCCGCAAGCAGGTTCGTCTACTGTGCGAATGGTATCTGCGGGTGAGAAAATCTTCATAAACCGACGACCGCTGACGTCATAGATAGCCTATACCTGGGGATTTCGGGTTGTCGCCTGAAATCCCCAAGGTAGAGAAAGTTGGCAACGTTGTTTGGGGGATGTATGGCGTATTTCATTGACCGACGGCTGAATGGCAAAAACAAGAGCATGGTGAACCGCCAGCGCTTCTTGCGTCGCTATAAGTCGCAAATCAAACAGTCGATTGCCGAAGCCATCAACAAGCGTTCGGTCACCGACGTGGACAGCGGGGAATCGGTTTCGATCCCCGGTGGCGATATCAACGAGCCAATGTTCCATCAAGGGCGCGGCGGTAAACGCCATCGCGTTCATCCAGGTAACGATCACTTCGTACAAAATGACCGCGTTGAACGCCCACAAGGCGGCGGAGGTGGTGGTGGCGGCCAGGGCAATGCCAGCCAGGATGGGGATGGCCAGGATGAATTTGTCTTCCAGATCTCCAAAGATGAGTATCTCGACCTGTTGTTCGAGGATCTGGCGCTGCCTAACCTGAAGAAAAATCAGTACAAACAGCTGACCGAATACAAAACCCACCGTGCTGGCTACACCGCCAACGGCGTACCGGCCAATATCAGCGTGGTGCGTTCGCTGCAAAACTCGCTGGCGCGACGAACCGCCATGACCGCCGGTAAACGACGTGCTCTGCATGAGCTTGAAGACAGCCTTGCCCAGTTGGAAAACACCGAACCGGTGCAACTGCTGGAAGAAGAGCGCATGCGTAAGGAGATTGCCGAGTTGCGCAAGAAAATCGACAGCGTGCCGTTTATCGACACCTTCGACCTGCGCTACAAGAACTACGAACGTCGACCTGAACCCTCAAGCCAGGCGGTCATGTTCTGCCTGATGGACGTTTCTGGCTCAATGGATCAGGCAACCAAAGACATGGCCAAACGCTTTTATATTCTGCTGTATCTGTTCCTCAGCCGAACCTATAAGAACGTTGAGGTGGTCTATATTCGTCACCATACCCAGGCGAAAGAAGTGGATGAGCAGGAGTTCTTCTACTCGCAGGAAACTGGCGGCACCATAGTTTCCAGCGCCCTGAAGCTGATGAACGAAGTGGTCGAGGAGCGTTACGATCCCGCACAGTGGAATATCTATGCCGCTCAGGCTTCGGACGGGGATAACTGGGCTGATGATTCACCACTGTGCCATGAACTGTTGTCAAAAAACATTCTGCCGATGGTGCGTTACTACAGCTATATCGAAATTACCCGCCGTGCTCACCAGACGCTGTGGCGTGAATATGAGCATCTGCAGGCGACGTTTGAAAACTTTGCCATGCAGCATATCCGCGAGCCGGATGATATCTATCCGGTGTTCAGGGAACTGTTTCACAAGCAGACCGCGTGATCTAATAGAAAACGGCCAGCAACGAGAGTTAGCTGGCCGTTTTAGCTCCCAGGGGCGTGCATCCTCACCCTTCCGCCAAGTTCTAACATGCTCAACCGCTATAAATTCAGCAGCACTGCCATTTGATCAACGCTTCGATACGTGAGGCACAGATATCAAGCTCACTCTGGCTCACCTGTAAGGCCATCACGGCATCCCCGAAAGTCTCCCCGGTAAACGGTGTCTTCTCACACTTCTGTAGCAATACCGCTGGTGGATACACGTAGATCAACTGCGGAGCTGGCGGCACCGGTTTTGGCTGTTCCGCGCAGGATATCGAGAGCATCAGCAGGCAACCGCTGATGACCGCAGTCGTTATCCTCCAGCGCTTTACGTAACGTTCTATTTTCAGCATCGGCTTTTACTCTCTTTTGCTGTTCAATCATGAGCTGTTGTTCGGTCGCACGACGATCGGCATCCGCAGCACCTTTCAGCGCATTGATGGTTTCATCCCTGCCGATTAATGCGGAGCCCAACGCCTTGTTATCTTTTTGATACTGGCCTATGTCGGCATTCAACGCATCAATACGCTGACTCATGCCAAACAACAGGGCTGCGAAACCTAAGATCATCAGTAGCTGCCAATGGCCTTTGGAAAACTGGATTAACCCTGCCAGGCTCATGATAGAAATACCTCGCACTCGGCAGGCTGGCGACTCCCTAAGTCCCGCCGTTCGTGATCCTTGGCAAATTTCCAGTAAAGAGAGCGACTGCCAGCACTTTGTATATTTGTCTGCATTTGAGATACCCCTGACGGATCCAAAACACCTGTTTGTATGAACAGTATCTCAACGAAGAAGGATTGGGGATATTCGAAGGGGTTGTACCAGCCATGCCACAACTCGCTCTCTGCCGATAGTGAGCATTAGCAATGAAAAAATCCCACCGAAGCGAGATTTTTGCATTGGATAACCCAACTTATTGCTGGTTGATGTGGCGTTTCACTCAATGGGTAGGTGTTTGCGAGGATGATGCCAAGTCACAACAGATATCTAAAATCGTGGATATCAGGGAACAGGCCGACCGTCCTAAGATGGCGGTTGCAGATAAACCAGATCTCATCCCGGTCGTTCGAGAGGATGAAATAAGCATCGGCGGTTTCCGAAGGATTGTACATCCCCAGAGCACGATACGCCGTATTCGGCGTGAAGCCGCTATCCAACGGATAAGGCTTGGGTGCATTTTCCATCTGCACCACTCTCAAGTACAACCCTTGCTCGATCCATATCATAAAGTCACCTGTAACGAACGTTGATAACTTTAGTATGGTCGTAAATAGGATTATCGTCGCCGTCAGTGAAAAATCATCGGCAAGAATATCAATCAGATCACAGTGAAGTTAACTGGCCGCTGTACAGTACCGGACCGGTAGGAAGCCCTGTAGGTGAGCCCCCCGCTGGCTCCAGGCTGATGGCAATGGTCATGCCCTGCGCCAGCGTCATCGAGTTCACTGCCAGCTCGGTCGGCTTCTCTGCGGCAACCAACCCTAAGGAACGCGGCTTTTCACCAGGCGGGATCGCCCACAGTTGCAGGCTATTGGCTACGGCTAGCGTTTGCGGGTTAAGCGGGGTCAGTCTCAGATGGCGTTTGCCACTGTCCATGCTGACAATCCATTGCCCAGTGCCCTGCTGACCTGCATTGAGCACCACTGCCGGAGCAAAATCCGGCGGCTGTGTGATAAAGCGCGGCACCAGCAACAACGCGGCCAAACCGGCTGCCAGCGCCCAACCAAGATAGTCCCAGCGTTTACGTCGCGGTACTGCCTCAATGGGCAAACCAAGCTGGATCTTTTTCCACACGCGTTCCGGTGGCAATACTGGGGTCAGCGCCAGATCCAACGGAGCCAGCAGTGTTTGCCAACGTGCCACCAAGGCAGCTAGCGTCGGTTCCCGCTGGATACGCCGTTCAAAGTGCAACCGCGCGGGCCCGCGCAACGTGCCTAAGGCATATTCCGCTGCTAAAGCCGAGTCATACTCACCTTTGCTTTTCATAGGCCCACACAGTTTTTCAAATGATCCAACGCCCGGCGGATCCAGCTTTTGATCGTGCCAAGCGGTTGTTGCAGATGTGCCGAAACCTCACCATGAGACATGCCTTGGTAGTAAGCCAACACAATGCTCTGCCGTTGTTCAACGTTCAGATGGTTCAGGCACTCGGCCAGTTTTCCAGCCTCCTCACCCAGCAGCAACTGACTGACAGGTTCTTCCGTGCTCGCCCCCAGGTCATCCAGCCACTCCTCTTCCGTTTGCCCCGCCCGGCCACCGGCACCACGCAGCCAATCAATAGCCTTGTTGCGCACAATGTGCGTCAGCCAGGTCAACGGGGAGCTGAGATTGGGGTCATAGCTGGCAGCGCGATTCCATACGCTGATAAAGCTTTCGTGTAGCACCTCTTCGGCCCAGGACTGGCGACGCAGTAAACGCAGAGCAACGGCAAACAATCGGGGCGAGGTCTGCCGATAGAGTTGTTCAAACGCGTTGCGGTCGCCAAGCGCAACGGCCTGCATCAATTCGACATGCTGTTCGGGAAGTGCTTTGGTCATGTCCTGTCCTATCAAGGTGCGGGCAGCCTTTTGGCAGCCTGCACCTAGTATAGACGGGATTTATTTTGGCAACAGAACGCTATCGATAACGTTGATCACGCCATTTTTCTGATAAACATCATAGGTGCTGATGTTGGCAATATGACCTTGACCATCTTTGAGCTGAATATTGTGTGGGCCGTTATTCATAATCCACAGCGGTTGGCCATTCACCGTTTTCAGCTCGGCTGTGCCGTGCCCTTCCTTGATTTTCTTCTCCAGCTGTTTCATATCATAGCGGCCAGCAACCACATGGTAGGTCAGCACTCCGGTCAGTGCCGCCTTGTTCTCAGGTTTGAGCAAGGTGTCGACCGTTCCGGATGGCAGTTTGGCAAAGGCTTCATTGGTCGGAGCAAACACCGTAAACGGACCGGCGCCTTGCAAAGTATCAACCAGACCAGCAGCCTTCACCGCAGCGACCAACGTGGTGTGATCTTTGGAGTTGAGGGCATTCTCGACAATATTTTTGCTAGGGTACATGGCGGCACCGCCCACCATTACCGTATCGGACATCATGGCAGCCATTGAGACGCTACTGAACAACAGTGATGAGCACAGGGCAGTACAGAGAAGCTTTTTCATGGTCATATCCTCGAAGGGTGATGTGGGAAGATGTCCTCACATAGCCATATACGTAGTGAACGAGAATATTGGATGCAGTAATCTGAAAATATTTTCCGTGCGGGGAAAATGGATGTAAAAAACCCCGGCGTAAACGCCAGGGTTAAAAGTAGTGCCGGTCGCTTTCCCGGCTGTCATGATGCGGCGCAAGCGTCCATCGAACACTCCAGCATTGCACGGCCTAAGCACGGCCTTTTCACAACAGAAAAGCAAACTTTGGTGAAATTGGCTTTTCTGTCTACCCTCATGGCAAGGAGGATATATTCAACCCCGGCACCAGGCCGGAGTTGATGTGGTAGTGTTAATATCGCTTGTCTGCTCCGGCCTAAACCATCATCGCTATTGCAAGTTTCAACCACACTACCGAGTCACATTACATTGCTGTAACGTTAACCGCTGATGGGCCTTTGGCGCCATTTTCGATGCTGAATTCAACCTGCTGGCCTTCATCAAGCGTTTTGTAATCATTACCCTGGATTGCAGAGAAGTGTACGAACACGTCTTTGCTGCCATCAGCAGGAGAAATGAAACCAAAACCTTTACCAGCGTCAAACCATTTTACTAAACCAGTCATTTTATTAGACATAGATACTTCCTTCATTGTTTTTTTAGGCCGCCATAATGGCGAATGAGGTCTGCAATTCAGTGGAAACTTATGGGGGCACTAGAAGGAAATTCGCGGAAGAAGAGGTATCTGTCGGATATCGCTAATACTGAGAACTACTTTACTAAAACTGCTTTCATAAGGTCTGTACTTCAAACCGATGACGCTATTTACTCATAACCCAGAGTTATTAGCAAGGGCTATTTATAATTAATTTCGATAAGGCGCTCTTTCACCCGTGCGACAAGCCGCCCTTCCCACCCTTTTACACCGCATTAACACATTGATTACTTGTGGGGAGCCGCCTAGAATGGGCGGTAAAAATTACCGGGATGGTTTTCATGTTATCGCTGTGGGAAGTCACGCAATACGTTTATTTTATTGGCCTGTTGGTTTCGATGATTATCACTTTTCTGGTCAGCCGCGATACCCTCCCCATCCGTATGCTTAGCGCGCTGATCATCGGCCTGACCTGGCCACTCAGCCTGCCCGTGGTGCTGCTGTTTTCGCTGTTTTAGCGCCTCATCCCGCTAACATTCAGCGGGATGAGTATGGTTTAGCCGTTAAAAGTCATAGCCCACGGTAGCGATTACCGAACGCCCCGCTCCCCAATAGCAGTAGCCAGTGCCATAGCAGCCAGCAACATATTCCCGGTCCGTCAGGTTATTGGCATTCAACTGCACATAAGCCCCTTTCAACGACGGTTTTACGCTGTCCAGATCCATGCGCACGGAAGCATCCAGCAGCGTGACCGAAGGAATACGCAAGGTATTCTCATTATCCGCCCACTGTTTGCCAATATAACGTACGCCAGCCCCCAGATTGATACCTAGCCCCGCCTTGTACTGCCCCCATAAAGAGGCCATCTGATTAGGCGCCAGGTATGGCGTATTGCCATCGTTACCGTCAACGGCGTCTTTGAATTTCACTTGGTTATAGCTGTAACCCGCAATGACGTTCAGGCGCTCGCTCACCTGGCTACGGGCCTCCAGTTCAATCCCTTGTGAATGTACCTTACCGGCAGGCACATAATAACTGTCCTTCACCACGCGGTTAGCTACGTCATTCTGCGTCAGGTCATAGAGGGCAATGCTATAGATCGAGCTGCTGCCAGGAGGCTGATACTTCAGCCCAGCCTCATATTGCTCGCTGGTGGTCGGTTTGAGCAGATGCCCCTCTTTATCGGCAAGGACCGCTGGCGTCACCGCGGAGCTGTAACTCATATACGGCGAGAAACCGCTGTCAAAGTGGTACAGCAAAGAGGCTCTCCCCGTAAAGTGGTCGTCAGTACGGGCATCGGTAGAATCGGTATTCAGCACGGTATTCTTGGTTTCCAAACGGTCAACGCGCCCGGAAAGATTGAGATACCAGTTGTCGAGGCTGACTTCATCCTGCAGATAGACTCCAGTCTGCTCATAACGCCGTTTGGAATCGGTATGACTGAGAATAGTAATATCTGGCCCGCCGGAAACGCCGGTGAATGGGTTCAACGGCGTGGCCGAACCAGACTCTTCCCACAAGTTATTGGTAAAACGCTGATAATCCAGCCCCAGCATCACCTTATGTTCCAACGCGCCAGTTGCGAACTCCGCCGCCAGTTGGTTATCCACGGCATAAGCATCCAATGACGTATTGGAGCCGCTGTACCAGCGGTTTAATTCGCTGCGGTCGGCGTTCCAGCCAATCTGGTAAACCTGCTCCAGCTCCACGTTGGAGTGGGTGTAGCTGGCATTTTGACGGAATGACCAGACGTCATTAAAACTATGTGAGAAGTCATAACTGTAGATTTGCTGCCAACGTTTGAACACATTGCGGCTGCTTTCGCCGTCAAAAAATCCCCGGCCAAGCTTGTCCCCACTGGTGGTATAAATACTGCCGTCTGACGGCACCGCGCTGTGGTAGCCACCGGAAGGGTCTTTTTGCAGATTGGCCTGCAGCAGCAAAGAGGTATTTTCATCCGGTTGCCACAGCAACGAAGGCGAAATCGCATAGCGCTCTTCACGCTGATGGTCATACATGGTGTCGCTGGTGCGGGTAATGCCGGTCAAACGGTATGCCCACTGATCGTTCAATGCCCCAGTCGAATCAAACGCACCGCCTTTGGTATTGTTGTTTCCGGCCATCACATTGACGTGATTTTCACTGGCAAACTGCGGCCGTTTGCTGGTCATCGCCACCAATCCGCCAGGGATACTTTGCCCATACATCACGGACGACGGGCCCTTAATCACGTCTATGCGTTCCAGGAACCAAGGGTCGATCTGCAAAGCGTTATAACTGCCGCCGTCGCTAAGCAGGCGTAGGCCGTTCAGGAAGGTGTTATTGACGTCGCCACCGTGAAAACCGCGCAGAGCGATAGTATCGTAACGCGTCGCGCCACCAGAAAAGTTAGTAAAAACGCCTGGGGTATATTTCAGCGCATCGTTAACCGTCAAAGCCCCTTGGTCGCTCATCTGTTGGCGTGTTACTACGGAGACGGATTGTGCAGTGAGTACCAGGGGCCGATCTGTTTTAGTGGCCCCCTGGCTGGTGCTGGCCTCATAGCCATGCGTCGCCGTTTCCGCCGTATCGGCGGGTTTGGCCGTTACCACGAGGGTATCTTCAGCTAAAGAGGTCAATGGCAGGAAAATCGCTAACGAGCAGTAAAGATAAGAACGACTGGCAGGAAAAAACGCAGGCATACCTGTATTCCCCATGGGATCTATTGAAATTGCACCGAAAACGTACCGTGCTGGCAACGCTGGCCAGTTTGGCGTACAGAGGTCACGGTGCTCTGATGTTGTTAGACATGAAATACTAATAACAATGATAATTATTATCTTTACTATTAATGAATACAAGTAGCAAAATGCACTCTGGTGAAGGGGGGTTCAGGCGGGTTTATTGGCTTATGAACGGTACGTCATTATGGATAAAACATTTTTCTTAGCAGGTTATGCTGCTGAGGCGTTTAGTTTTCATTTAGCTGTTAAATGCTATAAATCTGGATAACTCAAGGAGAGTGCATGACTCAAACAGCAAATCCCATCTCAGCCCCCTCCAGAAGATTGAAAGTGGTCTATGGCTGGTATGTTTATACGGTGTATGCGTTACTGGTCTTTAATCTCTATCTGGCGGTATACAACACTTGCGTTCGCCACCCCTTTGAATCACCGTTAATCTCCATGGCTCATAGCCTGTTTATCGCTTTTCTGCTCAGCCAGATCCTGAAGAAACGAAGAGGCTTCAGTTGGGTATTGCTGATCTACTTTATGACCATGCGCCTGTATTACGCCAATATTTTGCATACTGACTTTTCTGCCACCAGCCTGAGCCTGGTTTGGGTCGTCATGACACTGCTGCTGGCTGGTACGCTGTCTGTCAGGCAATTCAACGCTAACAAGGTACAACAGGAATGGTTGGCGCGCTTTGGTTGGCGCCAATGGGCAGTGTTAGTTGGGCTAGCGGCGATATTGACGCTATTACTCACCCGCGACTATCTGGGGTGACAGGTGACTCCGGGATGTGAGGTTCAGAGATATCTACCATGCGGCAGATTTTACTTAAGTTTTGCGCGTTTTCGCAGATTTTATCGGTAACGTAAACGCCAAAATAGCCTAATACCAGCAGATAGCCGATCATACATAGAATAAAAATAAGTGTTCTCAACGCTAGCTACCAACTCTGCAACATGACTAAAGTCATCATACCGTGAACAGACCGTTTTCGCCTATTTCAAAGTAACTGGATATTCTGCCAGACTGTATGCAGTACCATCCCGAGCTTGTTCAGCCTGGAGACCCCATGAACCATTTGATGCTAGATATTGAAACGCTGGATATTACCCCGAGCGCGGTGATCCTGGTGGTTGCCGGCGTGTTTTTTAACCCCAAGACCGGTGAATTAGGGGCAGAATTTGAAGCGGCAGTGAACAGCCAGCAGGAACAACCGGGCCGGACAATCAGTCTGGATACCGTAGCCTGGTGGGCAAAACAGTCAGACGAAGCTCGTAAACAGGCTTTCGGAGGCAGCGAAAGTCTCAAGCGGGTCTTGACCAACCTGAGCCGTTTTATTCATATGCACAGCACCGACACGGTGAAAGTCTGGGGTAATGGCAAAGAGTTTGACTGTTCGATCCTGGAACATGCCTACCACCAGTTGGCAATGCCTTGCCCCTGGAAGTTCTGGGATACCCAAGATGCCCGCACTATCATTACGCTGGCAGAGTTGCATGGTTTCAATCCCAAGAAACAGCGTCCGTTTGAAGGCACACCACACCGGGCGCTGGATGATGCCAAACACCAGGCACGCTACGTTGCGGATACCATTTCGGCGCTTTATTACCGCCAGCCCGCGGCAAAATGATCGCGCCAGGGAAAATCAAGCGCAAACGGTTTCCTGTCTGTCATCAATACGTTATCGCTTCCCATTTGCGGTTGGGATCTCTACTCTAGTCCTCTTTGTCATTCGGATGTGCCATTTTTGTTATGCAAAAATTTCTCTTTCTCCTGCTAAGCTTGGTGTTGCTCGGCCCTCTGGGAATCGATCTCTATCTGCCCACCATTCCTGCCATTGCCCTGGGCCTTAACAGCAGCGAAGCCTTAATCCAATCCACCATTTCGCTGTTTATTCTGGTGTTGGGTCTTGGCCAGGTGATCGCCGGTCCGCTGGTGGATAATTACGGTCGTAAACCGGTGGCCATCGCCGGGATCCTGATTTATATGGCGGGCGCAGTAATGGCTGCGCTGGCGACAACGGCAGAAATTTTTGTCGCTTCGCGCCTGATGCAAGGCGTGGCCGTTTGCTGTACCGCCGTTGTCGCATTCAGTGGCGTGCGCGATCGAATGAATGGCGATGACGCCGCACGCGCTTTCGGTTTCCTCAACGGCACGCTGAATATCATTCCTGCACTGGCCCCGCTGCTCGGTGGCTTGCTGGCAGAAGCCTTCGGCTGGCGCGCACCATTCTGGTTCCTGGTGGGTTATGCCGCAGTGGTGTTATTGCTGGTCATCTTCTTCCTGCCGGAAACCCGCCCCGCGACTACCGTAGCTGTCAAAGGGCTCCCGGTACGACAGTATCTGCGCATTCTTGGCGATCGCCGGTTTATTTCCTTTGCGGTGGTCAATGCAGGGGCAATGGGGATGGCGCTGACCTATGTCTCATTGGCACCTAACGTGCTGATGGGCACCGCCGGGCTATCACCGTTGCAGTTCTCTTTGGTATTTGGTGCCAACGGTTTCTGGATCATGCTGGTCAGCTTTGTCGCCAACCGCATCATTCACAAGATTGGCCGCCCTTTCTGCCTGGCGACCGGCGGCATACTGATGGGGTTAGGCTGTCTTGCTTTAGTGTTGGGCGTGGCACTGCTGGGAGAAGCTGCACAAAGCCATTGGTTGGCTTATATCCTGCCCGTGGCCTGCGCCTGCGCCGGATTGGCTTTTGTCATGGGGCCGTCAACCAGCTATGCGTTAGAGCCTTACTCTAACGAAGCAGGTGTGGCTTCAGCACTGGTAGGCTTTATTCAGATGGCCGGAGGTGCCGCACTGGGCCTGATCGCCATGGCGTTACCCCTGCAGCCCAAACTGTCGCTGGCGTTAGTGATGTTGGTAGGTTGCCTGCTGGCGCTACACGCACGGCAGCGCAGCAAGCAAATCAAAGGGCAGTTGAAAAAAATCGGCTAAGTCTATTCTTCAACAACAATAGGCACTCGTGCCGCCAAGGCTGTCAGCAGCTCGTAACCCAAGGTTCCAGCTGCGGCAGCCACATCATCAACGTGCAGATGCCTCCCCCACAGTTCGACGTCAGTACCAATGGTTGCCTGCGGGCACGGTGTCAGATCCACCGTCATCATATCCATGGAAACCGAACCTACCGTATGTGTCAGAACATCGTCCACCCAGACCGGAGTGCCGGTGGGCGCATGGCGAGGGTAGCCGTCCGCATAACCACAGGCCACGACGCCGATACGCTGCGCCCCACCAGCGGCATAACGCCAGCCATACCCCACCCGGTCTCCCGCTTGCAGCTGTTGGATGCCAATGATTTTGCTGCTCAGCGTCATCGCCGGTTGCAAACCGGTAGCGGCGATGTCCTGCCAGTTGCCGCTGGGTGATGCGCCATAAAGTATAACCCCCGGCCTCACCCATTCCCCCTGCGTCTGTGGGTGCCACAAGGTGGCCGCCGAGTTGGCCAGACAACGAGGCAGATCAATCGCAGCAGTAGCGCGTTCAATCACCGCCATCTGCTCCGTTACGCCTTCAGCACCGTCGGCGGTGGCGAAGTGGCTCATTAGCGTTATCGAACCAATATTACGCAACTCCTTTGCGGTTAACCAAGCGCTGTGCAACTGCTCCGGGGCAAACCCTAGGCGGTTCATACCACTGTTCAACTTGAGATAAACATCCAAAGGGGCCTGTAAACGCGCTTCGGCAATCGCCTGTAGTTGCCAGTCACTGTTCACCGCCGTGGTTAACCGGTAACGGTCGATCAGCATCAGGTCTGCGGGCTGAAAAAAACCCTCCAGCAGCAGAATCGGCCCCTGCCAGCCAGATTCGCGTAGTAACACTGCCTCGGCCAGATCGAGCAAGGCAAAACCATCGCTATTCTCGCCTAGGCTGCGCCAGACATGCTGCAAACCGTGGCCATAAGCATTGGCCTTAACAACGGCCCAGATTTTAGCCGAAGGAGCAAAACGACGAACTACCTGCAGGTTATTGGTCAACGCGGCCAAATGCAGCGTAGCGGTAATCGGGCGAGGCATGGGATCTCCTATCAGATTGGGGTTCAGCGTGCCGGGTGCACGTCATTCAAGGGAACAACAGGTCCCTGCCGAAAGTCTGCGCGGTAACGCGCCACCGCCAGATCGTCTGAAGCAATGGCCGGGGTGACCCCAGAGATCAAGTCGGCAAGCAACTGCCCGGAGCCGCAGGCCATCGTCCAACCCAAGGTGCCATGGCCGGTATTCAAATAGAGATTTTTCAGTGGGGTGCGCCCCACGATCGGCGTGCCATCTGGCGTCATCGGGCGCAGCCCCGTCCAGAATGTGGCCTCCTCAACCCGCCCACCGTTCGGATACAGATCGCGTACTACCATTTCCAGCGTTTCACGCCGCTTCTGTTCCAACTGGGTATTGAAGCCAACAATTTCCGCCATACCGCCCACACGGATGCGCTTATCGAAGCGAGTAATGGCAATTTTATAGGTTTCGTCCAGCACGGTAGAGAATGGCGCGGCCGCTTCATCGGCGATCGGGATGGTTAATGAGTAACCTTTCAGCGGATAAACCGGAATGGACACCAGATCGCGCAGTAGCGCGGTAGAATAGGCGCCGAACGCCACAACATAGCTATCGGCAGTCATGATTTCACCATCACACTGCACGCCGGTAATCTTATCTCCTTCCACCAGCAAGCGTTCAACGTTGCGGTTAAACAGGAAATTCACTCCGGCCTGCTGAGCCAGCTTGGCCAACTGCTGGGTGAACAGTTGGCAGTCCCCGGTTTCATCATTCGGCAGCTGTAAACCGCCGGTAAGCTTATGGGCAACCTGCGACAACGCCGGTTCGACCGTCGCCAACTGGCTGGCCTCCAGCAGTTTGTAAGGCACTCCGGCGTCCTCCAGCACGGCAATGTCCTTGGCAGCGCTGTCAAACTGCTGCTGGGTGCGGAACAGCTGCAGCGTACCGCCTTGACGGCCTTCATACTGAATCCCGGTTTCCTGCCGCAGAGCTTTAATGCAGTCGCGGCTGTATTCCGCCAGACGCACCATACGGCCTTTGTTGGTCATATAGTGGGCGGTATCGCAGTTTTTCAGCATCTGCCACATCCAACGCAGTTGGAAACTGCTGCCATCGAGGCGGACTGCCAACGGCGCGTGACGTTGGAACATCCATTTGATCGCCTTCAACGGTACCCCAGGTGCTGCCCAAGGTGCGGCGTAACCCGGAGATATTTGCCCGGCATTGGCCGCACTGGTTTCCAAGGCTGGCCCGGGTTGACGATCGATCACCGTCACCTCATGGCCCGCTTTTGCCAAATACCAAGCACTGGCAACCCCTACCACTCCGCTACCTAAAATAACCACTCTCATCGCTGACTCCAGCTCAAGGATCGATAAAGCACAATCTACCAATAACAGGAAATTAACTCAGTGGAAAAAACTACTCAACAAATCGTTTATTAATCGTGACAATATTCACAATTATTTTATCGTTGATACGCCCGGCTTTGGCAATAGCGGATAAAAAATAACGATAAGATACTGTTAAAGCGCATTTTGCCGATAAAACAGGCTATTCATCCCCCGAACACATCAGCGAAAATCTCCAGTTGTACAGGCAATGACAACCTACGCATTGCAGAATATAAATCTTTTAAATTAAATACTTCAGGAGAATAATTCCAACCATGACCATTACACATCAGTTTCCTCTGCCTCACGGTTCGAATGCCTGGTTGAGTGCCGACACAGGCCGCAAAGCTGGCTTAAGCGTAGCTACCCCAAGTGGTTATCAGTGCTCAGCACGGATGATTTCAAACGATTTATTACGACTTGGACTATCATTGTTAAAGGGTCTGCCAAAAGAGCCGACGCCGTTCATAACGAGGGTGCGCTGATGACTACTTCGACACAGAAAAAGGTTAAGGAAGATAAACGTCTGAGCGATGGACCGGACTGGACATTCGACCTGTTGCAGGTATATCTGGAACAGATTGACCGGGTTGCCAAACATTACCGGCTCGACACCTATCCGCATCAGATCGAGGTCATCACCTCCGAGCAGATGATGGATGCCTATTCCAGCGTCGGGATGCCGATCAACTATACCCATTGGTCATTCGGTAAAAAGTTCATCGAAACCGAACAGCGCTATAAGCATGGCCAGCAGGGGTTGGCCTATGAGATCGTGATCAACTCCAACCCGTGTATTGCCTATCTGATGGAAGAAAACACCATCACCATGCAAGCACTGGTTATGGCTCATGCCTGCTATGGGCACAACTCGTTTTTCAAAAATAACTATCTATTCCGCAGTTGGACCGACGCCAGTTCGATCGTCGATTATCTGCTGTTCGCCCGCCATTACATCAGCGAGTGTGAGGAACGCTATGGCGTGGAAGAAGTAGAAAAGCTGCTGGACTCTTGCCATGCGCTGATGAATTACGGGGTCGATCGCTACAAACGGCCACAAAAAATCTCGCTGGTAGAAGAAAAAGCCCGTCAAAAGAGCCGTGAGGAGTATCTGCAAAGTCAGGTCAACTCGCTGTGGAAAACCTTGCCGCGAGTCGATCGCGAAGCCCTGCCGGAACAGGCCGTGCGTTTCCCACGGGAGCCGCAGGAAAACATTCTCTACTTTATGGAGAAAAACGCCCCGTTGCTGGAATCCTGGCAGCGTGAAGTGCTGCGCATCGTGCGTAAGGTAAGCCAGTATTTCTACCCGCAAAAACAGACGCAGGTGATGAACGAGGGCTGGGCCACCTTCTGGCATTACAGCATCCTTAACCACCTGTATGACGAAGGGCGCGTGACGGATCGCTTTATGCTCGAGTTCTTGCATAGCCATACCAATGTGGTCTACCAACCACCGTACAACAGCCAATACTACAACGGTATCAACCCGTACGCGCTTGGCTTTGCCATGTTCCAGGATATCAAACGGATCTGTCAGTCGCCGACCGAAGAAGATCGCTACTGGTTCCCGGATTTCGCCGGCAAGGACTGGTTGGATACCCTGCACTTCGCCATGCGTGACTTCAAGGATGAGAGTTTTATCAGCCAGTTCCTGTCACCGAAGGTGATGCGTGATTTCCGCTTGTTTACCGTGCTGGATGACGATCGCAACAATTACCTGGAGATTTCAGCGATCCATAACGAAGCGGGCTACCGGGCGATACGTCAGGAGCTGTCGGCTCAGTACAACCTGAGTAACCACGAGCCCAATATTCAGGTCTGGAATGTGGATCTGCGTGGCGACCGTTCATTAACGCTGCGCTATATTCCACAGGACCGGGCACCATTGGATAAAAGCCGCCGAGAGGTGATGAAGCATCTGCATCGTCTGTGGGGGTTCGACATTATTCTGGAGCAGCAAAACGAAGATGGCAGCGTTGAATTGCTGGATCGCTGCCCACCAAGACCCAACGCGTTATAAAGCAGCAATATGACAAAGGGGCGCATGCAGCGCCCCTTCAACTCTCTGATTACGTGAATAACGCGAATTAACGACGCGCTTCGGTCAGATCGCTTGGCATAGTGCCCTGCATGCTCTGCCAAATGGCCCCACTCTCTTTACCGTAGTTACGCACGCAATCCATCACCTGATCGTACATCTTCTCATGGCACAGGCTAGACAGCTTGTTGTAGAAGGTCAGTGCGAGTTTGCGCGCTTCCGGGTTGGAGAAATAATAACGGCCAACGCGGGTATACAGCCCTTTCAAGCCATTGAGGATCAGGCCATAAATCGGGTTGCCCGAAGCAAAGGCCAAGCCACGGAAAATTTCATAGTCGAGCTGGTTGAAGGCATCCGCCTGATCGTCAACCAGCGCCGCTTTCGCCAACACTTCCTGCGCCTGCTCCGGGTGGTTACGCACCGCCGCACGGATAAAGATCGAGGCAATATTGGTCCGCACTGACAGCAGATTATCGATCAGCTGCGGTACGCTGTTGTGATCGAGCCGTGCCAGGGTTTCCAGAATATTAAGGCCGGAGGTTTCCCAAAAATTGTTCACCTTGGTCGGTTTGCCGTGCTGAATAGTCAGCCAGCCATCACGGGCCAGTCGCTGCAGAACCTCACGTAATGTGGTGCGCGTGACGCCAATCAGTTCTGAAAGCTCACGTTCCGCGGGCAAAATAGAGCCGGGAGGGAAGCGGTTATTCCAAATACTTTCAATAATATACTCTTCCGCGAAACCGGCAGGACTCTGCGCCTTTATAACCATGTGTTTGATGTTCCGTAACGACGATAATCAGTAATTGTAATCGGCAGATCATACCAGATCGCCGGGGCATCACATAGCGCGAGCCAAAAACAATAAACGAAAGTGTGCATAAGCTGGCAAAAAGATGAAAAAAACCACTTCGCCGAAATTTCAGGCTATTAGGGCTTCCTTGTTTGCATCAGCCCCACTGCCGTTGTTAGGGTATGACGAGCCAACTCACTTTAAGGTTTCGCAAAAACAAGCATGGATATGACAATACGCTCGGCATTGGTAAAGAACTTTCTCGGGGCGTCCCCCGATTGGTACAAACTGGCCATCATCAGTTTTCTGGTGATCAATCCCTTGGTATTTTTCCTGGTCAGCCCTTTCGTGGCAGGCTGGCTACTGGTTATCGAGTTTATCTTTACGCTGGCGATGGCGCTGAAATGCTACCCGCTACAGCCCGGTGGACTACTGGCCATTGAGGCTGTTTTGATCGGCATGACCAGCCCCGCACACGTCAGCGCGGAAATTGCCAGTAATCTTGAGGTGTTATTGCTGCTGGTGTTTATGGTGGCAGGCATCTACTTTATGAAGCAGCTGCTGCTGTTTGTGTTTACCAAACTGCTGCTGAACATCCGCTCAAAGATGCTGCTATCGCTGTCCTTCTGCGTTGCTGCTGCACTGCTCTCTGCCTTCCTGGATGCCCTGACCGTGGTGGCGGTAGTGATCAGCGTCGGCACGGGTTTTTATTCGATCTACCATAACGTCGCCTCAAATCAGAAAATCGATATTAGTGACGATAGTCGCCTGGAAGATGCCGACCATAAACAGACGCTGGAACAGTTCCGCGGCTTTCTGCGCAGCCTGCTGATGCATGCGGGCGTAGGCACCGCTCTCGGGGGCGTGATGACCATGGTGGGCGAGCCGCAGAACCTGATCATCGCCAAAAGCGCCGGATGGGGCTTTGGCGAATTTTTCCTGCGCATGACCCCCGTCACGCTGCCGGTGTTCGTTTGCGGTCTGTTGGTTTGCCTGCTGGTGGAACGTTTTGCGGTATTCGGCTATGGCACCAAACTGCCGGAACAGGTGCGTAGCGTACTAAAAGAGTTCGATCGCCAGGCAACGGCCAAGCGTAGCCGCCAGGAAAAGATGAAGTTGGTGGTACAGGCGTTAATCGGCCTCTGGTTGGTCATTGCCTTGGCCTTCCATCTGGCGGAGGTGGGCCTGATTGGCCTCTCGGTGATCATTTTGGCAACCTCACTGTGCGGCGTAACCGATGAGCATGCGATCGGCAAGGCTTTCCAGGAAGCCCTGCCCTTTACCGCGCTGCTGACGGTGTTCTTCACCGTTGTGGCAGTGATCATTGAACAGCAACTGTTTACTCCGGTGATCCACTATGTGCTACAGGCACCGCCGAGCTCACAGCTTTCCCTGTTTTATCTGTTCAACGGCCTGCTCTCTTCCGTTTCTGATAACGTTTTTGTCGGTACGGTTTACATTAACGAGGCTCGGGCGGCACTGGCGGACGGAGCAATCTCACTGCAACAGTTCGAACTGTTGGCGGTAGCGATTAACACCGGCACCAATCTGCCTTCGGTGGCTACACCCAACGGGCAGGCTGCTTTCCTGTTCCTGCTAACCTCAGCCCTGGCACCGTTGGTACGTCTGTCTTATGGCCGTATGGTCTGGATGGCATTGCCTTACACAGTGGTGCTGACCCTGGTCGGCCTGCTGTGTGTGCAACATACCCTGGCACCGGTAACGGACCTGTTTACCCAATGGCAGTGGTTAATGCCGCTACCGCTTGACGCGGTGGCCCCAATCGCTGCACATTAGCCGCCATAACCGTCCCTACAAACGACGATATTTTTCACTGAATCGTCGTTAGATAGCTGGCAGCGGGGATGAATTGGTTTACACTGCCGGTTCAATTGCTTACTGCATGGAAGAATATAGATATGTTGCAATTCTTTAACCGCTGCTCGCAGGGGCGCGGTGCTTGGCTGTTGTTGGCTCTGACTGCATTGGTACTGGAGTTGGCCGCCCTCTATTTTCAGCACGTGATGCTGTTACAGCCTTGCGTAATGTGTATTTACGAACGTGTCGCGCTGTTCGGGATTTTGGGAGCGTCGCTGCTTGGTGCATTGGCACCAAAGTCGCCGCTACGCTATGTGGCGATCCTACTGTGGATATACAGCGCCTGGGAAGGCCTGCAGTTAGCCTGGAAACACACGATGATCCAGCTGCATCCATCGCCGTTTAATACCTGTGATTTCTTTGTCAGCTTCCCATCCTGGCTGCCGCTAGACAAATGGGCGCCTGCGGTGTTCCACGCTTCGGGTGACTGCTCGGTGCGTCAGTGGCAGTTCCTGTCGTTGGAAATGCCACAGTGGCTGGTGGGGATTTTTGCTGCCTATTTGCTTATTGGGATTGTGGTTCTGCTCAGCCAATTTGTCCGCCAGCGTAAACGCGATCTGTTTGGCCGCTAACGCTAAAACATCGCAAAAACGGCGCCTTAGGGCGCCGTTTTTTATTGCTACTGACACCCTGTCACCAGGTTTACCGAGTAGGGCCGCTGCATGCTGCGCCCGTTTGGATAATCAATGGCATCTTGTGTGGTAGGCAAGCAACATCAGGTATGGGTAAAGTAATACACGAGCACGATCAGTACTCCGGCCACGGCAAACAGGCGTACCATCTTCATCATCACATTCTCATCACAGGCGGAGGTGCCGACAAGCTACCTAAGATTTTGTTTAAAAAGAAGCGTCCACCAGGCGATTACGACGTAATTTACATAACATTAAGTTTTGTTGCGGTTCCCCGCCGATATATCGCCCAATCTTTGGCAATTCATCCCTTTCAAGCACAGATATATTGGCTACACTTAATCACTGACTGGCCGTTTTCCATTCACCGCATTAATACTTTAGGGCGGATACTAATAAAATGATGACATATATAAGCCACGCCCCTCATCCGCCCTGATTTATTTACCCTCTCGTTTAACTTCTGTTTAACCTTACCACCCGGTTAGCACGCTATTTCGGCTATGCTCTGCATGATAAAACGCCTACGTCTACCAAGGTTGCAGGCGCTCAACCACTGAACAGTCGCAGCCAATAAGATAGACAGGGTATTTTGAGCAAGGGATCACTATGTCAGAAAATAAAATCAATCTGCAATCAACCATCACGACGCTGCCCTATTTAGACTGGAATGCTACCTCCTCTGCTACTCTGGATGCCGTAGCCGAGCTGGAAAGCGGCAAGGTGCTCTATTTCCCTCATCTGGCCTTTAATCTGACCGACGCGGAAAAAACCTTACTCACCCCAGAGTTGGTCGATCCAAAACGCAAAAATATTAGCTACCAGCCAGAACAGCAAAAGCTGACGGGAGTTGCGGTTGAGTCCAAACGCGAAGCGGTACATAAATTACTGGCTCGGCACTATCAAGCCTGCCAGCATTTAATCAATTCCGTCCTGCCCGAATATCGGCACGCAGTGCAAATGCCCACCAATAGCCTGCGCCTGCATCCGATATCCGCCTGGACAGCAACGACCTCATGGCGCAAGGACGACCGCCGCCTGCATGTGGATGCGTTCCCTTCGCGCCCCAATTATGGCAACCGTATTTTACGCATATTCACCAACATCAACCCTCATGGTGAAAGCCGCCAGTGGCGCGTCGGGGAGCCGTTCCCGGAATTGGCGCAACGTTTTCTGCCACGCCTGAAGCGTTACTCGCCCTTTGCCAGTTGGTTGCAGGATAAAGTTGGCATTACCAAAACGCGCCGTAGTCACTACGATCACCTGATGCTGCAAATGCACGATGCGATGAAGGCAGATAAAGACTACCAGGAAAGCGGCCCCCAGCAGGCGGTTGAATTCCCCCCAGGAAGCAGCTGGATCTGTTTTTCCGATCAAACCCCCCATGCCGCCATGGCCGGGCAGTATATGCTGGAACAGACCTTTATTTTACCGGTGAGTGCCATGAAAACCCCGCAGCATGCGCCGCTGAACGTCTTGCAAGAGTTGTTACACAAGCCATTGATATAGAAAGCCTGGCTTTTCAGCCGATCCGCAGGTTATTCGCTGGATCGGCCATAACTTCGATCTGTGTCACCCCATTTGGGCAGCAAATTTGGTATATTAATCACGCAGTAGTATGCACATCACCTACTCATTATGGAGGTTGTATGTACAAGACTATATTAGCGCCCATTGATTTGGCTGAAATCGAGTTAACACAGAAAGTCATTCCCACGATTAATTCACTGGCAAAAATCGATTACCCGCATATCCATTTCTTCGCCGTACTCTCCCCTATGCTCTCTTATTATGAATATGGGCTGTCTCACCCAGAGCGCTTGCTGCCCAGCGATGATGAGCGGATACAGATTGCGCTGGCGGAGTTAAAGAAAGCCGTGACGGCGTTTGATATTCCGGAAGGCCGAGTGCACTGTTCGGTAGAGATTGGCGCGCCACGGGATCGGATTTTGAATTTTGCAGATGAGATCAACGCCGATTTGATCGTTGTCGGTTCACGCAGACCAAGTATCACTACCTTCTTGCTTGGCACAACGGCATCATCCGTCGTCAGGTATGCCAAAACCTCGGTCTTGGTGGTGCGATAAGCCTACGGTCCAGACAGCCTTTAATACCGCGACACCTTAAGCTTAAGACAGGTGGGAGTCATTGCAGGTTAACCGACCGTTGAGCGCAGGGATGCGCGATACAAGTCCCATGGACGGGTTCACGGCGTGTCGGCGTTCTGCATGACTCCCACCTGTAACACTATTCAATACAGCTAATTAGCTTATTTACACATACCATCACTTACCTGGCCCAGCTAGGTTTGTTGAGAATGTGGTCCTGCCAATCCACGACTTCGCTTTCACGCACCGCGATATGGCGTACGGTAATGCGCTCACCGTGCATTGCCGCTTTTGATCCGCTGACCAACGGGTGCCAGTCGAACAAGGGTTTACCCTCGCCAATAAGGCGATAGGCGCAGGTTGGCGGCAGCCAGTCGAACGTGGTGAGGTTTTCGCGCGTCAGCTTGATGCAGTCTTCTTCCAACTCAAAGCGGCGCTCGTAGTTGCGGCACTGGCAGGATTTGATATTGAGCTGATCGCAGGCCACGTTGGTGAAGTAAATCTCATCGGTATCTTCATCGATCAGCTTGTTCAGACAGCATTGCCCACATCCGTCGCACAGCGATTCCCACTCTGCCTCAGACATTTCGTCCAGCGTCTTCTGTTGCCAAAAAGGGAGTTGTGACATATCGACTTCCGAAAATAGGTAAATGAACAAACCACCTGCAAGCAGGTTCAAGGGGGCACACTATATAGACACTCAGCGCAAAAGGAAACGTTTCCCCGGCTGCCCCTGCCTGCCGCAACGACATCCAACGTGGATAGTTACAGTGTAAGGTACCAAAGAGGTTTCTGCCTGCAACACCCAGAAGGCCCGACAGGCAGAAAAATAAAGCGGGATTAAATCACTCGGGTGCTCAGGGTCTTACCGTTAAGCGAGATTTTCAGCATATCGCCGGAAACCATTGGCCCAACCCCTTGAGGAGTACCGGTCAGAATGATGTCGCCCGCACGCAGCGTAAAGAAACGGCTCATATAGGCAATCAGCGGCAAAATGGGGTTGATCATATCGCGAGTATTGCCCTGCTGGCGCAGTTCGTCATTGATCGACAAAGACAGCTCGGCATTTTGCGGATCGCCAAATTCAGCCACGGGAATAAAGCCGGAAATCGGGCAAGAGCCATCAAATGCCTTGGCTTTTTCCCAAGGTTGACCCGCCTTCTTGAACCCTGCCTGCAGATCGCGCAATGTCAAATCCAGCGCCACTCCATAACCTGCAATGGCACGGGCCACGCGATCTTCATTGGCCTGCTTTAACGGGGTGCCAATCAGCACCGCCAACTCGACTTCATGATGAATCGACCCCAGCCCCTTGGGGATCGCTACCGGTTGACGAATATCACACAATGCCGTTTCAGGTTTGATAAACAACACCGGCTCAGGCGGGGTGACACTCCCCATCTCCTTGATGTGATCGCTGTAGTTGCTGCCTACGCAAACCACTTTGCTTACCGGGAAATCAAGCAACGCTCCTTGCCAGTCTCTATGTTGATACATACCGCCTCTCCCAACCACAGTGTAGGGGCCAGATAACCTCAGCCCATGATACGTAAGGGGTGCCATTCAAGGCACCTGGTAGTTACCGACCTATTGACCGATACCGTCGGCCATCATTCCCACGCTGATCGCGAAATAATACGAACGATTCCAGTGCATGAGAGTACGGAAGTTATCATAAACCAGGAATGCGCGTCCTTGCATATCATCTGGAGCAATCACCCAACTACGCAAGCCAGAGGCTGGTAAAGGTGAACCATCCGCTAACACCACTCCTTTAGCCGCCCACTGTTCCTCGCGATGTCCCTGGGCGTCTTTCAACCCCAACTGTTCAGCATTGAATTGCGCGGGCAGTTTGACTTCACGGCCCCAACCAACCCCAGGCTGCCAGCCTTCGGTAGCCAGGTAGTTGGCGGTGGAGGCAAACACATCGTCAAGATTATTCCAGATATCTATTTTACCGTCATCGTCCCCGTCAGCGGCATAGGTCAAAAACGAGGTTGGCATAAACTGGCTCTGCCCCATCGCCCCCGCCCAGGATCCTTTCAGGTTGCCCGCATCAACGTGGCCCTGCTCAATAATCTTTAAGGCCGCCATCAGCTGTTTGGTAAAGAACGCTTCGCGCCGGCCTTCAAACGCCAGCGTCGCCAACGCAGAAACGACGTCTTCCTTACCCTGTATCTTGCCAAAGGCGCTTTCCAAACCCCATAGCGCGACAATGTATTGTTCTGGGACGCCATAACGCGCCGTCACTCGCGCCAGCCGTGGCTGATATTGCTGACGCATCTCGCGGCCCCGCTGGAGCTTCCACGCGGGCAGCACACGGCTAAGGTAATCATCCAGTGTGATTTTCTTCTCCAACTGATTGCGATCGGCATTAATCACCCGATCGACAAAATGCGCGTTGGCAAAGGCGTTCTCAACGGTAGCCGCAGGTATACCCTGCTTGATGGCCCGCCGCTTCAGTTGCTCCACATAGGCCGGGAACTCCGCCGGATCACGCCCGGTTTCTGCCAGCGTGCTCCCGGTTGGCTGCGTAGCTGGCGCGGGAGCCGCCACCACCTGTTTAACGCAGCCAGCCAAAAGGAGCAGCGTTAGCATCATCGACATCTTCTTCATGATTTTCCCTACCTGTGACGACCTGCCGCCAGATGCAGATGATGCTTAAAAGCTGGCGTTAACACAGGGTTGAAAATCGACGCCCGGTTATTTTTTGGCGTCAGACAAATGAAGGTTTAATAGGTTTTCCACCGGCGGTGGGAACTGCAGATAAAACCCTTCCTGTTTTAGGGCTTCTTTCACCTTCTCGATATCCGCTGAGGCCAATTTCTTACGCCCATCGAGCGACAGCATCATGGCATACTGCGGAGTGCCAAAACTTTTCATCAGATCTTCCGGCACCCGAGAGAAATCGTCCTTTTTTTCGACATAAAGATAAGTCTGATCGCGCTTGGCACTTCTATAGATGACACAAAACATTTTTAAAACTCTATTTAATTGAGGCAGCGTCTTGCCTGGATATAACTCTGACTATAACATGCTTATAGTACTTCGGAATATCGCACCCCGAGTGGTATTCCGGGGATTTAAGTTGCTGAGACTGAGTCAGGATAGATGTCACAATCGCCAATTGAGCTAAAAGGCAGCAGTTTTACCCTATCGGTGGTTCATTTACATAATTGCGAACCCGAGGTAATACGCCAGGCACTGCAAGAAAAGGTGGAACAAGCGCCAGCTTTTCTCAAAAATGCCCCTGTTGTTATTAATGTTGCAACGCTGAACGGCGACGCAGACTGGAAAGAAATTCAACGGGCTGTCACTGCGGCTGGGCTGCGCGTGGTCGGCATCAGCGGTTGCAAAGATGAGCGGCAGAAACGGTCCATCGCCCGCGCCGGTTTGCCACTGCTCAATGAAGGCAAAGGCCAGAAGGCGGCACCGCCAGCCCCAGTGCCTGATAATGCTCCAGCCAAAACGCGCATCATCAGTACTCCTGTCCGTTCAGGTCAACAGATTTACGCCCGTAACAGCGATTTGATCGTCACCAATAGCGTCAGCGCCGGTGCCGAACTGATTGCCGACGGCAATATTCATATTTACGGTAGCATGCGTGGCCGTGCACTGGCTGGCGCCTCTGGCGATACCCAGTGTCAGATTTTTTGCACGCACCTGGGTGCTGAGCTAGTCTCTATCGCAGGGCAGTACTGGTTGAGCGATCAAATCCCGTCCGAGTACCTCGGGCAGGCAGCAAGGCTCAGCCTGTTGGATAATGCTTTAACCATACAACCTTTAAATTAAGCCCTTTTGACAAGGAATCCATTTCATGGCACGCATTATTGTTGTTACATCGGGTAAAGGGGGCGTTGGCAAGACCACATCAAGTGCGGCCATTGCGACCGGCTTGGCCCAGAATGGCAAGAAAACCGTGGTGATCGACTTTGATATCGGTCTGCGTAATCTTGACCTCATCATGGGGTGTGAGCGCCGGGTAGTTTACGATTTCGTGAACGTTATCCAAGGTGACGCCACGCTGAACCAGGCGTTAATCAAAGACAAGCGCACCGACAACCTCTACATTCTGCCCGCTTCGCAAACCCGTGACAAAGACGCACTGACCCGTGAAGGCGTCGAAAAAATCCTCAGCGATCTTGACGAGATGGCCTTCGAATTTGTGGTTTGCGACTCACCTGCAGGGATCGAATCCGGTGCCTTGATGGCGCTGTATTTTGCCGATGAAGCCATCATCACCACCAACCCGGAAGTGTCTTCAGTACGTGACTCCGACCGTATCCTGGGCATTCTGGCTTCCAAATCGCGCCGGGCCGAGAGAGGGGAATCCCCGATCAAGGAACATCTGCTGCTAACCCGTTACAACCCAGGCCGCGTCAGCCGTGGTGACATGTTGAGCATGGAAGACGTGCTGGAAATCCTGCGTATCCCGCTACTTGGCGTGATCCCGGAAGATCAGTCGGTATTACGTGCCTCTAACCAGGGTGAACCTGTTATTCTTGATAGTGAGTCCGATGCCGGTAAGGCCTATGACGATACCGTTCACCGCCTGTTAGGGGAAGAACGCCCGTTCCGCTTCATCGAAGAAGAGAAAAAGGGCTTCCTGAAACGCCTTTTTGGGGGATAAACCATGGCTCTGTTAGACTTCTTTCTGTCCCGCAAAAAATCAACAGCCAGTGTAGCCAAGGAACGGCTACAGATTATCGTCGCAGAACGTCGTCGTGGGGACAGCGAACCCCACTATCTGCCTGATTTAAAACGCGATATTCTAGCGGTAATTTGTAAATACATTCAGATCGACCCCGAAATGCTGCACGTGCAATTCGAGCAGAAAGGGGACGATATTTCGGTACTTGAACTTAACGTGACGCTACCGGAATCGGAAGAAACACCTAAATGATTGCGATGCAATGAGTGCCTCCTGTATATTTTTATACAGGGGGTCACTGTATATTCGTCCAGTTATAAACGCGCCCGCAAAAATAAAAACTCCGCGCTATTGAGACAACTCTCAGTTCTTTTTGACACCACTTTCTTTATGGTGAATGCTGGCGATTAAGATTTTCTTCGCTTTATTTTTAGCGAGATGAAACGGAACAGTTTGATTTAAACTGCCCCGCCTGATCTTTAACGATTAATAATCCTGTAGGATTGCCTGCAACGGCGCGGCTAATAGCTCACCACGCCAACCACTGATTAACTCAGGCAGCGACTCGCTCTCTTTCAATTTCCAGTGCCAATTCAGCAACTGGTTAATCTGCCGCCGCGAAGCCAGCAGTTCGACGCTAAGGCCACTCTGCTCACTCACCAACGTAATGGCAGCCTTAATCTCCTTGAACACTTTCTTATAGCCAGGATGATCGACCAGGTTACTCAACGGTGCCGGCAAGGCTGATTCTTCCAGAGCATTCGCTTGCGCCACCAGCGCCACCAGGGTTTTGCCATGATAGCGGATCTCCGGGCCACTCAGCCCCAGCGCCTCCAGTTCACCCAGTGAACCCGGCATATAGCGCGCCACGGCCCACAGGTTCTCTTCACGCACCACAAAGTTCACCGCCAGATCGCGTTCGCGCGCCTGACGCAGGCGCCATTCAGCCAATTTTTGCAGGCAAGCCAACTGGCGCGGACGTAACTGCCAGGCATTGGTGATTTCGCGATAGGCCAATTCCGGCGCCAGCGCCTCACTGCGCCGTTGGCAGAGCAAACAGCATTCGTTATCGGCTGCCGCGGTCCAACCCGCCTCCTCGGTCTCCTGCACCAGCTGCTTGGCCATTGGCAACAGGTAGAACACATCAGCCGCGGCATAAACACATTGACGCTCGGTCAATGGCCGAGCCAGCCAGTCGGTACGCGATTCACTCTTATCGAGATCGACCTGCATATACTCCGTCACCAGCTTGGCAAAGCCACAGGACAGCGTATGGCCGCTGAAGGCCGCCAGGATTTGGGTGTCGACCATCGGCGTCGGCAGCGTCTTGAAAGCGTTCAGAAACACCTCCAGATCCTCGCTACCAGCGTGCAGGAATTTCACGACGGCAGTATCGGCCAGCAGGTCGATAAAGGGTTGCCACTGCTTGATGGGGAGCGGATCGATCAGGGAAAGTTGTTCACCATCATATAACTGGATCAGGCCTAACTGCGGATAATAGGTACGCGTGCGGACGAACTCGGTATCCAGCGCCACCTGGGCGTAGTTTCTTGCCTGCTCGCAGACCTGCTGCAATCCGGCGTCGGTAGTGATCAACTGATAATTCAAAACATCATTCTCTTGGTCGTTTTCATGATTCAAACACAACAACGCCGGCTATTCACCGGCGCTGTTGAAAAGGAGCAGTAACGATTAGCCTAGGCGGCATCCGCAGCCTTGGGCTTTTTCTGTTCGTCACGCAGTTCCCGTCGTAAGATCTTGCCGACGTTCGACTTCGGCAACTCGTCACGGAACTCAACAATTTTTGGCACTTTATACCCTGTCAGGTGCCGACGGCAATGGGTTAGCAGCTCTTCTTTGGTGAGTGTCTGATCTTTCTTCACCACACAAATCTTCACCGCTTCACCCGAAGCATCGCTGGGTACCCCGATGGCCGCACATTCCAGCACTTTCGGATGCTGACTAACGACCTCTTCGATCTCGTTCGGATAGACGTTAAAACCAGAAACCAGGATCATATCTTTCTTACGGTCAACGATGCGGATAAAGCCCTCATCATCCACGGTAACGACATCCCCGGTCGCCAGCCAGCCATCGCGCAACACTTCGTCCGTCGCCTCAGGGCGTTGCCAATAGCCTAACATAACTTGCGGCCCTTTAACCCAAAGTTCACCGGGTTGACCGACCGGCACATCTTTACCGTCATCATCCACCAACCGGATATCGGTAGATGGCACCGGCAGGCCGATGCTGCCGCTGTAGTGTTTCAAATCATGCGGGTTGCCAGAGACCAGTGGAGAGCACTCCGTCAGCCCATAGCCTTCCAGCAAATGATGGCCGGTCAACTTTTCCCACTTTTCCGCCACCGACCTCTGCACCGACATCCCTCCGCCAACGGAAAGCCGCAGCGTGGAGAAGTCGAGCTTCTGGAAATCTTCATTGTTCAAGAGCGCATTAAACAGGGTATTTACCCCGGTCATGGCGCTGAACGGATATTTTGCCAGCTCCTTCACCAAGCCCGGAATATCACGTGGATTGGTGATCAGCAGGCTACGGCCGCCTAACTCGATAAACAGTAGGCAGTTCACCGTCAACGCAAAGATGTGATACAGCGGCAAGGCGGTAACCACCAACTCCTGCCCTTCACGCAGTAACGGCACATAAGCCGCCTTGGCCTGTACCAGGTTGGCCTGCATGTTGCGGTGGGTCAGCATCGCGCCTTTCGCCACGCCGGTAGTACCGCCGGTATACTGCAGGAACGCCAGATCGGTATTGATAATATCTGGCTTCACGTATTGCAGGCGGCGGCCACGCTGCAACGCACTGCGAAACGAGATGGCATCCGGCAGATCGTACTTGGGCACCAGCCGCTTGATGTACTTCACCACAAAGTTGACCAACGTGCCTTTGGCTGCGGAAAGCTGATCGCCCATACGGGTCAGAATGACGTGTTTAACCTGGGTTTTGAACACCACCTTTTCCAAGGTATGGGCAAAATTGGAAACGATGACAATCGCGCTGGCACCGCTGTCGTTCAGTTGATGTTCCAACTCACGGGGGGTATACAGCGGGTTGACGTTAACCACCACCATCCCCGCCCGCAAAATACCGAACAGAGCGATCGGGTATTGCAACAGGTTGGGCATCATCAACGCCACGCGGTCGCCCTTCTTCAGCCCCAACTCGTTTTGCAGGTAGGCGGCAAACGCTCGGCTGCGCTCTTCCAGCTTGCGGAAGGTCATCACCTCACCCATGTTGATAAAGGCGGGTTGATCCGCGTAACGGGCAACCGCATTCTCAAACATTTCGATCAGGGATGAGTATTGATCGGCATCGATTTCTGCCGGAACATCCGCCGGGTAACGTTTTAACCAGACCTTTTCCAAGCTATTACTCCTGAAATCATTACTAATTATCATCGTAGCCCCCAAAATTGCAGCCAAACTTTAACAATATTTTAACTCAGCGTACCAGTTTGGGTTTTAAACAATATTCAGGTTGCGATGTACGTCACTAATTGCCGACGCAACCGCACAACAAAAAAAGTTAAGGCGGCCATTAAGCCGCCCTAAAGTATAAAAACCATCCTACTTGCCGAAGCCTCAGATCTGCGTCCTTACTCCGTAACGAAAGTCTGCACCTGTGCCGGACCTGGATTATACCAGCCATAACCCCCGCCCCAACCTGGGCCCCATGGGCCATTATGCCAGCCCCAAGGCCCCATCGGCTGTGGTGGCATCACAATCTGCTGAGCGATGCGCCAACGCTTGAAACCGGTCGCATCCATGGTGACAAAGCGGTAAGGCGTCATGCCAATCTTACCGTCCCGTAGGCCGGTGATCGGCCCAACCACGGTGACCAGTTGCCCTCTGAAGTCGACCGGATCGAGGAAGCCGTTAACCGAGGCCAGCAAACGGCCTTGCGAAGGTTCTCCCAATATCGGGCGAGCGCCAGAATCCAGCGGCACCGCCGCAATCTCCAGTATGGTACGCCCACGCTCATTAGCCACCGCAACCACGGTACCGCCGAAGCGTGCCTCCGCACCGGTAAACTGTTTCGGCGCGTTTTGCACCATTGACAGTCGATCGACCGGCGTTGGGCTGGTGCCTTGGATAGCATCCGGAATGGTCACACAACCAGAGAGCGCCAACACGCTGCTTGCGATTGCCAGCGTTAACAGCTTTTTACTCACAGTACGGGTTAAGATCATCGCAATCTCCTGAATTAGCTGTAACTTCGACAACGTTCATCAGTGCAAGTTGCAGGCGGACCTGTTTTCTATCGGCGGCAACTTTAGATTAACTATAGGAAACTATTCGCGTCCCGGTAGCTTCTTCCAGGTGACTTCGTTACGCAAATAGGTCGGCTCAGCATTTTCCACGTTGACCGCCAGACCTTGTTGCCAGGCTTGTAGCGCCAGAGGCAGCATATCTTCGGCCTGCGGCAACAGCATTTTCCCGTCGGTAACGTTCAGTGAGGAACCAGCAACCAAATCTGGATAGGTTTGCCACCCGGTACCCACATGGGCCCAATCGCCTTGCAAGTGCTGCGCACGCTCCAGAGCCTGCTGTGGAGACAGCACCGCCTCCCCTGCGCTTTCGAGCCACTGGCCGTCAAGCTGGCGTTCAAACTGGCCCCAGTAGACCTCGCCCATACGGGCATCGATCGCTGCCAACACTCGTTGTGCACCCGTTATGCGCCAAGCACCTTGCGCCATGGTTTGCAACGTGGAAATCCCGAGCATCGGCAGTTCGGCGCCGAGCGCCAACCCTTGGGCAATACCAATACCGATACGCACGCCGGTAAAGCTCCCAGGGCCACGGCCAAAGGCCAAGGCATCGAGTTGTGAAAGGGATAATCCAGATTCGGCCAGCACCTGCTGCACCAGCGGCAAAATGCGCTGGGTGTGCTCGCGTGGGCACAGTTCAAACAGGGCGTGAACTTCGCCTTGATTCCAGATAGCGACAGAACATGCTTCCGTCGCCGTATCGATCGCTAAAATTCGCGTGGACATGCCAAACCTCAGGCGGGAAATATCAGTGGTTTCATACAGGGCGCGCATTGTAGCACACCCCGGAAGTCACGCCTATTCACCCTTGAGGAAGGCAATAGCCTGCGCCAGATCGCGGGTACGCGGCGTTGGCGGCAGGCTGTTGAGGAACACCTCACCATAAGGACGCATCACCAGGCGGTTATCACAAATCACCAGCACGCCCCGATCGTCAGTATCGCGGATCAGACGGCCAACCCCCTGCTTGAGCGTAATCACCGCATCCGGCAGTTGCACGTCGTTGAACGGGTCACCACCGCGTAAACGGCAATCTTCAATGCGCGCCTTCAGCAAAGGATCGTCCGGCGAGGTAAACGGCAGCTTATCGATAATCACGCAGGAGAGCGCATCACCGCGCACGTCCACCCCTTCCCAGAAGCTGCTGGTTGCCACCAGTAACGCGTTGCCCGCTTCGACAAACTGCGCCAATAGTTGACCCTTGCTGGTTTCCCCTTGCAACAGCACCGGCAGCGTCAAGGTGGCGCGGAACTCTTCGGCCAGCTCACGCATCATCTGATGCGAAGTGCAGAGGAAGAAACAGCGGCCCCGGTTGGCCTCAATCATTGGCCGCAGCATTCGGGCCAGCTGACGTGCGCCACCAGGTTGATTCGGCGAAGGCAGGAAACGTGGCACGCATAGCAGCGCCTGATTGGCATAGTCAAACGGGCTGGGTAACAATAGTGTTTTGGCCTTATTCAGCCCCAAGCGATCGGTAAAGTGGCCCATTTGCTCATTCACCGACAGCGTTGCCGAGGTGAAAATCCAGCTGCCCGGCTTTTCATCCAGCATCTCGCGGAAGCGGTCTGATACCGTCAATGGCGTCAGCGCCAACACAAAACTGCGTGAGTTACATTCATACCAATAGCTGAAGCCGGGTTCGTTAACCTCTTTGAGCCGCTTAAGACGGGTGCGGAACTGCGTAGCACGCTCGAAGGCGGCATCCAGCAACGCCGAACGGCCAAGGGAAAGCTTGACCACGTCGTAACACAGTTCCAACGCATCATCGAGCAGCAGCAAGGCGCGCTGGACGTTAGGTTGAGAAAGCACCTCACGAAGGTTGCCGCGAAAACCCGGTTCCCCCAGCGCTAAACGGAAATCCTGCGTACTCTGGCTAAGGCGATCTGCGCTCTTTTGCAACTGTGCGCTATCGCGTACCTCGGTGCGGTAGGCAATGGTAATGTCTTTGGCCAGATCCAACAGTTGGCGGCTGGTCAGCTGCTTGCCGAAGTATTGGCTGGCGATATCCGGGATCTGATGCGCTTCGTCGAAGATCATCACGTCCGCTTCCGGGATCAGTTCGGCAAAACCGCCCTCCTTGACCACCATATCCGCCAGAAACAGATGATGGTTGACCACCACCACGTCGGCATCCATTGCCCGGCGTCGGGCCTTGACCACGAAGCACTCTTTATATAGTGGGCAATCGCTTCCCAGACAGTTATCGTTGGTGCTGGTCACCAATGGCCAGACAAAGCTGTCTTCCGCCACATCGCTGCACGAGCTGATATCCCCTTCTTCCGTCAGGGTTGACCAACTGCGCAGCCGCACCAGATCGATCAGCGTCTGGCCAGCCAGTTCGCCACCGGCCATGGATTGCTGCTCCAGACGTTCCAGGCACAGATAGTTGGAACGCCCCTTCAGCAGCGCCAGCTTGCCTTTATATTTTAATGCCTTGGCCACGGTGGGCAGATCGCGAGCGTAAAGCTGATCCTGCAAGGCCTTGGAGCCGGTGGAAATAATCACCTTGCGCTTTGAACGCAGCGCCGGTGCCAGATAGGCGTAGGTTTTACCGGTGCCGGTTCCTGCCTCGACGACCAGTTCCTGTTTGAAATTGATGGCTTCCGTTACCGCCTCTGCCATCAATCTTTGCGGTTCACGGGGTTTGAACCCTTTAATTGCCTGCGCTAGTGCGCCTTCTGGTGCGAAATCGTCTGCCACGCTATCTCTCTGCCGGTATCATTCAGCGGTGATTATGCCAAGCCTGCCACGCCGCTACCACCGACTTTATCCACACACACATCCGTTCCCGGCTGTGATACGCTTATGACGTTGATGATAAGGAGATAATTGCATGAATATCGAACGAATTGATCCGGCACAGCGCTGGTCAGAAGCGGTGATCCACAATGACACCGTTTATTACACCAGCGTCCCGGAAAATCTGGACGATGACGCTACGGCGCAAACCGCCAACACCTTGGCCGCTATCGATGTGCTGTTGGAGCGAGTGGGTTCGGACAAGAGCCGGATTTTAGACGCCACCATTTTCCTGGCCAACGGCGATGATTTTGCCGCCATGAATGCCGCCTGGGATGCCTGGGTTGTTGCAGGCAGCGCGCCGGTACGTTGTACCGTAGAAGCGCGTCTGATGAATCCTAAATACAAAGTTGAAATCAAGATCATCGCAGCGCTGTAAAATAAAAAACCGCAGGTCATACCCTTAATCCAAGAGTTGATACCTGCGGTTTTTGTTTGGCTGTTAAGCCAGTTTGATGATGACCATCCCCGTCAATAACAGGGCCAGCCCCATCCAGCCTTTGGCATTGAGCCGTTGACCGAACAGGATCCAACCGGCAGCGATGGTGGCAGCAATACCGAAACCGCCCCACAGCGCATAAGCCACCGAAAGATCGATGCCCTTCACCGCCTGCGCCAGCGCACTGAACGCCCCTAATACCGACACCAGAGACAACAGCCCCAGCCAAACTCGGCTAAAACCGTTAGACATCTTCAGAAAGATGTTGGCCACAATCTCCAGTACGATGGCCAAAGCCAGAAACCCAATGTGGTACAACTCAAGCTGTTGCATGGTTGTCACCTCGTGGGCTGACCTGTTTTCGTGGCTTGCGGGTGCCAGATTTCACCAGCAGGATCCCGGCAATCAACGCCACCAGACCCAGCACTTTCAGCGCAGAGATTGGCTCATCAAACAGCATCACGCTAAACAGGGTAATAAACAGGATACCGATCCCTTCCCATAAGGCGTAAGCAACGCCCAGGGCCACACGTTTTACCGCTAATGACAGCATGATGTAAGACAAGGTGATCATCACGTACATGACGATGTGTCCGGTCATACCGCCGCTGACGCTAGCGTATTTCATGGACAGGGTGCCGATAATTTCGGCGGTAATGGCAAAGCCTAAAAAGATCCAATAAATCATAATTTTTCTCCCAAACGGCGAATCACGCACGCAAAGGCGTATTTATCCCAATCTATCTCATCAAACAGGCGCACGGCGGCGCTTGAGATATAGAAATCTCTGGGGATAAACCTACCCAAACGTATTAAAGAAGTTTGCCCGGCAATGCCAAACGACGGGATGCGAACCCAGTCATCAGCACCGGTTAAGGGAGAAAGACGCTATAGCTCGCTACACCAGTGATGCTCACTGGCAAGAATGGCAGAAAGGAAAAGTTGGCAACAAGATGTTCTGAGAGGCGTTCTATTAAGTTTCATCATAATTATTCTCTATCTTCAGCCGCACACCGTGCGATTTGCCCAATATCCTCATGAATGTAAAATTTTCAACTGCATTAGTTTTACCATAGCAAAAATCAGAAAGCAAACCGCCGTTTTCACATTTAGCGAAAAAAAATGGTTTATAAATAAGAACCTTAATGTTTTTAAAAATTAAAAAAGGCTCGGGTTTTCACCTGAGCCTTACAAGATTTTCGGCAGCCTGCAAGTGCGGCAGATTCAGGCGCCACGCACCTTAGCGCAGGATCTGTTTGATGCCTTCCAGCAGCGATGCGACCTCTTCGGCACGGGTCTCTCCGCTGTGCGGATCGATGATGGAACTGTAAACGTGTGGCATCACCTTTGCGACTCCGGCGTCAAGGCAGGTTTCCAGTATTGGCAGGATGTTTCGCGTATCGATCCCGCCGGTGGGTTCGATCATGGTCATGCCATTGCGTACGCAACTTTCCGCCAATGCGCGCAGTTCTGCCAACGACGATAAGCCGCCCATCGGGAAAAATTTGGCCGCGTGCCCCCCCAGATCGAGGATCATACGCACCGCGCTGTCACAACTCACCACGGCAGGCTCGCCTTGGCTGCTGTGAACCCCGGTGGAAATGATCACCTTCCCTGGCGTGCCGGTAGGCGAGATCAAGGCATTAATGCAGGTATTGCTGATACCTCGGGCTGCCAATGCACCTGCTGCAAAACCACAGCCGGTGAAGGTTTGGTTGACGTGTGCGGGCGCGGTGGCCGCCGCAATCATTGCCGCCTTATAAAACTGTGCCGCTGACCCCGCCCCCAAACCAACGGAAATCGCCGGGATGTGCTCCATCCAGCGCTTCACCTCGGCCACACCCTGTTCCACGTTGGTAAACTGCGCCGAGATCACACCGATAGCGGCATGTCCTTCGGCGGCATGGTGTACCTGCAATGCGTTAGGGATATCTTTGGCCAGCACGTTGATGGCCACTCGCTCCTGGTAAAAATCAAGCTGTTGCATGTTGCCCCCTGGCCTGTTGCACAATTTCCGTCAGCCGCGCCACAATCAACGCAAAATCGTCGTCGCGCAGCGCCCGTGGATCGAAGCTGAAGACGCCCTGATTCAGCCAGTAATGGCGGGTGTAAATCGCCACCTCGCCAGTGCGCAGTTGCTCTTCCACCTGATAGGCGGTTAATCCTAGCCTGGAGGCGTCCACGTTTACCCGCACCCGATAAATCGCTCGCCCGGCTTCATCCTGTTCGATTTCAGCCTGTAGGCCAGGCAACGCGGATATCTGCTGTGCCAATTCGCGCAGCGCGGGTAATTGGCGGCTCCAGTCCGGCTGATGCTGCTGATAATGATCCAGTGCCATCACCAGCCCCACCATGTTCTCTTTACCGATTTTCATCGCTCGCGCAATACCGTTATGCTGAGCTTTGCAGCAGGCGATCCATTGCCGGTCGCCGGTAACAAAACCGGAGGTCGGTGCATCCAACGCTTTAGCTCCGCTGTAAACCACCATGTTGGCCCCGGCTGCCACATAAGCCCGCAAATCTTCTTCTGCGGCCGCATCAACAATCAGCGGCAACCCGGCATCACGGGCCACGGCGACAAAATCGCTCAGCGCAACCATGCCCTTTTGCACACAGTGATGCGACTTGACGTAAAACAGTGCCGCCGTCTGCGCTGTGACGGCTTTTGCCAGTTGCCAGCGGGCCGCCAGATTGCTTTGCCCCACCTCAACCACCTTACCGCCCCCCAACCGGATAGCGGTGGTGATCGGCGCACCGTAGTCAATATTGTGGCCACGCAGCATGACGATTTCATTCGCCAAACCGTCACTGCATGGCATCATTGCCACCCGCTCCGGCTCCCCTCGGGTAATGGCTGCCGCGACCGCAATAGCCACCCCGGCGGAAGCGCAGGAGGTCACATAGCTGTCTTGCGCACCGGTATGCTGAGAGATGAGTTCGCCAACGCGATCCACCAGCGCATCAATTTCCACAAAGGCTGACGCCGCCTCGGCCGTGGCCGCCATCACGTCTTTCGGCACCGAAGAAACACCAAGGAGGGTCATCTTGCCGCTGGCATTGATCACCCGCTTCAGCCCGAGCCGTTGATAAATATTCATCGTTGCTCCATTACAAAATGCCTAGCAGGGAACACACCACGCTCAGTACCACCACCGAAAGCAGAATGGTGGTATAGCGCGGCCCTTTTTTGACCAGATAGAAGTAGATAGAGAACACCGCAGCCAGCGGCAACAGGCCGGGGGCGATGGAATCCAGGATCTGTTGCACCACCACTTCGGAGCCTTCCAACGCGCTGATTTTCAGCGGCGAGGTGATCTTGACGTAGCTGGCAGACAGCGCCCCCATCATGATCAACCCGAGCACGTTGGCCCCGTAGATCAGCTCTTTTATCTTGCCCCCTTGCAGCAGACCGATGATTGACTCCCTTCCCAGCGTGTAACCTTTGTGGGCCAAGCCGTAGCTGATCGCCATGGTGATCACGGTATACAATACCACCGGCATGATGCCGCCCATGGCGCTGCCGTTAGCCGCAAAGGGTATGAAGATGGCGATCAACAGCGGCATGATCGCCGCCCAAACCACCGAGTCACCGATCCCGGCCAGCGGCCCCATCAGGCCGGTTTTAATCCCGGTGATGGACGAATCGGAAATCGGCTCGCCACGGGTCTTCTGCTCCTCCATGGCAATGGCTACGCCCTGGATCACCGCCCCGAAAGTCTGTTCGCTGTTGAAGAAGTTCAGGTGGCGTTTCAGCGCCTCAACCTGCTCTTCTTTCTGCGGATAGAGCTTTTTGATAATCGGTGTCATTGAGGCGCAAAAAATCAGGCTCTGTAAACGCTCGTAAGAGTTGGAGACTTCCGCTCCCAGCCAGTAAATAAACCAGGCCTTGGTGATGTCTCGCTTGGTCAGCACGTTGGTTTGCCGTGCTCTTTCCACCAGTTCGTGTTGCATGATATCGCTGCTCATAATCAGGCTCCCTCACCTTTGGCCATGTTTTTAACCAGGAATGCCGCACAGGTACCGAAGATGGCCATCGCCATGATGTCGACCTTTAGATACAACACCGCGAAGAACCCGGCAATGAAGTAAGGCAGCAGGCTTTTCTTGCCGATCACCATGATGGTGATCGCAAAGCCCAGCGCTGGCAGGATGCCGCCCATGATTTCGAACGAGTGGGTCAGCCAATGCGGCATCAGCGCCAGGAATTTCTCGACCACGCCCTGGCCGAAATAGTTGGCGGCAAACACCACCGGGAAGCGGATCACCAGGCCAAGCAGTGCCGGATACAGGAAGGCACAGCGCATGATCCCGCTGATATTGGCCTCTTCTGCGTGCTTATCGGCCATATGCACCCAGACAGCGTTCACGGTACGGCGTAACTGGTCAACGAACACGCCGATCACCCCAAACGGGATTGCCAACGCGATCGCCAGATTGGGATCCATCCCCGCTTTCACGGCAATGGGCAGCGCGATGCAAGCCGCCAGCGCCGGATCTGAAGGGACGTTCCCGCCCGGCGTAGAGGTGACGCCCAGATACACCAACTGCATCCCGGCACCGATAATCATCGCCGTTTTCATATCTCCAAGCAGGAAGCCAACGAAGACCGCGATGGCGATGGGTTGAACCAACATCCCCGAGAGGGTGTAGCCCAAACGCAGGCGGGCAAACCAGTAATACAGCCCCATACAGATGGCAACGGTCAAGTTATCCATGTTATTGCTCCTAATCGATCAGATGCCGAATATCAGAACTTCTTCAAAATATCTGCCAGTGCCTGCGGCTTGTCTTCCGGGATGGTCTGGAAGAACACCGTCACACCGCGTTGCTGTAGGTCACGCAGGATCGCCACATCAGCCTCATCCAGCGTAATGTTCTGGAATACCGCTTTACGGTTCGGCCCGCCGCCCAGGCCACCCACCTGGATATTTTTGACGTCAAACCCGTCGACCACCGCCTGTTGCACCGAAGCCAGGTTAGGGAACAGCACCAATACGTTGCCCTCTCCCAGTTGGTTCTCCCGCCAAGCAGCCGCAAAGCTCTGGTTGCCATAGCAATCCACTTTGACATTCGGCGGAGCGGCCATCAGATAGATGCTTTTCATAAACGGATCGGCTTCCAGCTCATCACTCACTACCGCGATACGGTTGGCTTGCGACTGCCCAACCCACTTGGTGACGACCTGGCCGTGGATCAAACGGCTGTCTATGCGGCATAAAACGATATTGGCCATAATGATTATTCCCCTGATGTTATTGATTTAATTTGTTTAACTACGTCGAGGCAGCTGTTGCGCCCCAGTTCAACCAACTCATCGAGATGGTTGAGAAGATTGCCCTGTTCGCGTAAATCGATGGCGGCCAGCAGCAAGGTGGCGTTCAGGCCGGAAATCACACCGATGGCGTAGTCACGGCTCAAGCGTGCCGCCACGTTGGAGGTAGTGCCGCCGATAAAGTCGGTGAGGATCAATGACCCCTCCGGCATGGTTTTCACCTGTTGTTCAACGCGCTCATGGAACTCCGCCAGCGTGTCGACCGGCATCAGCGCGATATCGAATACCCCGCTGGTTTCGCCAATCACCATGCGGACGCTTTCGCGCAGTTGTTGGCCCCAGCCACCGTGGGTCAGTAGTAAAATTTGTGGTAATGCAGCCAAAATGGCCTCCTGGCAATCTATTGAAAGTCATTGAAAATTTCCGCTCCCTAGGGATATAGCAATGCCTATGCCAACTTTGTGGCACACCGGGAGGAGTTCAGTGTTGAGCGGGCATCAAGGCCCGCTAGGGTGGGGTTTAGCGGTAGAGTAGTTCGTAGATATAAAAATATTCCGCATCGGACAGGCGGATAGAATAGGCACGTTCAATCGGCGAAAACGCGTCTTTGATGACAGAAAACGCCTGCTGGTCGATATCCTGCTGGGCATCCAGGGCAATCTGTAACGGTTTGTGGCTTAAAACGATACGCTCCACCATGCAACAGCAGTGGATCAGGAAGCGAAGTGTCACTTGCCTTGAGGGCTGTAGATCCAGCGTGCGGCAAATCTGATGCAACACCGCTTCGATCTCTTGCAGAATACGTTGGGGATTGAGCACGGAAATATGGTTGATGATGCTCTCCAGCGTCAGCGCGCTGATGAAGCGCATTGAACAGCGCTCCACTTGCAGCTGGCGTTCGGCGCTGCCAAGGTCCGGGTTTAACAGGCTGAGCACCAGTTCCGGCCCCTGTTCGGAGAACAGCTCTTCCAACGCGATAAACGGGATATCTGGCAAGCCGGGCTGGAAGGTGCCCACGATCCCCACCAGCCGCTCGTTACCGCCTATAGCCTGACGCAACCGCTCCAGGCTGCGCACTTCGTTGTAATCCACCAAGACCATGCGGGTATCTTCCGCCATCAGCTCACCGAAGCTTTCCTCCAGCACTTTTTTGATCTTCACCGCCGTGCCCATCCCGGTGATACAGGAGATTGCCAACACCTTGCCGATCTCATCTTCACGCTGGTCGTAAAGCTGGTGGGCAATCCCTTTGCTGGCCATCAGTTCCATCAAGGGGGCGAAATCACTGGTTTCATAGGTCAGATCCAACCCAATCTCCAGCAACGCCCCCATGGTGATGTTCTGGATCAGCAACACATCGATATGGAACAGTTTGCTGACGGTGCTGGCAAAGTGCACCAACGAGCCGATATCCACAATCAGGATCAAGCGCTGATAGCGCTTTTCCCGCAGTGTCGCGATCAGTAATTCCAATGTGTCATGCACCGACTGCTCGAACGGCATATCGATGGCGGTAAACAGCTCACATTCCAACACCCGATTGACATAGTGCGCCATGCTGCTGGCCGTGGTGGTGCCGTGGCCGATCAACATGGCACCGCAGTCAGGGCTAACCTCCTTGCGCTGGCGGAAACTGCGGCACTCCTTCAAAAACAGGCACAGGTAGACGATTTCCGTCGACGGGCACTGGATGTGGAAGATTTCATTAATTTTACGGCATAGCTGGTTGGCGTTGTCGTACTCATCCTTGCAGTAATCCAGGATCAGGCTGGAGGAGTACAGGTTAGGGATCAACCCTTTCTGCACATAGGAAAGCAGCGCCAGCAGGTGTTTACGCAGATGGCCGGCCATATTCTGTGGCAGCGGGAAACCCAACACCTGTTCAATGCAGCCAATCAACAACGTAATGCGTTGCTCGACCTGGCCGCCATAATAGCGTTCCTCACTTTCCCCACCGTTGCGGCTGTACAGCCCATATTCAAAAATGGTACGTAGCTTGTTCTTCAGGATCGACAGGGTTTCCTGCGGCGGCACGTTGCTGTTGCGCAGGTTGACATATTCGCGCGTCAGATAGGTGTAAAACAGATCGCTGTCCTGCTCGCTGCTCAAGGCGCTCAGATGCTGCTTGAGCTGCTCCAGCGGCTGTGAGCTGATATCCAGATACTCCTGCTGACCAAATATCGCGTCCACCAGCAGGCGGCTGCTTGCGCTGGCAGAGTGTGGGACATCCATCAACCGCTTATCCAGCAACAGCCTTGGGCTACTGTGCCCCATCCCGCTGGCCCAGGCCTGGGCACAGAGAAACTGGATATCGCTTTTGAGTTGGCCAATGTTGCCGCTCAACGGTTTTTCCAGCAGATAGAGCAGCAACCCCTTATCCAGGCGGATAATGCGACCAATCTTGCGGCTCTCAAGCTGTAAGAAACCGGTAATGATTTCTACCTGTTCCTCCAGCGAGCGTTCCCGCAGCGCCGGTATGGCAATCGACACCTGAATACGCCGCAGGAAAGTGCGTAGCAGCGTTGAGTCTGGGCTTTCGGTGGTTGCACAAATCAGCCGTACGCTGATGGGGCGGGCTTTATCGCTTGAACCCAGTGGACGATATTCACCTTTATCGAGGATCGAAAACAGTTTCTCCTGCCCTTCGTAGGGCAAGCGATGGACTTCATCGAGCAACAGAAAGCCACCGTCCGCCTGTTCGATCAGGCCACGTTTGCTTTCGATCGCGCCGGTAAACGCGCCCTGTTTATGGCCAAACAGATGGGACGAAAGCAGCTCCGGGTTATGGGCATACTCGGCACAGTTGAAATACACCAACGGGATTTGGCGCTGTGGCTGTTGCACCGTGGCGAATTGGTGCATCACCTCGGCAAAGAAGGTTTTCCCCACCCCGGAAGGCCCGGTAAGCAACACATGCAATCCACCGGGATAAAGCACCGCCGCCTTGCCCTTCTCTACTGACAGCCGCAGACTGCGGTCATAACCAATTACCGTATGAAAAGGGTCATCACTGGCTGGCTGCGGCAAGGATTTGGCGGGTAATAGATCCAGCAAGTCTTTGGCTTCCAGCCTGTCATCTGGCAGCGACTGCTCAATCAACTGCTCGCAGACTGCCCGGTGCAAAAACAGCACGGGACGAGATTTAATCTTGATGACCAACCGATCACCGTGCAGCTCGTTGAGATCTTTACTGACAGAGTTACGCGCCAATCCCAGGTTGAAAGCGATGGTTTCCGCGGCGAAACCGCCAGCACTTTGTTCCAGCGTTTCCCGGCTAAGCGTAAGGGTAAGACGTTCCAGCTCCTGGCGAACTGCATCTTTACGTTTCATTTTAACCTGTTGTTATTATTAATTATAAAGAAGAAAAAGACGGTAATTGGCAAGCGGGCAGCCAATCTAACCGAAAGTCATCCTAATACAGGGTTAGGGAAAACAACCACCGCAAAATGTGAAGTTGTGGTATTTACAGGCAAAAAAAATGCCAATCACAGAGGATTGGCATCAGCAGGAGCGAACGCGGGTTTAGGCGGTAGCACCCTTGACGGCTTCACGCGCCAATTCGGTGATGCGAGCATAGTCGCCGCTTTCCAGCGCATCCGCAGGCACTAACCAGGAACCACCGATGCACAGCACGCTTTTCAGTGCCAGATAGTCACGGTAGTTGTTTGGCGTGATGCCACCGGTTGGGCAGAAGCGTACCTGCGAGAACGGCCCGGCAATGGCTTGCAGCGCCTTGACGCCGCCATTGGCTTCCGCTGGGAAGAATTTAAACTCGCGCAGGCCATAATCCATCCCCAACATCAGCTCGGAAACGGTGCTGATACCCGGGATCAACGGAATGCTGCCTGCGGTGGCGGCTTTCAGCAGATCGGCGGTCAGACCAGGGCTGATGGCAAACTGTGCACCGGCCTCGGTCACTTCTTGCAACTGCTGTGGATTGATCACCGTGCCCGCACCAATGATGGCATCAGGAACTTCTTTGGCGATCGCACGAATCGCGTCCATCGCACAGGCGGTACGCAGCGTCACTTCCAACACGCGCACGCCACCCGCAACCAGTGCTTTGGCCAACGGCACAGCGTGTTCCAGTTTGTTAATCACAATCACCGGGACTACGGGGCCTGCCGTCAGGATCTGTTCTGCACTGGTTTTCCAGTTTTTCATCGTCATTCTCTCCATTACTTTCGGTTGGTGTTGGCACGCCCCTGCCACAGGGCTCCGCATCGCTGCAGATTCCGATCGCACCGCTAAAAGCCAGCAGACAGGCTGACGCCGGTCACCTAGGCTAATTCTGTTGACGTGTTACCAGCCCCTCCCCACAAGCCTCTCCGATAATAAATCGCTCTCAATCTACCTCTGGCCTCAGAAAGAACACCAGGGTAGCGGGGAGCTCGGTCGGTTCCCTCTCCTTTTGGGAGAGGGAGAGGGAACAGGTTAACTACTACTTATTCGAATTCGTTCCACGAACGGCCATCGCGAGTGATCATCGCGACGGAAGCCACCGGCCCCCAAGTCCCAGACTGGTATGGCTTAGGTGCTTCGTTGTCCGCTTTCCAGGCATCCATGATTGAGTCAACCCACTTCCAGGCTTCCTCCACTTCGTCACGACGCACAAACAGCGCCTGAATGCCGCGCATGGTTTCCAGCAGCAGACGCTCATAGGCATCGGCCACGTGTTCCTGATTGAAGGTTTCCGAGAAACTCAGATCCAGCTTGGTGGTTTGCAAACGATGTTTGTGATCCAGCCCCGGCACCTTGTTCAGTACCTGGATTTCGATCCCTTCGTCCGGCTGCAGGCGAATGGTCAGCTTGTTCTGCGGCAGTTGTTGATAGGAGTCACGGAACAGGTTCAACGGTGGGTTTTTAAAGTACACCACCACTTCTGAACATTTGGTCGGCAAACGCTTACCGGTGCGCAGATAGAACGGCACACCGGCCCATTGCCAGTTGTCGATATCGACGCGGATGGACACAAAAGTCTCGGTGTTGCTGCTCTTGTTTGCCCCTTCCTCTTCCAGGTAGCCCGGCACTTTTTTACCCTGCACGAAGCCTGCGGTGTACTGGCCGCGCACGGTGGTTTCCCGGACATTGGTCTGATTGATACGGCGCAGCGAGCGCAGCACTTTCACTTTCTCATCACGGATACGGTCAGTGGTCAGATCCGCCGGTGGTGACATGGCGATCATGGTCAGGATCTGCAACAGGTGGTTCTGGATCATGTCGCGCATCTGCCCGGCCTGATCGAAGTAACCCCAGCGCCCTTCAATACCCACCTCTTCCGCCACGGTGATCTGCACGTGATCGATGGTGCGGTTGTCCCAGTTGGAAGCAAACAGGGAGTTGGCAAAGCGCAGCGCCAGCAGGTTCAGTACCGTCTCTTTGCCCAGATAGTGGTCGATGCGGTAAACCTGGGATTCGTTAAAGTACTCAGCAACCTGATCGTTGATCACTCGTGAGGATGCCAGGTCAGTACCAAGTGGCTTTTCCATCACCACGCGCGCCGGCTCTTTATTCAGCTTGGCCTCGCCCAGACCCTTGCAGATGGCGCCAAAGGTGCTTGGCGGCATGGCGAAATAGTTGATGGTGGTACGATGTTTCTGGTCCAGCATCTTGCCCAACTCGGCGAAGTGCTTGCTGTCGTTGACGTCCAGATTGCAGAAGTCCAGGCGTGCGCTCAGCGTGGCCCAAAGCTCATCGTCCAGCTTTTCTTTCATAAAGGTGCCCAAGGCTTCCTTGACCACCTTGGTATAAGCTTCTTTATCCCACTCGGCACGGCCTACCCCGATGATACGGGTATCCGGGTGGATGTGACCGGCTTTCTCTAACTGGTACAGGGAAGGCAGCAGTTTACGACGCGCCAGATCGCCTTTTGCGCCGAAAATAACCAGGTCACAGGCCTGGGCTGTAGAGGTTACCGCCATGTTCATCTCCTCGATGCAGGATATTTGTAATTTTCTTACATTACTAATGTACTCTCTTTCGCTACGGCCAGTAAACCCGGATCAAAAGCAGAAAAAAAGCCCCAGAAACTACGGCGTTATCCCCGTCGCGGCGCTAACGCTGCTGGCAACAGGGAAAACTGTAATTTTCTGTCTTTTTTGACACTCTTTTACCATTATGAAAGTTAGACACAGGTCATGTTCTGGTGAAAAAAGCCAGCTTATCCCTTGTCGACACTGCCAACGCTTACCAGCACGTAGTATATTTTCATTAAACCGGATTGATTTCTCCTTTGATTGAAATCGACATACCCTATGGATCGCCAGCGACAGCCGGTGTCCGGCAGGTATAAACCATGAGTGACTCTCGTTATATGAATACGCTGGAAAAAATCCAGAGCCATCTGGAGCTCCTGAGCAAATCGGAAAGGAAAGTCGCCGAGGTGATCCTGGCCTCCCCACAAACTGCTATTCACTCCAGCATTGCCCGGCTGGCCAAACTGGCCGATGTCAGTGAGCCGACCGTTAACCGCTTTTGCCGCCGCCTTGAAACCAAAGGGTTCCCCGATTTCAAACTGCATCTGGCACAAAGCCTGGCCAACGGTACACCCTATGTAAACCGCAATGTCGAAGAAAACGACACCGTTGCCGCTTATACCAGTAAGATCTTTGAGTCGGTGATGGCCAGCCTGGATACAGTAAAGGCAAATCTCGACATTACCGCAATCAATCGTGCGGTTGATCTGCTTACCCAGGCAAAAAAAATCTCGTTCTTCGGCCTGGGGGCCTCTGCTGCCGTGGCACACGACGCCATGAACAAATTTTTCCGCTTCAATATTCCGGTGGTCTATTTTGACGATATCGTCATGCAGCGCATGAGCTGCATGAACTCCGTCGAGGGAGATGTCGTTGTACTAATCTCCCATACCGGGCGCACCAAGAATCTGGTCGAGATGGCGCATCTGGCACGAGAGAATGACGCCACGGTCATCGCCATCACCTCGAAAGATACACCGTTGGCCCAGGCTGCGACCCTCCCCCTGCTGCTGGACGTGCCGGAAGATACCGATGTTTATATGCCAATGGTGTCCCGAATTGCGCAGCTAACCCTGATTGACGTGCTGGCCACCGGATTTACCTTGCGTCGAGGGGCTAAATTCAGAGATAACTTGAAGCGGGTCAAGGAAGCGTTGAAAGAATCGCGCTTTGATAAAGGGATCGTCCCCAACAGTTTCGACTGAAAACGGTTTTAAAAACCGCCGGTCAGATCACAAGTTGACCCGCGGGATTATAGTTGTACCCTGATAGCTCGTTCATACAGATAACCCAGATGAACATTGGGTAGGCGAAAAGCGTCGGCCCCCTCATCCGGTTTCGTTATCTGACGTTCAGCAACACCAATACTTGCGTCACAAGTCAACGGAGTAATACATGACCAGACGGCTCAGAAGAACCAAAATCGTTACCACACTGGGTCCGGCTACCGACCGCGACAATAATCTGGAAAAGATTATTGCTGCTGGTGCGAACGTAGTTCGGCTTAACTTTTCCCACGGCAATGCAGAAGACCATCAGGCACGGGCAGATAAAGTGCGTGAGATTGCGGCCAAGCTGGGGCGTCATGTCGCTATCCTGGGCGATCTTCAAGGGCCAAAAATCCGCGTGTCCACCTTTAAGGAAGGCAAGATTTTCCTTAACATCGGCGATAAATTCCTGTTGGATGCCAACCTGACCAAGGGTGAAGGCGATAAAGAAAAAGTCGGTATCGACTATAAAGGCCTGCCTGCGGACGTGGTTCCTGGCGATGTGCTGCTGCTGGACGATGGCCGCGTACAGCTGAAAGTGCTGGAAGTTCAGGGCATGAAAGTATTCACCGAAGTCACCGTAGGTGGCCCGCTGTCGAACAATAAAGGCATCAACAAACTGGGCGGCGGCCTTTCTGCCGAAGCTCTGACCGAAAAAGACAAAGCCGATATCCTGATCGCCGCCAAAATTGGCGTCGACTACCTGGCAGTCTCCTTCCCACGTACCGGTGAAGACCTGAACTATGCTCGCCGCTTGGCACGTGACGCAGGCTGCAACGCCAAAATCGTGTCAAAAGTAGAACGTGCTGAAGCCGTATGCAGCGACGAAGCGATGGATGACATCATCCTGGCTTCCGACGTGGTCATGGTTGCCCGTGGCGATCTGGGCGTCGAAATTGGCGACCCGGAGCTGGTGGGTATCCAGAAGAAACTGATCCGTCGCGCCCGTACGCTGAACCGTGCGGTGATCACCGCCACGCAGATGATGGAATCGATGATCACCAACCCGATGCCGACCCGTGCCGAAGTGATGGACGTGGCGAACGCCGTGTTGGATGGTACCGATGCGGTCATGCTGTCTGCCGAAACCGCTGCGGGCCAGTATCCAGCCGAAACGGTAGCCGCCATGGCGCGTGTTTGCCTGGGCGCAGAGAAAATCCCAAGCATCAACGTATCCAAGCACCGTCTGGACGTGCAGTTCGACAATATCGAAGAAGCTATCGCCATGTCGACCATGTATGCCGCTAACCACCTTAAAGGGGTTACCGCCATCATCGCCATGACCGAATCTGGCCGCACCGCGCTAATGATGTCGCGTATCAGCTCCGGCTTGCCGATCTTCGCCATGTCACGCCATGAGCACACACTGAACCTGACGGCGCTATACCGCGGTGTTACCCCGGTCTACTTCGGCAGCCACAGCGATGGCGTTGCCGCCGCTAATGACGCTATCGCCCGTCTGCGTGATAAAGGTTACCTGGTGTCTGGCGATCTGGTGCTGGTTACCCAAGGTGACGTCATGAGCACCGTGGGCACCACCAATACCAGCCGTATCCTGCGCGTAGACTGATTTAGTTATTTCGACACGCTGTTACAAGCCAGCCGGTTACTCTACCGGCTGGCTTTTTTAATACCTGGACAACGTTTTCCGTCTCCCATGTACTGACCTTTCAGCTTTTCTTCCATTCCTTTCCATAGACTAAAAAGCAGTTCATCAAGCCATCTGTGCGCTAGCTATCATAATTAGTAGCAACAGACAGCTTGAAGAGATGATAAACTTTAATAAGTATTGGATTAGACAAAGGTTAATCAAAGGACAATCAGATAAATGATACACGCATTTTTTGAATTCCCCTTACTGCCAGCCAAGGTGACCGACGTCAGCAAACTGAAGGAAGTCATTAACAGCGATAGCTCGACAAGTTTTGTCATGGCTCCTGAAGTCGCCAAATTTGTCAAAGACGCACTGGTCATTAACACCACCATCGGCAGCTTTAAAAACACCCGTTTTCAGTTTGCGGATGGCACCTATATCGCCTTTGACAGCAAAGGCAAATCCACGCTGTTCCACTCGGATAACCCACCAGATTGGGCGCGGACCAAAAGAGAATATTCACGCACACAATGGCTCACCAATCATGGTCTGCTCGATGCCCCCGCTAAGGCACTGATAGCCAAAATGCTGGAAATACCGCTAAAAGAGCGGCGCGAGATTGCCGACAATCTGTTTAATCTTGACCTCGACAAACTGATCCCCTCGGTTGGTGCAAGATCTTCCGCAGGCAATCGCAATGGTAAATCAACCAAACCCAAGATTTCGGACTTGGGTTCGGTGGAGTATTTCCTTAACTTCTTCGCCAGACTGCGCGAATGCGTTACGACCGACACCTTCCCCATCCTGCAAAAGCTGATGGATCTTGGCGAGCAAGTTTCGGTTAATCAGGCCCCAACCAGCGTCAAGCAAGCCGTTAGAACCTACTATAAAGCGGTGTGCGGCGAGCAGATCCCCAACAACAAGGTGGTTGAAAAGGGTTACCCTGAGCTCTACTGCATGCGGATCAAACCCGCGATTGAAGCGGTTGAGGCGGTTGGCCTTGATAGCTACTATGCCACGTTATCAGCAGCCATTGGCCTGGCAGGTGACTGCACCATAGCAGACTTTGATTTTCACTATCAGTAAGTCATGACATAGTCAGTTGCGCTGCCCGAGGTTTTGGAAACGGTCCGGCGCAACGTGACCGACTAGTCTCAAGACTACCGCTCTCATCTCACACGGTTTCCGTCCCTAGTACACCTAATCTGCCAGACCTCCACAAAATTCATTGCCCATGGATATAATCCACACCTGTTAGCAATCACCATCCCAGCGTAATACACCTCACTTGAAACACCTTAAGTCTTCGATCGAAAGTCATCAAGACAACACCTCTAGGTAAGTCATTTAAAATTGATAACAGTCAATAAAAAGACTTTATCAATACATAGAATAGCCAAAACAAAGACTATAAACACAACACAAAGACTGTGATTGTTTATACAAAGTCTATAGAAGCAAGAAAGACTATGGATGGTCATATCAAGCTCCCCAACCTTAATGACTTAATGATAGGTAGTAGAAATGACCATCCAGAAAACCCTGCTTGCTTCTTTAATCACGCTGGCCGCAATTAGCGGTATCGCCCATGCGGATAGCTTCGCAGGTGCGTTGACAGAGCTGCAAAGCATCCACTCAGGCATGAGTCAGGAAGAAATAAATCAGAAAATTCAACGCTTCATCGAGCGTGCTCCTGAAGGCACAAATATTAAAGGAGTGTTAGAAGACCTCGGCTTAACCTACACCAGCCCGACGGTAAATACTCTCCCCCATCAGGCGCTAATTACTCCCCATCTCGATGCGCCAGTGATTGATCGCTCTTCACACCTGGACAGCAACGCGACGCAGGAACAGCGCGATACCGCCAAAGCTGCCGCAGAGGAACTCGTCGCCTATCGCCACAACAATCCCGAAGGCAACCCGACACATCAGACCGCTCCGGCCACGCATCTGGATGGCACCCATCAGGCGCTGATTACTCCCCATCTCGATGCGCCAGTGATTGATCGCTCTTCGCACCTGGACAGCAACGTGACGCAGGAACAGCGCGATATCGCCAAAGCTGCCGCAGAGGAACTCGCCGCCTATCACCACAACAATCCCGAAGGCATCCCGACACATCAGACCGCTCCAGCCACGCATCTGGATGGCATCCATCAGGCGCTGATTACCCCCCATCTCGATGCGCCAGTGATTGATCGCGCTACGCACCTGGACAGCAGTGTGACGCAGGAACAGCGCGATATCGCCAAAGCTGCCGCAGAGGAACTCGCCGCCTATCACCACAACAATCCCGAAGGCATCCCAATACATCAGGCCGCTCCGGCCACGCATCTGGATGGCACTCATCAGGCACTGATTACTCCCCATCTCGATGCGCCAGTGCTTGATCGCTCTTCGCACCTGGACAGCAACGTGACGCAGGAACAGCGCGATATCGCCAAAGCTACCGCAGAGGAACTCGCTGCCTATCACCACAACAATCCCGAAGGTAATCCGACACATCAGAATGCCCCAGCTTCACATCAGGACGATCTGCAAAACGAACAGAGCACATTAACCGCCGGAAAATATGCCTCGGCTAATATCCCCCGCGACGGTATTGATGGTAAGAACGGTGCCGATGGTAAAGACGGACAATCCATCACTGGTAAGAAAGGGGCTAAAGGCAAAGATGCGGATATGACACTGGTTAACGCCAATGTCGTTGCTCTGCGCGGTGTACGTAACGAACAGGCCGCACAGGGTGCTTATATTCAACAAAATAGCGCCGACGTTGCTCTTAACCGTTCCCGTATTGCCAGCAACAGTGCCGCGATCAATCAGAACTCGCATGATATTGCCGCCAACCGCAAGGATATCGATGAAAACACCAAAGATATCAAAAGAGTCGGTGCGATGGCGCAGGCAGTCAGTTCGCTGCATTATAACCGCAATGAGTCAGGCTACGCCGTTGCCGCCGGGGAATATGATGGTGAAGCCTCCATCGCGGGTGGTATGCAGTTTAGTACCTCACAAGACAGTGCCGTCACCATGCAAGTTAGCTGGGACGGCAACGCCACAGGTGCCGGCGTCGGTTTCCATTCAAACTTTTAAGCCGTAAACCTCACCAAACCCTCGGGTGCTTTGGCATCCGAGACTAACACCGCCAAATTTTTGTTCCCCCACCTTCCCCGCTTGCGTACCATCAGTCGATATCCGCAATTTTGGAGCGTCATTCATGCTGCACCAGCATCACCGGCAACACACTCAGGGTTCGCTGGATCTCGATAACCAGCAGTTGGAAAGCCTAAGCGAGGAAAGCCTCAGTGGCTCCTCTTTGCAAAAAATCAGCCTGTACAATAATTGCCTGACCCGCTTCCCCGAGCAGATTTTTCACCATCGCAACCTGAAGGTGCTAAATATTTCCTGCAACCAGATTGCCCTGTTCCCCGTTGAGATCGGCATGTTAAACCAGTTGCAGATGCTGGATTTTGGCCACAATCAGGCAGCAATAATTCCAGACGAAATCGGAGAGTTGCGTGAATTAAAGTATCTGTATTTAAGTGATAACGGCTTTAGCCAGTTGCCCGATTCGCTGCGCCAACTACAAGCATTGTGCTACCTGAATCTGACGGATAATCAACTGACAGAGATCCCATCGGCGCTATGTGCTCTGGCCTCGCTACAAGAGTTGCGCCTCTACAATAACGCCATCACCGCGTTGCCCTCCGAGATCGGTTTGTTAGGCCAATTGCGTGAATTACACCTGATGAAAAACCGTCTCACTACCCTGCCCAGCGAGATCGCTCAACTGTCGGAGTTACAGGTGATGGATTTGGAAAACAACGCCATTGCGTACTTACCCGATCAATTCTGCCAGTTGCCCAAGCTGACCACCCTCAATCTGCGTTTCAACCAGTTATCCCGGTTGCCTGAAGACTTTGGTGCATTGAGTTCACTGGTTTCATTAGACTTACGTGCAAACCGATTAAGCGAATTACCGACAAGCATGGCGCAAATGAAAAATCTGCGGCGACTGGATCTGCGTTGGAATGATTTCGACCATTATCCAGCGGTGCTTGAACCGCTGATCCAACAGGGCTGTATGGTGCATTGTTAAGAGTCTGCCCAAAATCCACTGCGGTTGATGAATATACTACGCATGTGTGATCTGGATCTTGGTATCTGAAGCCAAAGTGATGGATACAAAGAGAAAGGCCCCGAGTCGATAACATCAACCCGGGGCCAATTCTAACGCCTAGATAACTGTGGTTAGCTTATCACCTGCCGAGAGGCAAGGAGCTGGTCCGTCGTTGCAGATTGTCAAAAGTTGCTGAAATTGTGAGAAACGAAAAGGCTAGACTGTACGGGCGTTACACGTGCTGCGTCCATTTAGCAGCACGTGTAACGCCCCTGGAGTACGAGTCGGTTGAAGTGGAAAAACTGCCTTAACGATATAAATCGTCCCGCGAGTAAGGTTCAATCTCACCTTCCTTGCGCGTTTTCAGCAGCTTCAAAATCCAGGTATATTGTTCCGGATTAGGACCCACCAGGTTTTCCACTTCTTCGTTCATGCGGCGCGCAATGCGAACATCGTCGGCTTCGGCCAGATCATCCATCGGCTCACGGATATAAATGTCCAGCATGCTGGTTTTACCGTCGTAAACCGGGAATAGCGGCACGATCGCCGCTTTGCAGACTTTCATCAAGCGGCCAACCGCAGGCAATGTGGCTTTATAGGTCGCAAAGAAATCCACAAATTCACTGTGTTCAGCACCGTGATCCTGGTCAGGCAGATAATAGCCCCAATAACCATGGCGCACCGAACTGATAAAAGGCTTGATGCCATCGTTGCGGGCGTGCATACGGCCGCCAAACTTGCGGCGCACACTATTCCACAGATAGTCGACCAGTGGGTTGCTCTGGTTATGGAACATCGCTGCCATGGGTTGCCCACGCGCAGCCATCAGCATCGCTGGCACATCGACGGCCCAGCCGTGTGGCACCAGGAAAATCACGTTGCGACCTTCCTCACGAATTTTATCCAGCACGTCTTCACCGTGCCAACGCACGCGCTTGAGCACCTTTTCCGGTTTGGTACAGGCCAGTTCCGCCATCAGGATCATCGATTGTGGCGCGGTGGCAAACATCTCATCGATAATTTGTTCGCGTTGCTGTTCTGGCAGTTCCGGCATGCAATAAAGCAGATTGATACGGGCGCGGCGTCGAGCCCCTTTCGCAACCTTGCCAGCCAGTTTACCAATCGCACCCAGTAATGGATCTCGCATTCGAGCAGGGACCAGAGAAATACCGGCCATCAGCCCGGTTCCCAACCAAACGCCCCAGTAGCGCGGATGATAGAAGGCTTTATCAAATTGTGGGATGAACTCTACGTTCGATTTCTTCTCGTTTTGCATGACCGGCTCTTTATTCAACGCACCTGCTCGGAAGACATAAACTATATACCTAGTTGCAGTCAGGTGGGTGAGCCAGGTTAAAACCATCACCGTTCACTGACAAAATGCAGCTATCGTTTTCTCGTGCAGGCACTAATAAAAACATCGGCCCGAAATCAGGCCGATGGGAAAACATAAGGGGTAGCGATGGTTAATCCAGCTGCAGCTGTGGCACCACTTCCTTCACTTGTGCCAGGTAATCGCTGCGATCTTTACCCATCAGCCCTTCAGAGCGAGGCAATTTAGCCGTCAATGGGTTAACCGCTTGCTGGTTAGTCCACATTTCATAGTGCAAATGTGGGCCGGTAGAGCGGCCAGTGTTACCGGAAAGTGCAATGCGATCGCCACGTTTAACCTTCTGCCCTGGCTTGACCAACAGCTTTTTCAAGTGCATATAGCGCGTGGTGTATTGGCGGCCATGACGGATCGCCACATAGTTACCTGCCGCGCCACTGCGCTTGGCGATCACCACTTCACCGTCACCCACCGCCAACACTGGCGTGCCGACCGGCATGGCGAAGTCGACGCCTTTATGCGGTGCAATGCGCCCGGTCACCGGATTTACTCGGCGTGGATTAAAGTTGGAAGAAATACGGAACTGCTTCATGGTCGGGAAACGCATAAAGCCACGTGCAAGACCGGAACCCTGACGATCGTAGAACTTGCCATCATCGGCGCGGATAGCGAAGTAATCTTTGCCGCTGCTGCGCATGCGTACGCCCAACAGTTGGCTTTGCTCGCTCTTGCCGTCAAACTCTTCGCGCGACATCAACACCGCGAACTGATCGCCTTTGCGCAGCTTGCGAAAATCAAGCTGCCATTGCAGGGCTTTGATCACCGCATTGATCTCGGCACGGGTCAAGCCAGCCGCCGAGGCACTGCTGACAAAGCTGCCGTTCAGCTTGCCGCTCAGCACGCTGTTGCGCCATTCACCCTTCTGGGTTTCCTTGGTTTCTTTAAAGGAATTGCCTACGCGATCGTAGGTACGGGTTTCACGGCGTGAAACCTCCCAGGTCAGGCGCTTAAGATCGCCATCTTCGGTAAGCGTCCAGGAGAGTTGCTGGCCGATTTTCAGGTTACGCAAATCTCGGTTCTGCGAAGCCAGCAGCGAAACATCCGACATTTCGATGCCGTACTGAGTCAGAATACTGCCGAGCGTATCACCGGTAGAAACCACATATTCATGCACACCTTCCTCTCCGGCGACCTTCTGGTCCAGCTCATCCTCAGGGATGTCATCATCGGGTGTAGGTTGGTCGGCATCAATAGGTTCACTGGCTTCGGGCTGCAATGCCCTTAACTGGTTGGCTTCCAACTCGACGCTTTTAACGATAGGGTTATGTTCTGGGTGATAAACGGAAGGCCGCCAAACAGCGACGGCCAACGTAACGACTGTCAACGACCCTAGCATTACGCGATGGGGCCGTGGCAGGTTGTTATACGCCAGAGTGATAGTTCGGACTATCTTCTGCACTCAATAATATCCTCATAATCTTTACTTCAGGCAGCTCACGTACTGGTTGGACAGCGCTGTCAGGAAGTTCCCGTAGCTGTCTTTCCCCAGTTCGATGCCGGTGCCCAACGGGTCCAGCGTTCCAGAACGCACAGTGGTACCCTTGGCAACGGCATTAATTACGGCCGGTCTGAATTGTGGCTCAGCAAAAACGCAGACTGCTTTCTGCTCAACCAACTGTGTTCGAATTTGGTGTAAACGCTGTGCGCCAGGTTGAATTTCGGGATTAACGGTAAAATGGCCCAGTGGGCTCAAGCCGAAGTGTTTTTCAAAGTAGCCATAAGCGTCATGAAAAACAAAATATCCCTTACCTTGCACAGGCGTTAGCATCTTAACAAGATTTTTATCAGTTTGCGCTAGCTGATCCTCGAACTGGCGCAGGTTTGCGTCTAATTTGTCCTTCTTTTGCGGCATAAGTTCCAATAATCTGTCGTGAATCGCGATCGCGGTCACTTTTGCCACCTCTGGCGACAGCCAAACGTGCATATTATAGTCACCGTGATGATGGTCATGTCCATCGTCGCCATCCGCATGACTATGCGCTTCGGCTGCATGATCATGGTCATGATCGTCATCGCCTTTCATCAACAACGGCTGTACCGCAGGCAGTTCACCGATCGCCAATTGCCTATTGGCGGGCAGCTGCGTCAGGGATTTGGTCAGAAAAGCCTCCATATCTGGCCCGACCCAAAGCACCAGGTCGGCGCTACGCAGCCGCTGAATGTCCGACGGGCGCAAGGCGAAGTCGTGGGGCGAGGCGCCGTCCGGTAATAAAACCTCGGTAGGTGTGACCCCATCTGCGATAGCGGATGCGATAAAGCCCAGTGGGCGGATAGAGGTCACTACGGCGGCCGTTGCATTGCCCGCCATTACCAAAGCCGCCGCCAGCAGAGTGCGTTGCAGCCATTTATTTTTCTGTACCATCATCAGTAATCCCGTCGTTTTCAGCAAAGAAGCGTGATATTATAACATTCGGTTAGTTCTGCAAAATGTAATCACGATATGTCTACACTGGCAACGCTAAAAAATATCTCTGTTTCTTTTGGTACCCGGCGGGTACTGACGAATATCTCTCTCAACCTGCAACCGGGTCGGATTCTGACGCTCCTCGGGCCTAACGGGGCCGGCAAATCAACGCTGGTTCGCGTAGTGCTGGGCTTAATTGCCCCAACGGAAGGCACGCTGGAACGTCTGCCTGGGCTGCGCATTGGCTATGTGCCGCAAAAGCTGCATCTCGATGCCACCCTGCCCTTGACCGTCAACCGCTTTATGCGGCTCAAACCCGGGGTAAAAAAGGCTGATATCTTGCCCGCGCTCAAACGCGTACAGGCTGCGCACCTGCTTGAACAGCCTATGCAAAAACTGTCCGGCGGCGAAAACCAACGGGTGTTACTGGCACGAGCGCTGTTGAATCAACCGCAGTTGTTGGTGCTGGATGAGCCCACGCAAGGGGTGGACGTTAACGGCCAGTTGGCGTTATACGACCTGATCGACCAATTGCGCAAAGAGCTGGGCTGCGCGGTGCTGATGGTTTCCCATGACCTGCATCTGGTGATGGCCAAAACCGACGACGTCCTGTGCCTGAACCAACATATCTGCTGCTCCGGCACGCCAGAAGTGGTGTCAATGCACCCGGAGTTTATCGCCATGTTCGGTAACCGGGGCGCTGAGCAGTTGGCGATCTATCGCCATCACCATAATCACCGTCACGACCTGCAAGGCAGAATTGTGCTGAAAAAAACCGGGGGCCGTGAGGCATGATTGAACTGTTATTGCCCGGCTGGCTGGCCGGTGTGCTGCTGGCTGCGGCGGCGGGCCCGTTGGGTTCCTTTGTGGTCTGGCGTCGGATGTCTTACTTTGGCGATACGCTGGCACATGCATCGCTGCTTGGCGTTGCCTTCGGCTTATTGCTGGACGTCAATCCGTTTTACGCCGTGATTGCCGTCACGCTGGTGTTGGCCATGGTGCTGGTTTGGCTGGAGCGCCGCCCGCAGCTATCGATCGATACGCTGCTCGGCATTATGGCGCATAGCGCACTATCGCTGGGTCTGGTGGTGGTCGCGCTGATGTCCAACGTGCGCGTAGATCTGATGGCATATCTGTTTGGGGATTTGCTGTCGGTGACGATCAGCGATATCTGGATGATCGGCACCGGCGTGGTGATTGTGCTGCTGGTGCTCTGGTGGCAATGGCGCGATCTGCTGTCGATGACCATCAGCCCGGAGATGGCACATGTCGATGGCGTTAACCTGCCCCGCGCACGCACCATCTTGATGCTGGTTACCGCATTGACCATCGGGCTGGCCATGAAATTTGTCGGCGCGCTGATTATTACGTCGCTACTGATTATCCCGGCGGCAACCGCACGGCGTTTTGCACGTACTCCGGAACAAATGGCCGGTTATGCGGTATTGGTAGGGATAATTGCGGTCACAGGTGGGCTGACCTTCTCGGCGTTTTACGATACGCCAGCGGGGCCTTCGGTAGTGTTAAGCGCTGCGGTGCTGTTTGTTCTGAGCCTGTCGAAAAAGCAGCAGGCTTAATCTCATTACGCCAGGGGCTCCCCTGGCGTAAATCCTGGATTTCTACTTCTCTTCCCGCTCGATACCAAAGTGCTTATAGGCATGATTGGTCGCCATTCGACCACGCGGAGTACGCTGAATAAACCCCTGTTGGATCAGGAAAGGTTCGATCACGTCTTCTATCGTTTCACGCTCTTCACCAATTGCCGCCGCCAGGTTATCCAACCCCACCGGGCCACCGGTAAACTTGTCAATGATCGCCAGCAACAGCTTGCGGTCCATGTAGTCGAAACCTTCTGCATCGACGTTCAGCATATCTAACGCCTGCATGGCCACTTCACCATTGATCACCCCGTTGGCACGAACTTCGGCAAAGTCGCGCACACGGCGCAGCAAACGGTTGGCAATACGCGGTGTACCGCGGGCGCGACGTGCCACTTCATGCGCCCCATCGGTAGACAGATCCAGCCCCAGGCAGTTGGCACTGCGGGAAACGATATGCTCCAGATCGGCCACCTGATAGAACTCTAAACGCTGCACGATGCCGAAGCGATCGCGTAATGGCGAGGTCAAGGAACCGGCCCGCGTGGTGGCTCCAACCAGGGTGAACGGTGGCAGGTCGAGCTTGATCGAGCGCGCCGCCGGGCCTTCACCGATCATGATATCCAACTGATAGTCTTCCATCGCTGGATACAGGATCTCTTCCACTACCGGCGAAAGACGGTGGATTTCGTCGATAAACAGGACGTCATGGGGCTCCAGGTTGGTCAGCATTGCCGCCAGATCCCCAGCCTTCTCCAGCACCGGACCAGAAGTGGTACGCAAGTTAACGCCCATCTCATTGGCCACGATGTTGGCCAAGGTGGTTTTACCCAACCCTGGTGGCCCGAAGATCAATAGATGGTCCAATGCATCGCCGCGCTGCTTGGCAGCCTGAATAAAGATTTCCATCTGCTCACGCACGTGCGGCTGGCCAACGTACTCCGTCAGCAGCTTAGGACGGATCGCGCGATCCAGCACCTCTTCTTCATTGAACGGCTCGGCAGAGATCAGGCGGTCGGCTTCAATCATGGTCTACCCCTTTCCGGCCTACAGTGCGGCACGTAATGCTTCGCGGATTAATGCCTCGCAATCCGCACCCGGCTTGGCAACCTTGCTGACCATCCGGCTGGCTTCCTGTGGCTTATAGCCCAAGGCCACCAGCGCAGAGGCCGCTTCGGCTTCAATATCCATCTCCGCCGCTTTGGCCGCACTGGCCGGCAGGGGAATTTCGCTGCTGTTGTTGAACAGATCGCCGTTCAGACCTTTGAAGCGGTCTTTCATTTCGACGACCAGACGCTCGGCAGTTTTCTTACCCACGCCTGGCAATTTGATCAATGTAGTGATCTCTTCACGTTCTACCGCGCTGACAAACTGCTGGGCGGACATGCCTGAAAGGATCGCTAGCGCCAGTTTTGGCCCTACGCCATTCACTTTAATCAGCTCACGGAACAGCGCTCGCTCTTGCTTATCATTGAACCCATACAGCAGCTGTGCATCTTCACGCACCACGAATTGGGTAAACACGATAGCCTCTTGCCCCAGCTCCGGCAGCTCGTAAAAGCAGGTCATCGGCATATGCACTTCATACCCGACGCCATTGGTTTCAAGTAACACCAGCGGTGGCTGCTTTTCCAGAATAATTCCTCTGAGACGACCTATCATTACCCCTCCTGAATGGATCCCTGTACGTGGCGCACTGCCACGCAGTATTGATACAGCTTATACCATAAAAAAGGCTGGATGAATATCCAGCCTCCGATTGATAACAAAACGGCCATGCCTCGTCAGGCGCAGCATGCGGCGCCCTTACGTTACAGATCCCTAACGCAAACGCCCGCGCGCCAGATTCAACCGCCCTTCACTCATGCGCAGCACGTTCTGGCTGAGATGGCAGTGGGTAATGGCGATAGCCAACGCATCCGCAGCATCCGCCTGTGGATTAGCAGACAGCTTCAGCAATGAGCGAACCATATGCTGCACCTGAGACTTTTCTGCCGCACCGGTACCGACCACCGTCTGTTTCACCTGGCGCGCCGCGTACTCGAACACTTCCAGGTTTTGATTGACGGCGGCAACGATCGCCACGCCCCGCGCCTGCCCCAGCTTAAGCGCCGAGTCCGGGTTCTTGGCCATAAACACCTGTTCGATGGCAAAGAAGTCCGGTTGAAACTGGGTGATGATTTCGCTCACGCCGGCATAAATCAGCTTCAGGCGCGTTGGCATATCATCCACCACGGTACGAATACAACCGCTGGCAACATAGGTCAGTTGGCGGCCCTGCTGGCGGATCAGGCCATAGCCGGTGACGCGCGAGCCGGGATCGATACCCAGTATGATCGCCATTGCTACCACCACCCTGCATTGATTGTTGCCTGGCGTTGCCGGTTGGCAACGCCATCATTCACCTGCATTACAACGTTGCAGCGATCTCGTCGGAGATCTCACCGTTATGGTAAACCTCCTGCACGTCGTCACAGTCTTCCAGCATGTCGATCAAGCGCAGTAACTTAGGCGCAGTTTCCGCATCCATATCCGCTTTGGTGGACGGGATCATGGAAACCTCGGCCGAGTCTGCTTCAAAACCTGCGGCGGTCAACGCGTCTTTCACTTCACCCAGATTTTCCCAGGCGGTGAAGACGTCAATGGCACCATCGTCATAGGTCTGGATATCTTCGGCACCCGCTTCCAGCGCGGCTTCCATCACTGTGTCTTCATCCAGACCCGGTGCATAGGTGATCACGCCTTTTTTGGTGAACAGATAGGCCACGGAACCGTCGGTACCCAGGTTGCCACCACACTTGGTGAAGGCATGGCGCACTTCTGCCACGGTACGGTTACGGTTGTCGCTCAGGCACTCGATCATTACCGCGGTGCCGCCAGGGCCGTAACCTTCATAGATGATGGTTTCCATATTGGTATCATCATCGCCGCCTACGCCACGGGCGATAGCACGGTTCAGGGTATCGCGCGTCATGTTGTTTGACAGCGCTTTATCGATAGCCGCACGCAGACGCGGGTTCGAACCCGGATCGCCGCCGCCCAATTTGGCGGCAGTCACCAACTCACGGATAATTTTGGTGAAAATCTTACCGCGTTTGGAATCTTGTGCAGCTTTGCGGTGTTTGGTGTTGGCCCATTTACTATGACCTGCCATAAAAAATATCTCCAAAAAGAACTACTGGACAGAATGGATCACAAACTCTTCAATCGCCTGCTGATTACTCCAGGACTTGGTCAGTTTGACCGCCTCGGACGCCTCAAGCCATTGGTAAGCATGATGTTCGGTCAAGACCGGATCGCGCTCATCAGGTAACGCCAGACAGAACCAGTGCTCTTTATTACGCGTGGTTCCCGGCGCATAGCGGTGTCGCAAATGGACAAAGAGTTCAAATTCCACACAGCGCTGGCAATCGACCAACGGCAGCCCCTCTGCTGCGATATCGATGCCAATCTCTTCCATGACTTCGCGCTGTGCGGCATGCGGCGGCGATTCGGCGTCCTCAAGGCTGCCGGTCACCGACTGCCAGAACTCCGTATCATCACGCCGCTGTAACATCAGCACCCGGCCACTGGATTTTGCATAAATCACCACCAGAATAGACTCGGGCCGCTTGTAATTCATCACTCGCTCTCTTGTTCGGCTGAGGCTTTCTTCACTACGCTGATCGCCAGCTCCTGCAACGAAGCCGGATTCGCGAAGCTTGGTGCATCGGTCATCAGACAGGCCGCCGCGGTGGTTTTCGGGAAGGCGATAACGTCACGGATGTTCTCGGTACCGGTCACCAACATCACCAGACGATCCAGACCGAAGGCCAAACCGGCGTGCGGAGGCGTACCGTACTTCAGCGCATCCAGCAGGAAGCCGAACTTCTCGCGTTGTTCTTGCTCATTGATGCCAAGGATGCCGAAGACGGTTTGCTGCATTTCACTGCGGTGAATACGCACGGAACCGCCACCCACTTCATAGCCGTTCAGCACCATATCGTAGGCATTGGCGATAGCTGAGGTAGGATCTTTTTGCAGCTCTTCCGGGCTCATATCGCGCGGTGCGGTAAACGGATGGTGCATCGCCGCCAGGCCACCCTCGCCGTCCTCTTCGAACATTGGGAAATCGACCACCCACAGCGGTGCCCAGCTGTCGAGCTTGGTCAGGCCAAGATCGCGGCCGATTTTCAAGCGCAGCGCGCCCATGGCGTCGGTAACGATTTTAAAGCTGTCGGCACCGAAGAACAGAATGTCGCCGGTTTGCGCATTGGTGCGCGCCAGGATCGCTTCCAGCACTTCGGCACTGAGGAATTTGGCAATCGGGCTTTGCACGCCTTCCATACCCGCAGCACGATCGTTAACCTTCAGCCATGCCAAACCTTTGGCACCGTAGATATTAACGAAAGCGCCGTATTCGTCGATCTGCTTACGGGTCAGCTGTGCGCCACCCGGAACACAAATCGCGGCCACGCGGCCTTTGGCATCGTTCGCCGGGCCAGAGAATACTTTGAACTCAACGTCTTTGACCAAGTCGGCAACGTCCACCAGCTCCAGCGGGTTACGCAGGTCTGGCTTATCGGAACCGTAACGGCGCATCGCTTCGGCAAAGGTCATGATCGGGAATTTACCCAGATCGACGCCCTTCACGTCCAGCCACAGCTCATGCACCAGTTGCTCCATCACTTCACGCACCTGCTCGGCGCTCATGAAAGAGGTTTCCACGTCGATCTGGGTGAATTCCGGCTGGCGATCGGCGCGCAAGTCTTCGTCACGGAAGCACTTGACGATCTGGTAGTAACGGTCGAAGCCAGACATCATCAGCAGCTGTTTGAACAACTGTGGGGACTGCGGCAACGCGTAGAACTTACCTTTATGTACGCGGCTTGGTACCAGATAGTCACGGGCACCTTCCGGCGTGGCTTTGGTCAGCATGGGGGTTTCGATATCCAGGAAACCGTGGCTGTCCATAAAGCGGCGCACAAAGCTGGTGATCTTGGCACGGGTTTTCAGGCGGTCGGCCATTTCCGGGCGACGCAGATCCAGGTAGCGATATTTCAGACGCGCTTCTTCGCTGTTGGTCTGGTTCGAGTCCAACGGCAGCGGTTCGGAGCGGTTGATGATCTCCAGCGCGTGAGCAAACACCTCAACTTCGCCAGTCGCCATATCCTTGTTGGCCTGACTTTCCGGGCGCGCACGCACGGTACCGACGATCTGGATGCAGAACTCGTTACGCAGTTCGAAGGCTTTGTCGAAGGCCGCTTTCTGATCCGGATCGAAGAACACCTGCACGATGCCTTCGCGGTCACGCATATCAATAAAGATCAGGCCACCCAGATCGCGGCGGCGGTTGACCCAACCACACAAAGTGACTTCCTGGCCGACGTGGGCCAGATTCAACTGCCCGCAATATTCAGTACGCATACGCTATCCTTTTGACTTAAGCCGATTCCGCCGGAGGTTGGCAGCAGTTGCTGTTTCCGCACGGCTGTTATCTGACGAATTGTTATTTATCACCCGGTTTGAAGTCTGTTGCATACCAGCCGGTGCCCTTTAACTGGAAACCGCTGGCAGAGATCAACTTGGTCAGTGCGGGCTGCCCACACGCCGGGCATTGAGTCAACGGCGCGTCGGAAAATTTTTGTAGTTTCTCTAATCGATGTTGGCATGAGCCACATGCATATTCATAAATCGGCATAGATCGCTGGATTAAAGATTGGTGAAAAAAGGCGGCCATTATAAAGGAAATTCATGCGCCAGATAAGAGCGAACACGGCATTGTTGCAACGCTAAATCGCATCTATCAGTAGCAAACAACACATCGGTTAACAAATTTCCCATTAACCAGCAGCAGTTTTATCACGTAGCCTGTATACCCGTCGTCTTTCAAATGCCAGTAGCACAACCTTAAATCCACTTTAACCCTGAGACGCTCCCAATGCTGAAACTTGATGCACAAACCACCGCCCTGGTCCTGATCGATCTGCAACACGGTATTTTACCTTACGCCGCTGGCCCGCACAGTGCCAGCCAAGTCGTCACCCATGCGGCCCATCTGGCAGGACGCTTTCGCGCGCTGAATGCCCCCGTGTTTCTGGTGCGCGTCGGCTGGTCTGATTCCTTTGCCGAAGCGCTCAAGCAACCGGTAGATAAACCTTCCCCGTCTCCGGTCGGCGGGCTGCCAGCGTCCTGGTGGGAATTCCCCGAAGCGCTGGCGGTACAAGACAGCGATGTGTTGATCACCAAACGTCAATGGGGCGCATTCTATGGCACCGATCTGGACCTGCAACTGCGCCGTCGGGGTATCAAGTCGGTGGTATTGGGCGGTATCGCCACCAATATTGGCGTGGAGTCTACCGCTCGCGCAGCCTGGGAACATGGCTACGAGTTGGTGATCGCCGAAGACATGTGCAGCACCTACAGCGCCGAGATGCACCAATTCGCCTTCGATAATATCTTCCCGCGTATTGCCCGTGTGCGTAGCACCAGTGAAATCCTTGCGGCGCTATAAGCCCGGCGTAACTTGAAAGGCGGCGCAGATAACGTTAACGTTGTTGCCAAAATGTAAAGCAGGGAAGATGACCGTTGATTTATATTGGACTACCGCAATGGCAACATCCGGCCTGGAACCGCATCGGCCTGCGCGATCTGGCGGACTACAGCCGCTACTTCAACTGCGTGGAAGGTAACACCACCTTCTACGCGTTGCCCAAGGCGGAAATTGTCCATCGCTGGCGCGATATGACCGGCGATGATTTCCGTTTTTGCTTTAAATTCCCGTCAGCGATCAGCCATAAAGCAGCACTGCGCGGCTGTGAAGCCGATATCAAGGCGTTTTATGATTGCCTGCGCCCCCTTGAAGGGCGTATCGGACAGCTGTGGTTGCAGTTGCCCGCCGCCTTTGCACCCGAGCATCTGGGCATTCTATGGGCTTTTCTTGATGCCTTACCGCCGGAGTTTACCTACGGAGTCGAGGTCCGCCATCTGGAATTTTTCGCCAAGGGTGACGCAGAACGCCAACTGAACCAGGGCTTGCACCAACGCGGCATTAACCGCACCATCCTCGATAGCCGCCCGCTGCACCATGCAAAACCACACAGCCCGGCGATCCGCGATGCACAACAGAAAAAGCCCAAGCTGCCGGTACATGCAGTGGTAACGGCCAACAACCCGTTGATCCGCTTTATCGGCGGTGACGTGCTGGCGGACAATCAGCGCTGGTTTGAGTCCTGGCAACAGAGGCTGCCTGACTGGGCGCAACAACATCAGCCTTACCTGTTTATTCACACGCCAGATAACAGCGATTCACCGCAGCAGGCACAGAAAATCTGGCAAGGGCTATACGGCATAATTCCGAATTTATCGATGCCTCCGGGCTGGCCAGAGCAAGAAGCCTTGTTTTAACCTATTAATCTGATGGGTCCCATAGGATATTTCCTCGCGACAGTCGCGATGATGGCAGTTATGATGCTCGTTGCCAGATTTGGTTACGAATGGAGTTAAGAATGGTAAGCGCGCTCTATGTGGTGCTTGGCGCATTGTTGTTGATCAAACTCTCTTATGACGTGGTCAGGTTGAGAATGCAGTACCGGGTCGCCTATGGTGACGGCGGGTTCTATGAGCTGCAAACCGCGATCCGCGTGCACGGTAACGCCGTGGAGTACATCCCGATCGCCGCCATCCTGTTGGTGATCATGGAGATGAACGGTGCTGAAGTCTGGATGGTGCATCTGTGTGGTTTGCTGCTGATGGCAGGCAGGCTGGTTCACTACTACGGTTTACGTAACCGTGAAGTCCGCTGGCGCCGTTCGGGTATGGCGGCTACTTATATTTCTCTGATACTGATGGTGATAGCCAACATCGTTTATCTGCCGTGGGACATTATCTTCAGTTTGCACTGATATCCCCTCTGCTCAGGCGGCCACGCCGCCTGCTTCTGCCTGCGCCGCTTTTCTGTTAGTATACGCCCCTTCGAATTCTGACCTGATTTGCCGCTATGCCAAACCGCGATACTCTTTTTTCCGCCCCGATCGCCAAACTGGGCGACTGGACCTTCGACGAGCGCGTTGCTGAAGTCTTCCCAGACATGATCCAGCGTTCCGTTCCGGGCTACTCCAATATCATTTCGATGATTGGCATGCTGGCCGAACGTTTTGTCCAGCCACACAGCCGGGTGTATGACCTGGGGTGCTCGCTCGGCGCGGCCACGCTATCGATGCGCAGGAACATCAGCGTCGAAGGTTGTCAGATTATTGCGGTCGATAATTCCCCCGCGATGGTAGAGCGCTGCCGCCGCCATCTTGATGCGTTTCGCGCTGATACGCCGGTCGACGTCATTGAGGCGGACATTTTAGACATTACCATCGAAAACGCCTCAATGGTGGTGCTGAACTTCACCCTACAGTTTCTTGAACCGGCCGATCGGCTACGCCTGCTCGAACAGGTTTATCGCGGGCTACGTCCGGGCGGCGCCTTGGTGCTGTCAGAGAAATTCAGCTTTGAGGATACGGACGTCGGTGAACTGTTGTTCAACATGCACCACGACTTCAAACGAGCCAACGGCTACAGCGAATTGGAAATCAGCCAAAAACGCAGCATGTTGGAAAACGTGATGCTGACCGATTCGGTCGAAGCGCATAAAGCGCGCCTCCGGCAAGCCGGTTTTGAACATGCAGAAGTCTGGTTCCAATGTTTCAACTTCGGCTCGTTGATCGCCCTGAAATCAGGAGAAACCGCATGATCGAGTTTGGAGACTTCTACCAGCGCATCGCCAAAAGCCCACTGAGCCACTGGCTGAATACGCTGCCGGCACAAATCACCGCCTGGCAGCGTGAATCGCTGCATGGCAAGTTCAAGCAGTGGTTCAATTCGGTAGAACATCTACCTTCCCTCACGCCGACGCAGTTGGATTTATTGCATGGCGTGCGTGCCGGGATGGAGCAACCGCTGTCACCTGGCCAGCTCGAAGGCATCGAGAAAATGCTGCGTACGTTGATGCCGTGGCGCAAAGGGCCTTTCTCACTTTACGGCATCGATATCGATACCGAATGGCACTCCGACTGGAAGTGGGATCGGGTGCTACCGCATATTTCTCCGCTGGCTGGCCGTACCATTCTGGATGTGGGTTGCGGCAGCGGTTACCATCTGTGGCGCATGGTCGGTGCCGGAGCGCATCTGGCGGTCGGTATCGATCCGATGCAGCTGTTCCTGTGCCAGTTTGAAGCGGTACGTAAACTGCTGGGAGGCGATCAACGCGCCCATGTGTTGCCGTTGGGTATTGAACAACTGCCCGAGCTGGCCGCGTTCGACACCGTTTTCTCGATGGGCGTGCTTTATCACCGCCGCTCCCCGTTGGATCACCTGTATCAGTTGAAAAACCAGCTGGTCTCCGAGGGCGAACTGGTGTTGGAAACGCTGGTTGTACCAGGCGATCGTCATCAGGTATTGGTGCCGGGCGACCGCTACGCACAGATGCGTAACGTCTACTTTATTCCGTCTGCCGAAGCGCTGAAGTGCTGGCTGGAGAAATGCGGATTTGTGGACGTCAGGATTGCCGATATCTGCCCAACCAGCACCGAAGAGCAGCGCCGCACCGACTGGATGACCAGCGAGTCACTGGCCGAGTTTCTCGATCCCAAAGATCCAACCAAAACGGTTGAAGGTTACCCGGCACCGATCCGCGCCGTGCTGATCGCCAAAAAACCGTAAGCCTTAATCAACTCACTATGTAGGGGCGTAGCAATGCTACGCCCTTTTAGTTGCCTTGCTATTTTCTCAAAGCCTGTAGCAGATCCTTTTCAAACACTCCGCTGGATGAACACTCGAAAGGCTTGACCTTGTCGTTGCCATCTCCCGCCACTAGCCCCGCAACGCCATTGACTTGCACCATCACGTTAGTCCCTTCTCCAGCGCTAAAAATCTGCACCAGGATCCGGTAGGTAACATTCAGATTAGACGGCCCCGGCTGGTCTGAACAAATCAGATACAGGCTGGCCAGCTCGGCATCATTGCCCGTCGTGCCAACGATCCCCAAATGCGGGTCGACAACGGTGGCCTTTAACCCTTTCTGCGCAAAAATTGCCTCGGCACGGGTTAACAACTCATCCGGCTTACGGTTGCCTATCAAGGTGGGCTTCGCACCAGCAGTCGGCTCGCCAGCGGCAGTTTCAGCCGCACTGCCGGGCTGGTTACCGGTTTTAGTTGGGCCATACACCGAAACACAGCCACTCAATGCCAACGCCAGCAAAAAAATAAAATATCTCATCGTTCACCTGTAATACAGCGTGGCGCAAGCCGTTAACGACATGACAAGCCCAACGATCAGTAAATAACGCATCTCCCCCTCCTCCGTTAACGATAATAGGCCGCAACACAGCCCGATAATGAACAACAAACCAGCATTAACCACACAACATAAACTCTCATGTATCCTCCTGACCAAAAGCGGTTGATCTTGTTTCGTGCGGCTTGAGCACCAGCACCAACAAACGGTATCGTCTCGACGGCTAAGTGTCGCTGGCTGCCATGTGTGTCAGCGTTGGCAATACAATCGCGGGGAAATCCAATCGGGGCCCAGCGTTCAGGATTGAACGCTTTCTCTGGTGTGGTAGTCTGGACAAAATTCAACATATTCATAAGGATGGTTAATGCGAGGCGTTGACAGACTGTTGATGGCATTGCTTACCATCATGACCGGCATATGGATCGCCGTCATATTCAATATCGGGGGCACCGTGCAAATGCTCTCGGCCATTTTTCACTGGCTGGAGAGCCTGCGATAAGCCACCGCTGCCAGTTACATTTTATCAATATTTAAACTTAAGGCAGTGGCTCATCGTTAACTAGAGTTAAAGTGTTGGTATCGCGCCAACACCAGAGAAGTATTGAACCTGTTTGCCCTGAGCACCTCTACCCTGTTCAGGGCTTTTTTTGCGCACAGAAGCAAAAAGCCCCGAATATTCGGGGCTTCAAACAGGGCTCACAACGTTGGGCCAGTGCTAAACGGTCTCAGCATGCTGCCCCCTACGATCTCACTAGGCAGGAGTCAGCATGGCCAACGCGTTCTTCATCGCCTCGACCGTTTCACCATCCACGCAGTAGTGGCTGAATTCGTCAAACTCATTATCTGCACACATGGTGACACCCGCCTTGCGGTAACGCATGGTGGAAGGCACAGTATGCCCGGCCGAGCTGTGCAATTCCTGAATACCGATATCCACAAACTTGTGCATATTGCTCAAACGGACACCTGCACCGGCCATGATCACCGGCCCCTTGCTGGCATGCACCAAGTCGCGCAAGAGCGGCAAGCCCAACTCGGCATTCTGCTGCTGCCCAGAGGTCAAAATGCGTGCCACGCCGAGCTGCGTCAGTTGTTCCAGCGCCACCATCGGGTTATGACACATATCGAACGCGCGATGGAAGGTCACCGCCATATCACCGCTTAATTTCATCACCTCGCGCATCCGGGCAAGATCGATATGCCCTTCGTCGTCCAACATGCCGATAACCACACCGGCAAAACCCATCTCGCGGATTTGCGCCACGTCGTTCTTCATAATCTCGAAATCGACGGAGCTGTAACAGAAATCGCCCCCGCGCGGTCGCACTATTGGATGAACGGGTATCGTTACCCGCTCCCGAGCCAGTCGCAACGATCCAAAGCTCGGCGTCAACCCGCCCTCACTCTGGCTGGCACACAATTCTATGCGGTCAGCGCCCGCATGTTCTGCTGTCATGGCACAGTCGACGCTATAGCAACAAACTTCCAGCTTCATTATTGTTACCCCCAGATAACGGTCAAAAATGCTACAGCAAACGTTTTATCCGCCGCCCTATAGGCCATAGGATGACAATCTGATAAAAGTCTTAACGGCACAAGGTGCTAACTATGGCACTCAATTTTGATGAATGGATCGATCGCAGTCACAGTGGCGGCGTTAAGTCTGATAAATAACGCGAACGCATCATTTTTTCCCCTAACCCTCCATTCGGAACAGGCAACGAAAGACAGGCTACTGTTTCACCCGTTCACTGGCCACGATGTCACGAATATGATGCGGATGGAATTTGATGGTGACATTGCCATCGGTGATCGCCAAGGTCGGATTGGCCAGGCGCTCGCCCTCACCTTTAGGTGAGCTCTGCTTGAGTTTGATGCCAGGTAGCAGCAAGGCTTCGTCCGCCAGATGTTCCAGGGCGCGGGCATACAGGGTAGCGGGATCGCCGCTTAGCACCAGCTCTACATGTTCCCATCCTTCATGCGGATAGCGCTTCTCACCTGGGTATGGCAGCTCGATACAATCAATCTGCCAAGGGCCAACCTTCAGTGGTTCATGGAGATCAAACAGGCAAATCGGCCTGCCGTTAATCATCGTTTCCGAAAGCAGCGATCCGCATTGCAGCAACCCCTGCCGCCAACGATCGGCGGTGCTGTTCTGATGGCAACGCAGCGAGATATGGTCTGCGCTGAATTTTACCAGCTCAAGATGGAGCCGTTGTGCAAATTGTTCCAGCGCCAGTTCAAAGCGAGGCAAATCCAGCGTCAGGTCGTTAAGTTCAGCGATCGATGACAAGCTAGTCATAAGTTTCTCAGGCTCTCCAGGATCTTTGGCAGGCCAATAATCTACACGTCGAATCGCCTGGAGGCTATGGTTCAGAGAATAAAAACCTATTGGATGAACATAATGTTGCCACTTTTGCGCTGGTGCCTATTTTAGACCGAACTATCCTTCATGGAGCAAGAAATAATCAAGAATCATCTTATATCATGTTTAATTAAGCCACCATTAAAACCCTTAAGTTTCCCTAACGATTTGTCGTTTTACTCTTTCTCAAGGCCAATGTATAAAAATCGCTTGAAATTAAATTTACACCCCACTCAAACATCGATGTAACATAATGTTTTTATTATCAAAAAAAGATAATCATGCGAACAGTCCTAAACAGCATTCTTATAATTGATTAGGTGACGTTAATAAGTTAGGTTAGGAGAGCATTTGATTTTGGATAAATAAACATGACCCTGTTAGGTATATCCCTTGTTTTAATAGCCATTGCTGGCTACGCGATTTATCGCCATTTCAAAACTCGCCAGAATAGTGTGTTACGCTCTGGCCGAGGCAATAAAAAGCGTTAAAGCCTCCATTAATCCGTTCCCATCAAACCCATGACAGCGAACGGTTTGATTCACCTACTTACCTTTTTGGTCTTCACTTTTCCCTATCTTTCACCATGCCAGCCCGCGTCAACTACTGACGCGGTGCTGTCAATCGGTTACAATTGCAGGCTGTTTTGTGGTTGAGCGTCGCCTGCAATGTGCGGCGTCGTCCCTGCTGGACTGCAAGTTGTGCGCCAAGGCGTTTTGCAGGCCAACAGAGTAAAACCACCTTTTGATCCGGAGGGCGTACTGCACGGCCCTCGTTTGTCATTTAAGGTAACCCGGTGAATATTCAGGCTCTTCTATCAGATAAGGTCAGCCAGGCGCTGATTGCCGCAGGCGCACCTGCCGATTGCGAAGCTCAGGTTCGTCAGTCCGCGAAAGCACAGTTTGGTGACTATCAGGCCAACGGCGTGATGTCCGTTGCCAAAAATCTTGGTATGCCGCCACGACAACTGGCAGAGAAAGTCGTGCAACTGCTTGACCTGGGTGACATCAGCAGCAAAGTGGAAATTGCCGGCCCGGGCTTTATCAATATCTTCCTGAACAGCGAATGGGTTGCCCGCCAGGCCGATGCCACCCTGGCCGCAGCTAAGCTGGGCATTGCCCCCGTTAAGCCGCAAACCATCGTGATCGACTATTCTGCGCCCAACGTAGCGAAAGAAATGCACGTGGGCCACCTGCGCTCCACCATTATTGGCGATGCTGCTGCCCGTACTCAGGAATTCCTGGGCCATAAAGTGGTGCGCGCCAACCATGTGGGCGACTGGGGTACCCAGTTCGGCATGCTGATCGCCTACCTGGAAAAGATGCAAAACGAGCACGCCAGCGATATGGGGCTGTCGGATCTGGAGCAATTTTACCGCGAAGCCAAGAAAAACTACGACGAAGACGAAGATTTCGCTCTGCGCGCCCGTGGTTACGTGGTCAAACTGCAAGGCGGCGACGAATACTGCCTGAAGATGTGGCGCAAGCTGGTGGACATCACCATGGCGCAGAACCAACTGACCTATAACCGTCTGAATGTCACCCTGACCGAAGATGACGTCATGGGCGAAAGCCTGTACAACGCCATGCTGCCGGGCATCGTTGCCGATCTCAAGGCGAAAGGCCTGGCGGTAGAAAGCGAAGGCGCCACCGTGGTGTTTCTGGACGAGTACAAGAATAAAGACGGCGATCCGATGGGTGTCATCATCCAGAAGAAAGATGGCGGTTACCTGTATACCACTACCGATATCGCCTGCGCCAAATACCGTTTCGAGACCCTGGGTGCCGATCGTGTTCTCTATTACATCGACTCGCGCCAGCATCAGCATCTGATGCAAGCCTGGACTATCGTGCGCAAAGCAGGTTACGTGCCAGACTCCGTCTCGCTGGAACACCACATGTTCGGCATGATGCTGGGGAAAGACGGCAAGCCGTTCAAGACCCGTTCAGGCGGCACCATCAAACTCTCCGATCTGCTGGATGAAGCCGTTGAACGCGCCAGCAAACTGATTGCCGAGAAGAACCCGGATATGCCTGCCGACGAAATGCAGAACGTGGCTAACGCGGTCGGCATCGGTGCAGTGAAATATGCCGATCTGTCGAAAAGCCGTACCACGGACTACATCTTCGATTGGGATAACATGCTGACCTTCGAGGGCAACACTGCGCCGTATATGCAATATGCCTATACCCGCGTCGCCTCGGTGTTCAAGCGTGCTGGTGTGGACGAAAGCAACCTGACGCTGCCTTTGGTGATGACCGAAGAGCGTGAAGTCGCGCTGGCAACTCGCCTGCTACAGTTCGAAGAAACCCTCACCGTGGTCGCCCGTGAAGGTACGCCGCACGTGATGTGTACCTATCTGTATGACCTGGCGGGGCTGTTCTCTGGCTTCTACGAGCATTGCCAGATCCTCAACGCCGAAAGCGAAGAGGCCCGTCAGAGCCGCCTGAAGTTGGCTCTGCTGACCGCCAAAACGTTGAAAGCCGGTCTGGATACGCTCGGGATCGAAACCGTCGAACGCATGTAACATGTAGGGACGCTGCATGCGCTCCCATCTAGCCTTTGTCATCAATCTGAAGAAGGTCGCGTTACCGACTTCTCAGGTTGCTGACAAGGTTCTTGTCTGACGATCAAAGCTTGACTCTACTAAGGCCAGTGCCAATAAAGGACTGGCTTCCATATAAAAAACTCTCACTCATCAGTACCAATATGAACTCATGATCCTTGATGTTAATGACATCCCCAAGGACTTCTGATATGTACCATTGATACTATCATCAGCCTTGCTCCTCCGCGCTGTTGGCGTGTATTTCAATAAGCCCAGTCGGTTTTAGCCTAATTGCTCAATTTCGCAGGATAGCTTAGTGTGTTTATCTTCCTCAATAGTCAGGTTGGTGGTTAGCCCGGCGAAACGCCGGGCTAATATTGCAAAAAGTAGAATTAGTATTTTTTTAAAATGGCATTCTGTTAGTCCACGAACCATTATTTAATATAATCCTATCAGTTTACGTTTGTTTGATTAGGCTCCTCTCAATTTCCCCATATGGGGTCAGACGATCCCATGTTACCTCCTACACAAGTTCCGGAACCTGTTGCTACAGAAGTACCTGGACCATAAAATCCACCTGGTAATGAACAACTATAGCCTAACCCATCCATAACTCCGGCCCAAACCCCTGCAGCTCCAGTTTCCCATTGCCCACTGCCACCACCACTGCCACCAACGGACATCAATTCAATTTCATCTGTTATTTCTCTTAAAACTAAATCATGATATTTATTCATTAATTATTTCCCTTATTCGTTTAACAACAGGGTTAATATTATTGCTCACGTATTCCATTGTGCTAAGATAAATAATATTTTTTTATCAAAACCATTACGATAGAACTGGAAGCGTAATCCGGGTGCGCAAACCAGTAATTGAGCATTTTGCTCTATAAGTTTCTCTATATCTGATTCAGTATCATCCCGCTCAACGAGCCAGTTGAGATTTTTTTTATTTAGATAATCCTGCAAAGCTGTAATGTATTTATCTTCTTTGTAAAAACCGAACAAACCGCCACCTGCACCTTGGATAGGAGACCGACCAAATGTCGGGCTGGGCCTGTAAATAAAGTAAATTCTTTTACTTACCATTATCACCCTCATAATTTAGTGTGTTTGTACTGTTCAAGTATTGATTAACAATCCCCGTGGTAAATCCATTATCCCTAACACTTAGCAATAGCTTTCTTGCCTGTTTCACCATACCAATCTCATTAAGATAAAATGAAAGCGCAGCATCAATATGTAACCCCTCTGAATGAACCATTCCCTCATGGACTTTTTTATTTTTTCTTTTATACTCTATAATTTCTTTGATTGATACTCTACACTTGCATTTCCATTTGAATAATTCATAAATAAGTTTATAGTAAAAACCATTGCTATTATAAGGAATGATAGCATCCATGAGCTCAATCACCTCATAAAATTCGTTATCATTATCCATCATACTTAGTTTTGCTTTCGCCATCAGATCAAGGATGGAAAAGGTATAGGCTTCCATCTTTATATTTGTCATGCTTAACGGTTCTAACTCTTCGCATTTTATTGCTTTCGCTAAGCCTTTATAAATTTCATCGGGTGGAGTCCCCTCGAAGCAGTCTCGGTAGTAAAAGAATTTCCAGCGAAGATACAAAGGCTCTTTAGATAAGTTTTTTAAATTCAGCCGTTTATTTCTATTATATTTTCCTTTGGCTTTTAAAACATCATGAGTATAACCATCGTGATTGATAATAATATCAACACCGATGTCAATTATCCTATTTTTGTCTTTTCGCCTTAACTCTTCATGGACATATCCAAAATAGAAAAAACCTCCATTATTAGCAAATCCTCTTCGTATATTCTTTGATATATCACCATCATGATTTTTAATTTTCGGACAAATTGCAACAAGGTCTCTATTGTTATTTATATTTATTTTTACAAATATCTTTGAAACTTCATGCTTTGAAGAAACAACATATTCATCTGCATCAACAAAAAAATATAATTAGATATTGACTTGCTTATGGCAAGATTTCTTGGTTTTGAAAAGCTATCTTCCCATTCCGTATGAAATATTTTAACTCCATCAGCTAAATAGCCATTTAATATTTTAAGCGTATTATCTGTTGATCCTGTATCAACAACGATTATTTCTTGAAAAAGTGGAAGTAAGCTGTCGATGCAGCGAGCAATACAGCGCTCTTCATTCTTGACAATAATCGCCGCTGCTACTGTCACGTTGCTTTCAAAGTCATTCATTCAAGCCTCCCTTTATTGATTCCTATCGCCTTCCGTAGATGATATTTATTACCATTATCAATAACGCCGTGTGAAATACACATAAAAGCGCATTTTAAGGTCAAAAATGTGATGCGCTTCATGTTATTACGTTTTTTTTCTAACAATGAACACATCATTAACAGCTATTCTGACTTATAAAACTACTATCCTCCTAACGTCGAGCTCGCCATCCTTCATAAACACATACCCAATTGAATATTGGTCAAAATACGCTATTTTAAGCAAAGCGATTTAGATCCCGGCATGAGTAATATTCGCAGTTATTAGCTTATTTAACCCCCTGTTCTCCATTAAAAATTTAATGGTCTTCAAAAGTCTGGTTTATACATGATCAACATAGTGTATGTGAAAGGATAATCCGTGCGTATTAACTAGGTATAAATAGGGTTGCCGCCAACATTTTTTCAGCAATGGCAAGTGACATTAGTAACAATTTACATAAGCCTCAGGTCGCGTTAGCGACCTCAGATTGCTGACAAAGTCAGTGAAAAAACGGACTGACTGCCATGCTTTAAGAACCCTCTCCCCAGCAATACCAGATTAAAACCATCCCCCTTGATCAACTGGTTCCCGAAGACCATCTGGTGCGCAAAAATGATGCCGCCATCGATTTTGAATTTATCCGCGATGCCGTTGCTCACCTCTATTGCCCCTATAATGGCAGGCCCGCTATCGACCCCATTCGTCTGATTAAAGTGATGCTGTTGGGCTACCTCTTCGGTGTTCCTTCCGCACGCCGTTTGGTCAAGGAAATCCAGACCATCCAGACCATAGGGCAGGCTCTCAATGGCAGCATGGCAAACGGATGTGTGCTTTACACCGACAGTACTCATCTGAAAGCCGATGCCAACCCGCGCAAGGCCGTGAATGAACTGCGCCCTGAAGGTGTCAGTGAATACTTCACACAGCTGAATGATGCCGTGGAGGCCGACAGGAAGCAACGCGAAAAAAATCGCTGCCCGCCGCAAGAAAAGTCCCCAAAAATGACACGGTTAAAAACACCAAAATCAGCACCACCGCCCCGAAAAGCAGCTTTTATGCACCGGGACAACAAGCCGAAGGGCTTCTTCAATCTGGACCATCGCACGGTGGACGACAAGCACGGCATCATCTTGGATACCCATGTCACTTTGGACAACGTGCATGGCAGCCAGCCGTTCATCGGCAGGCTGGCGCGGCAGGTGGAGCGGTTCAGTCGTGATACGGTCACCGTGGGTGTGGATGCGGGTTATTTTACCTCGGCGGTGTGCCATCTGACGGAAGATGGCGCTGTTGGAGCTTCTTTATCGTCTTTATATGTGGCTTAACGAGGTTCAGGAGGAGCAGAAGGCTTCTATCGACGGCAAGTCAGGTCAACTGATGTGATTATGGAAAAATATTGCGATCGCGACCTGCGGTCGCTAAAAAAGAAGAACCCCACCTGAAAAAGTGGGGTTAGTCAGCAGTCTGAGGTCGCATTAGCGACCTTTTTGTTATCGGGTGAGTAGCAGTTGGAAGTCAATCTACCCGCCGAGCGAAATCTCTAGGGCGGAAACCAAGGATCCCCAACACCGCGAAGTAAGCAACAATCCCCGCAGCCACCACGACCGACAGACGCAGTAAGCGAGCCAGCATATTGCCCTGATCCCATTCCGGCATCAGCCACATCACGCCAAGCAGCACCGCAGCCATCACCAGTACGGCGACTACCAGCTTGAACAGGAACATCGCCCAGCCGGGTTGCGGTTGGAAAATATCCTGCTTGCGCAGTTGCCAATAGAGCAGCGAAGCATTCAGGCAGGCTCCCAGACCAATCGATAACGAAAGCCCGGCATGCTTCAGTGGGCCAATAAATATCAGGTTCATCACCTGAGTCAGGATCAGCGTAATGATGGCAATCTTGACCGGCGTTTTGATGTCTTGACGCGAGTAGAAACCCGGTGCCAACACTTTCACCACGATCAGGCCCATCAAACCAACCGAATAGGCTACCAGCGCACGCTGGGTCATCGCCGCATCAAAGGCGGAAAACTTGCCGTACTGGAACAGCGAGACGGTTAGCGGCTTGGCCAGGATGCCTAACGCAATGGCACTCGGCAAAGCCAGCACAAAGCACAGACGCAGGCCCCAGTCCATCAGGCGGTTATATTGGTCATGGTTACCGCTGGAAAAGCTCTTCGCCAAGGACGGTAGCAGGATGGTTCCCAATGCCACGCCCAACACCCCAGACGGGAACTCCATCAGGCGATCGGCATAATACATCCACGAAACTGAGCCGGAGACCAGGAACGAAGCGAAGATGGTGTTGATGATCAGCGAGATCTGGCTAACCGAAACCCCCAGTATCGCTGGCCCCATCTGGCGCATCACCCGCCATACGCCTGCGTCATTCAGCTTCAGGCGCGGCAATACCAGCATCCCAATTTTCTTGAGATGTGGCAATTGATAACCCAGTTGCAGCACGCCCCCAACTACCACCGCCCAGGCCAAAGCCAGCACCGGCGGATTGAAGTACGGTGCGGCAAACAGCGCAAAGCCGATCATGCTGACGTTCAACAGCGTTGGCGCAAAGGCCGGAATGGAGAAACGGTTCCAGGTGTTAAGGATCGCCCCTACCAGCGAGGCCAGCGAAATCAACAGGATATAAGGGAAGGTGATACGTAACAGTGACGAGGTCAGGGCAAACTTATCCGGCGTATCAGTAAACCCCGGCGCCGTAATAAAAATCACCCAGGGCGCGGCCAGCATGCCAAGTACGGTCACTACCGACAGTACCAGCGTCAACAGGCCGGAAACGTAGGCGACAAAGGTGCGCGTCGCCTCTTCCCCCTGCTGGCTTTTGTATTCCGCCAGGATCGGCACAAACGCCTGGGAGAAAGCCCCCTCAGCAAAGATGCGCCGTAAAAGGTTTGGCAGTTTGAACGCCACAAAGAAAGCATCCGTAGCCATCCCTGCCCCAAAAACGCGTGCCACAATGGCATCACGCGCAAAGCCCAGCACCCGTGAAAACATGGTCATCGAGCTAACGGCTGCCAGTGATTTAAGTAGATTCATGTGGTTATTCTGATGAGTACGACGGGTAAATATCAACGCCTGCATCGGCAGGCGTCAGTTGAGTGGCGTTAGTCTACGGCTCCGCGCCGCTAATAGCTACCGCCATATGTTACATGGGGTTAACTGGCATCGCGCAGCATTTTCTCGATCAATCGCTGGGCGTAAATGGCCTGTTCTCCGGCAGTTTCCGGCGCGGTCTGGTTGCTGATGGACTGAATAAAATGGTGCACCGCACCGGCAAAACCGCGTTGTTCCAGCGTGGTTTGCCAGCCTGGGGCGGGTTTCTCGAGCACGCCTTGCGGGTCTTCCCGCAGCCATTGGCGCATATCGTTCAGTTGATAGACCGCACCGTTGGTAACTGCCTGCACGCTCTCCCGTTGGCTGCCAGCACGCCGGTGCATGCTGGTCGTAACGATGGTGTCACCGCAGGCAAAGTGGTGTTCCGCGTAAAGCATCTCGCCCGCTTCGTTTGCTCGCAACTTGCCACTCTGCAAGCTGGCGTTCCCGCCTCCCAACCACAGCGCGGTATCCACCACGTGCAGATAGTCATCCAGCAGGGTAAAACGTAGATCCTTTGGTCCTACGCTATCGGCGCGGTGTTTATCCATACGGATCGAGGCCGGTAGCTGCATTTGCTGTTTCAACTGGCGATACAGCGGCGCAAAACGGCGGTTGAAGCCCACCATCAGTGCCACACCCTGCTTTGCGGCCAGTTCGATCAGTTGCTCGCCCTGTTCCAACGTTTCCGCCAGTGGTTTATCCACGTAGACGTGTACGCCCTGCGCCAACAGCTCACCCACTACCTGAAAATGGCTAGCCGTGCTGCTGTGCACGAACACTGCATCACACTGTTGTGCCAGGCTATCAAGACGAGAGAAATAAGGCATACGATAGCTATCGCATACCGGCTGGGCTTTTTGCTGATTAGGTGAAAAGCCGCCTAGAAGCTGCCAGTCCACCGCTTGAGAAAGAATTGGCAGGTAAGCCTTTTGCGCGATGCCACCTAAACCCACGACCCCGATACGAAGTTTACTCATGTGAACCCCGCGCCAGCAGCTGCTGCACCTGTTGTTTCAATTCAGCGACTTCGGCCTCCAGACGCACTACGCGTTCAGTCAATTCACCCGCATTGGCCTCCTCGGCTTCAACCGGAGCCGCATCAATCTGGCCGCTGAACAGGTGCATAAAGCGGCTCTCACGCTTGCCTGGCTCACGCGGCAAACGTACCACGAACGGCCCATCCTCACGGGTCGACAACTGTTGCAACACCTCCTCCACTTCGCTGACGTCGTTGAATTCATGCATCCGGTTGGTGCGAGTACGCAGTTCACCCGGCGTCTGTGCGCCACGTAATAGCAGGGTCGCAATCACCGCCACTTCGGCCGGTGACAGTTTCAGTTGGCCGAACTCGGAGTTGCAAAAACGCTGCTCATACTTCACGACCCGATTACCAAAACCACTTAAGGTACGCAGGAAGTGCCTTCTCAGCAGCAAATCAAGCTGCTGCTGGACTTCGCTTTCCGACAGGTCCATCACCGGCTCACGGTTGGTTTTTTGATTACAGGCCAGCGTAATGGCATTGAGGGAAAGGGGATATTGGTCAGGCGTGGTCACCTGCTTTTCCATCATGCAACCGATCACTCGGGCTTCTTTGGCATTTAATTCATATTTCATTGTTACGGCCTCAGCGTGGCGGTTGCCACTCTTTATTGGTCAATGCGGTCAACACATGATCCTGCCACTGTCCGTCGATCAGCAGGTAATCCTTGGCATAGCCTTCGCGTTCAAAGCCGAGCCGGGTCAGCAACGCACCGCTGCGCTGGTTATGCGGCATATAGTTGGCCATAATGCGATGCATCCGCTGTTGACGCTGCATATAGCGGATGGCCGTTTGCAACGCTTCGTACATCAGCCCCTGCCCTTGCCACTTTTCACCCAGGGAATATCCCAGGAAGCAGGCATGGAACGAGCCGCGCAGCACATTGCTGAAGTTGGCGACGCCGCACACATGGAGTTCTTCCGGATCGAGCAGGATAAAATAGTAGGCACTGCCCTGCTTTTGCATTTCCGTGATCATACCCAGGCGGGCTTGCCAGCCAGAGGGGTAACAGTGGCTATCATCGCGCACCGGTTCCCAAGGCTTCAGGAACGCCCTGTTTTCGGCATAGTATTCGGCCAGGCGGTAGGCATCGCGTTCGTGAACTAAACGGACAACCAGCCGATCGGTGGTAAGACGTATTTTCGGTGATGCAGAGCGATAGCCAAACATCATTTCCCCCGCGGTCAGAACGGTTCGATAAGAAGTATTGATTGGGTCAACATCTACAGGGTCAGGCATTATCTCACATGACTCATGGCAGACTGTCGGCGTAAAACCGCGTATTCCCCCGGTAATATAACCGTAGCCCGCCCGGCAGGTAAGCCCCTGAGCGCTCAGTAAATAGCCAGTTAGCTGTTTTGCCCATTTTTAAGTGTAGTTTTGCCACTCAGGTAACGTATTGACGATTAAAAAATATTATCTATCACCCCCCTATCAGACATTACGTATTGGGTAGAGAATAACCGGGTAGTCTTTCTCTCCTTTTAACTGCTCGTGGTGAAGCATGTCTCTGGTATCGCAAGCTCGGAGCTTGGGTAAGTATTTTTTATTGTTCGATAACCTGTTGGTGGTTTTAGGCTTTTTCGTCGTCTTCCCACTTATTTCTATTCGCTTTGTCGATCAACTTGGCTGGGCGGCCGTGGTCGTGGGCCTGGCACTGGGATTACGCCAGCTCATTCAGCAAGGATTGGGGATTTTTGGTGGAGCGATTGCCGACCGTTTTGGCGCCAAACCGATGATCGTCACCGGCATGCTGCTGCGTGCGGCGGGCTTTGCCACCATGGCGATGGCCGATCAACCCTGGATACTGTGGTTTTCCTGCGCGCTGTCCGCCCTTGGCGGCACCCTGTTCGATCCGCCCCGTACCGCGCTGGTGATCAAACTGACCCGTCCACATGAACGCAGCCGTTTTTATTCGCTGCTGATGATGCAAGACAGCGCCGGTGCCGTGATCGGTGCGTTAATCGGCAGTTGGCTGCTGCAGTACGACTTCCATTTCGTCTGCTGGGTGGGCGCGGGTATTTTCGTGTTGGCCGCCGGTTGGAACGCCTGGCTGTTACCTAATTACCGGATCTCTACCATACGGGCACCGATGAAAGAAGGCATGATGCGCGTGCTGCGCGATCGCCGCTTCCTGACCTATGTGTTGACGTTAACCGGCTATTACATGCTATCGGTGCAGGTGATGTTGATGCTGCCAATCATGGTCAACGAGATCGCTGGTTCGCCGTCGGCGGTCAAATGGATGTACGCCATAGAAGCTGCACTATCGCTTTCATTGCTATACCCGCTGGCACGCTGGAGCGAAAAACACTTCCGGTTGGAACAACGCCTGATGGCCGGCTTGTTGCTGATGACCCTCAGCCTGCTGCCCGTCGGCTTTGCCACCAGCCTGCAAGCGGTGTTTACTCTGATCTGCTGCTTCTACCTGGGATCGATCATCGCCGAACCGGCGCGTGAAACCCTGAGTGCCTCGCTGGCCGACTCTCGGGCACGCGGCAGCTATATGGGCTTTAGCCGCCTGGGGTTGGCACTCGGTGGCGCATTGGGTTACACCGGCGGTGGCTGGATGTATGACACCGGCAATGCGATGGGCATGCCAGAGTTGCCCTGGTTCCTGCTGGGGCTGGTAGGCTTTATCACGCTGTTGGCCTTGTACTGGCAATTTAATCCGCGTACCGCAGCCCCCGCGATCCTCCGTGGTGGCTGATTTTTGCCCGGGCGCATCCCTTGCGCCCAGTCTCTGGCGACCTAATCTGCCAAAGTTGCTATCCTGATAGTACAAAAATTGGCGCAGAAAGGCTTATGATGGCGCATCATCCCACTAAAACTGGCTGCTACACCCGACAACAGGAGCATGCATGAAACTGTTTATTTACGATCATTGCCCATTCTGCGTAAAGGCCCGCATGATATTCGGCCTCAAGGATTTACCGGTGCGTTTGGTGACCCTGCTAAGCGATGACGAAATCACCCCCATCAGCATGATCGGCAAGAAAATGGCGCCAATCCTGCAAAAAGACGACGGTAGCTATCTGCCCGAAAGCATGGATATCGTGCATTACGTCGATAACCTGGACGGAAAACCGCTACTGACGGGGAAAACCAATCCGGCCATCGCCACGTGGTTGCAACACACTGCCACCTACGTCAACAAACTGCTGTTACCGCGCTTTGCCAATGCCGATTTCGAAGAGTTCGCCACTGACAACGCACGCCGCTATTTCAGCGACAAAAAACAGGCGGCCAGCGGTGATTTTGCCGTGCTACTGGCCGACAGCGCTGATCTGATCGCCCAGTTGGAAGAAGATCTGGCCACGCTTTCCCCGCTGATCCAGTCATCGGAAGCGGTCAACGGCACTCTCAGTGAAGATGATATCCATCTGTTCCCGCTGTTGCGCTCGCTATCGATCGTGGCCGGTGTCGCCCTGCCGGATAACGTGGAGGCTTACCGCAACCGCATGGCGCAGCGCGTTGATATTCCGTTGCTGTTCGATATGGAGCAATGATCCACACCGGCGATAAAGGAGTCACGCGCAGATGCTAAAAATGTTTTTTGTCACCGCTCGTGACCGCGCCAGGCTGCAAGAAATCTCATCCGTACTGATCCGCTACGGTTTGCAGGATGTCATCAGGCTGCTAGGGTTAGGCAAGATGCTGGGCGGCCTGAGCAGCGGCGGCGTGGAGGTCGATAATCAGACATTGCCAGAACGCCTGCGCGCGGCCCTGGAAGCCCTGGGGCCAACCTTCGTTAAATTCGGCCAGATCCTGGCCACCCGCACCGACCTGCTGGAGCAGCGCTGGACCGACGAGTTGGAGCGCCTGCATAGCCAGGCGACAACCCTACCCTGGGAAAAGCTGGCCGCGCAGATCACCGCCGATCTGGGCGGTGACCCTCAGCAGGTATTTGCCCAATTCGATCCGATCCCGCTAGCCGCCGCCTCCATGGCGCAAATCTACCGCGCCCGCCTGCACAGTGGCGAGCAGGTGGTAGTGAAAGTGTTACGCCCTGGATTAGCCAAAACCATTCATGCCGATCTACGCCTGTTGGCCTATCTGGCCGAAACCGTGGAGCAACAAAGCCCGGCGCTGGCGCGTTATCGCCCGCACCAGATGGTACAAACGCTAGCCACCGCGCTCAATCACGAGCTGGATCTGACGCATGAAGGTAATAATTGCGATCGGGTTGCGGAACACTTTGCCAAACAGCCCGAAGTGGTGATCCCGAAAATTTATTGGCAGCACTCGTCAAAACGCCTGCTGGTACAACAATATCTGCCCGGCATCGCACCAGAAAATCCGCAGCAATTAGCCGCTGCCGGATTCGACGGCCCGTTGCTCGCACAGCGTGGCGCGCAGGCCTTTATGACCATGGTGCTGGAACATCGGCTTTATCACGCCGATCCTCATCCCGGTAACGTGATGGCCTTGGGCGACAACCACGTAGGGTTTATCGATTTTGGCATGGTTGGCCAACTGTCGGAACGGCGACGTAACCAGCTTCTGCTGTTGCTGCAGGCCATCGCGGAGCGCCAGAGCGACGGCATCGTCAATACGCTGATCGCCTGGTCTGACAGCCAGGAGCTGGATCTGACCGATCTGGAACAGGCGGCGCAAAACTTTCTCGATAAGCAGGCCTCGAGTACTCTGACGCTAGGCAAGGCACTCACCGACCTGTTAGTGATGGCCCGTGAGCATCAACTGCCATTACCACCCGATCTGGTGCTGTTGTTCAAGGCGCTGATCACCGCAGATGGCGTTTTACACCGCCTGGACCCCGCCTTTGATATCGTTGCCACCCTGAAACCGATGCTGCGCCAGGTGATGCTCCAGCGCTATACACCCGAAGCGCTGCGCCGTCGTGCTATATTGCTGGGTGGTGAGGCGCTGGATGCCGGAGAGGAACTGCCGCAGGCCATTCGCTTGCTGATGCGCCGGTTAAAGCAAGGCAAGATCGATGCCGAAATCAACGTCAAGAACCTCAACCAGCTGAGCAAGGCTCTGGAACGCGCAGCGGTCACGCTGGCCATTGCGATCGTCACGGCGGCATTCGCACTGGGCCTGGCTCCTTATCTGATGCGCTCCACCAGCCAGCTTTGGGGCATTCCTCTATTCCCCGCGCTCGGCGGGCTAACCTGTCTGGGAGGCGTGGTGCTGTTGGTATGGCGGCTGCGGCGATAGGTAATTTCAGCCTTATCCGACTAGGTAAAAAACCCTTTGCGCCGCGTCATCTGTTATCCTGCGAGCTGAAATTTTTCTTTGCTGGCGGTCACCTTTGGTTTGCAACAATCAAAGTCTACCGCATTTTCGTTTTACGAGGTTTGAATGAAGAAGATCCTGATGGGCGTGGCCGCCCTGGTCGTTGCCGGTACGCTTATCGGTTGTAACCAGCTTACCCAATACAGCGTCAGCGAGCAGGAAGTGAATAATTACCTGCAAAAACATAACGACTACCAAAAGCAGATCGGCGTTCCAGGGTTGGTTGATGCCAATATCGTGTTAACCCAGTTGCAGAGCCAGATTGGTCGTACAGAACCTAATAAGGTAACGCTTTCCGGCAATGCCAAGGTCAATATCACTTCGATCCTCGGCCCACAGGCCGCCGATTTGCAGCTAACGTTGAAGGCGCAACCGGTCTACGACCGCGAGAAAGGAGCGATCTTCCTCAAAGACATGGAGTTGGTCGATTACCAGGTGCAGCCGGAGAAGATGGATACGGTGATGAAGGCTCTATCGCCTTACCTGAATCAGTCGTTGAAATCGTATTTCGATCAGAAGCCAGTGTATGTTCTCGACGCGGATAAGAGCAAAACGGAAGCCATGGCACTCAAGCTGGCTAAAGGGTTGGAAGTGAAGCCCGGTCAGTTGGTGATCCCGTTCACCGATTAATTCTTTTGGGCGCAGTCTAAGCTGCGCCCTCTCACATTTACTCTTCTTCGTCCTGCGCTTCTTCACCTTGCTCATACTCTGCTAGCTCATCACACATAGCTGCGATGGCATGGCGAGCGATCTCTGCCAGAGTACGGTAAAAACCGCTGGTGGCGTGTGCTTCAACCTTACCCAGGAAGCGGCCACACCAAGGCAGCAAGAACTCGTTAAACAGCGTGATTTGCGCCTGGACTTCATCTTCCTGCGACTGATCTTCCAGCCAGGAGGCGGCCAGCAGCAGCGAACCGAAATGATCGGCTGGCGCCTCGCCTAATGGCATCCCACGCTGCTGGAGAAATACCCGCACGTCCGCTTCGCTGGCACCTTCAACGTAGGACGAACGCAGTGGTGAGACGCTGCACTCGCTGCCGACAAACAGAGCGTTAAAATCGGCGGCTAGCTGCGGATCGGTACAATGCTGTTGCAAACGAGTCAGCAGTTCGTCCTGCTCGAGCGGCCAGTGCTGTTGCAGTTTGCCCTCCTTGATCAAGGTAAACAGCGGCTCCAACAACGGATCCTGCGGCTGGCGGTAAAACAGCGTGCCTAACACCCGGCAGACAACGGAAAACTCATTCATGATAACACCCTATAAAACTAAAATTTGCCGTGACGATGTCACAGATCGGCTAATTCCGCAATTGCCGGTCTGCCACGCTGCTCAAGAAAGTTCAGGATCCGGCGCGGTGACACATTTAAAATGCGCTCCTGCGGGAAACTCACCTCTTCAAGGATACGCTCGCAGTGTTCAAAACCACCGAGAGCAAAAGCCACGTGCGAGTCAGAGCCTAATGCCAGCCAGCCGCCAGCGTCACGCACTGCGGCAGCTATCGCACGGCAATTTGATTCACTGCCCTTACGGGAATGAATAAACGAAGAGTTATTCAGCTCCAGCGCTACCTGATATTTGGCTGCCGCTGCCGCTATCGCCGGGATATCGACCGGATATTTGGGGTTGCCTGGATGGCTGATGATATGGACATCCCCCTGCGCCATGGCGGCAATCATCGCCTCGGTGTTGGCGGCCCGATCCTGAGGTGCAAATACCGGCTCATGGAACCCGGCAATAATCAGATCGATTTCGTTAAGCATGGGTCCGGTGCAGTCGATATCACCGGCCAGGTTTTTGATATTGGCTTCAATGCCGCGCAGAATGCCAATGCCATCCACCAGGCGTGGCCACACACGCATGTTCATAAAGTGCCAATAGTGTGGCGCATCGGCCATATCCGGCCCGTGGTCGGTGATGGCGAACAGTTTGATACCTTTGTGTTTCGCTTCGGCGATATAGTCGTGCAGGGTGCTATAGGCATGGGTACTGGCTACGGTATGCATATGTAAATCAACGGGGTACATTCTTTCTCCTTCTTAGGCGCTCGCCAGAGTCAGCGGATGGCGGCCAATCCTTGTTCATGATAGCAGTTAACGCGGCTATCGACATGTTAGCGGGTTGTGAAAGCATCAATAGCCACGCTGAATATCAACCAGGCCTGAAGGCTGTTCACCCGCCTCAAGCCGCTGGAGATTGGCGCTAACCTGATCCATCGCCTGTTCCGGCAGGGTCACAGCAGCAATATGCGGGGTAATAGTGACACGAGGATGACGCCAGAAGGCATGAGCGGACGGCAAAGGTTCGTTGACGAAGACGTCAAGCATGGCGGCCGTCAGTTGCCCTTGTGCCAACATCGCCAGCAGATCGTCTTCCACCAGATGGGCACCGCGAGCAATGTTGATCAAGTAGGCGCCTGGCACCAAACGGCTGAACAGCTGGCGGTTAAGGATACCCGCCGTTTCAGGCGTATTGGGCAGCAGGTTGATCAGCAAGCGCGTGCCATCAAGAAACGCCGCTAGCTGAGGTTGCCCGGCAAAACTCTGTACGTGCTCAATCTGCTTGGGGCTGCGGCTCCAGCAACGGACGTTAAATCCGAACGCCACCAGCTTTTGCGCTACGCTTTTCCCCAACACCCCTGCGCCCAGAATGCCGATGGTAAAATCACTCTGCTGATGAGGCTCAAGCGGCAACCAGTTCTGCTGTTGTTGCTGCAACTGATACTCATCAAAACGACGAAAATAGCGCAACACGCCAGCCAGCGCGTATTCATCCATCTGCTGCGCCATGCCGGTATCCTCAAGCCGGATTACCGGCACTCCCGCCGGTAGGCTGCCGGGATGCTGGCGCTCCTGTTCAAGGATGGCGTCTACGCCTGCCCCCAGAGCAAAGATCCCTTTCAGATCTCGGCGGTTGGCCAGCATCTCATAAGGTGGCCGCCATACTAGCGCGTAGTCCGCCGGACGATCATCCCCTGGCTGCCATGCCCGGATATTCGCATGTGGTAAGCGCTTCGCCATTCCTGCCAGCCAATCTTGCGCATCAAAAAACGGGTGATAGAAAATAATATTCACTGCCGGTTCCCTTCTTGGGTGGATTTTTAGCTATCCTTTCGCGCTTTGCCGCACGATGCAAGAATAAACTGGCAGGGAGAAGGCGGAATTATCGTGCGACAAATCAGCAAATTGCTGGAAGTTTGGCTAAACGCACGCGGTTATGGCACAAGGCTATTGACGCTGGGATCAGATTCTCCTACATTAGCGCCCGTCGACAGCGTAAACCGTTGCCGATGACAAAACGGTGAGGTGTCTGAGTGGCTGAAGGAGCACGCCTGGAAAGTGTGTATACGCGTAAGTGTATCGAGGGTTCGAACCCCTCCCTCACCGCCATATTTAAAGAAGAAGTCTGAACTCATGTTCAGACTTCTTTTTGCATATTCCCCGCACTGGGAGGGGTGAGAATCCTCGACAGGATTCGACAAAATGGCTCGCAACGCAGAGACATTTTGGACGGCCGACTGGCCGCCCGCAGGGTGAGCTTGCGAATCAAGCCCGACCTCTCCGCCATATTCGAAGAAGAAGTCTGAACTCACGTTCAGACTTTTTTTGCATATTCCCCGCACTGGGAGGGGTGAGAATCCTCGACAGGGTTCGACAAAATGGCTCGCAGCGCAGAGACATTTTGGACGGCCGACTGGCCGCCCGTAGGGTGAGCTTGCGAATCAAGCCCGACCTCTCCGCCATATTCGAAGAAAAAGTCTGAACTCACGTTCAGACTTTTTTTTGCATATTCCCCGCACTGGGAAGGGTGAGAATCCTCGACATGGTTCGAAAAAAAAGACTCGCCCTCAAATCAGCTTAGCTTCCCTGAGTTCACTTTTCAGATAGGCGTAATAGATAGGAGCGGCAACCACGCCAGCCAGACCGAATGCTGCCTCAAAGACCAACATCGCCAGCAAGATCTCCCAAGAGTTAGCCCTGATTTTAGTGCCGACAATACGGGCATTGAGGAAATACTCAAACTTGTGGATTACGATCAGGTAGAGCAGCGCAATCAGTGCCACTCCGAGTGAAACCGACAGGCCAGAGATGAAAACAATGGTATTGGAGATTAGATTACCGATCACCGGCAGCAAGCCAAAGATAAAGGTAAACACCACCAGCGTTTTCGCCAACGGGATATGGATCCCACACAGCGGTAGCACACCAAGGATAAAGATAGCCGAGAAGAAGGTATTGATTGCCGATATTTTAACCTGAGCAAACACAATATTGCGGAACGCCTGAGACAGCAGCGAAATCCTTTTCATCAGCTCACTTTTCAGTAATGGCCGATCCTCGCTGCTATCAATGTTATACAGTGAGACTATGGCACCGAGCACCATCCCGATCAGCATGGTCACCAGGCCATGCAGTACGCTCTTGCCCATCGTCTGTAACAGAGCTATGTGCTGTTGCAGTCGGCTCAGGATCTCGTTCTTCAGCTCTTCTACACTCAACGGCAGATAGCCCGGCATATATTTTGCCACCTCTTGCTGGACATCCTGCAGGATGAAAGCAATACGGGTGTTGATGCCAGAGATATTCTTCATATCCTGCATCAGATAGCCAACGATACTCCCCACAATGGTGATCAACAGGCCGACCACCAAAGTACTGATCACCGCCACAACCAGCCATCTGGCCCGATGTCCGCCAATCACCTTCTGAAAATGTGGCGTAAGGATATTCACGATCTCGTAAACCAGAAAACCCGCCATAAAGCAGGTAAGAAGATGCAACGGTAACAGCAGCAGGATCCCCCCCATCACAAAGATGAAACTGATTATCCTGGCCTGTTTGACATTCATTATCTGCATTGTTACTCGCTTGCCCTTGAGAGGATTGGGTTTTTAAGTACCTGTTTTAGTATTAGGTTTTATTTATCATGCCAAACAGATCGCGACAACCTAAAATCACCTAACTTCAAGAATGGCTGCAACACCACGACGCCCATATCGCACTGCGGGCCACGGATCAGGTATTTAGGGCCATGGTCTGCAAAGCGATAGTCGTGAGATATCTCATTGGTCTTGATGATGATTATCCTCCTTCAAAGACCGGGAGCCTTCCACATTGACGTCGTCAACCCGTGATCGACCAAACCAAGTTGATCCAGATACACCTCCAGCCATTTTTGACGTGCCTGTTGATAAACCTCACTGTTTTCTGGATTCGGGGTATGTTCCCTATCCCAACGCACCAGGCTCTCCCCCGCATCCGCCAACGACGAATAGACCCCTACCCCCACACCAGCCGCAATAGCACATCCCAGCGCAGTCGCTTCCTTAACCACCGGGACTCGTACGGTCAGTCCGGTGACATCGGCCAGGATCTGGCTCCAAAGCGTGCCTTTTGAACCGCCACCTGCAAACACCAGTGAATCGGCTTTGACACCTGAGAATTCGGCGATTTGTTGTAGGTTACAGGCCGACACGATGGCCGCGTTCTCTTCAAGGGCGCGGAACAACGTAGCTTTGTTGCACTTTTCCGGATCGATCGACAGGTTGATAAATGAGGGAGCGGCGTGATACCAGTTCTTAAAGCGCATGACATCGGAGAAGATGGGCATAACGCCATGAGCACCTGATGGTACTCGCCTGGCCATATCCTCCAGCAAGGCATAGGTATCCACACCCAGACGTTCACCAACCAGCTTCTCCTCGGCGCAGAAGGCATCACGGAACCAGCGCATGGTCAGCCCGGTAAAAAAGCTGATGGATTCAGCCTGGACCATGCCCGGGATCACATGGGGGTTAATGCGCACATTCATATTGGGATCGGTCACCGGTGCAGGAAGGTTCACCACCTGCTGCCAGAACGTTCCCCCTAATACGGCAGTCTGCGCCGGTCTGACGATGCCAAGACCCACGCACCCCAGTTGGACATCGCCGCCCCCGACAATCACCGGAGTGCCAGCCCTCAGGCCTGACAGTGCGGCAGCGGTGTCCGTCACCACCCCCAACGGCGTTCCCGTCTCTTTGACCGGTGAAAGAATGTCCGAACGCAGGCCCGCCATTTCCAACAGGCCTTTTCTCCAGTCTCGCGTGACCAGATCAAGCAACCCGGTAGTCCCGGCATTTGACGGATCGACCGCAAGTTCACCGCTGAGCATATAAGCCAGCCAGTCACTGATCATGGTGACCGCGGCTGCCTGGCGATAGATATCAGGGCGGTAGTGCGCCAACCACAACAGCCGGGGCATTGCGCTGAGTGCCAGCGTCTGCCCTGAACAACGATAAACCTCATCTTCAAAAGTGTGGTTGTGGATCTCTTTTAACTCGCTGACCTCACGTGTTGCCCGTGCATCTACGTTGGCGCATGCCCAGATCGGCTGACCTTCTGCATCATAGATCACAATCCCTTCACGCATTGAACACGCAGCCACGGACACAATCGCCTCCGGCGCAATGGCCGCCATCTTTAACGCCTGATGGATGCATTGGCAGGTGAGGTGCCAGTTTTTGGCAAGATCGAATTCCATGGAGCCCGGTACATCAGGGACCGCCAAATGTAACCATTCGGCTTGCCCTACTGAGACTTGATTGCCTTCCAAATCAAAAATTACCGCTCTAATGCTGCCGGTGCCGGCATCCAGAGCCATCAGGTATTGGCCTGATGTGACAGGAGTACAGAGTCGAGCCATGTGTTTGTCCTCGGCTGATGTTGCTTCAAGGTGTGGCAGTGAGACAGTCTGTTACATCGCTAATGACCTTTACTTTCCAATAAGTTTAAGCATTTCTGCCGCCGTGTCCTGATCGGTGACTAACGCGTTGATATAGCCGCCCTTCAATGCCGCCACGATCGCTTCGGCTTTTGGTACTCCCCCCGCAACCCCGACAACGGTAGGTATGGTGGCAAGCGCGCTCAAGCTCAGCCCTATCAGTTCTTGATGAATTTGCATGTCGGGAATAATTTCGCCGCTGGCATCAAAAAAGTAGCCGAGAATATCGCCAACGGCGCCTTTGCGGCCAATCATCAGTTGCTCGCCTTCGGTGATATAGCCAGCGCGTAAAATGGTGGCGGCATCTTTTTGACTCACCGCCCCGATCCCTACTACGGCGACATCGGCAGCTTGGGCCGCCAGCAGCACGTCCCTGACGCTATTTTCATCCCGCAGAGTGCGAGCAATATCGGCAGAGGAAGCGCGCAACGGGGCTGGGATCATGCTGACGCTGCAGGCGGCATCCAACTGACCAATCCCGGTCATATAAGGCCCTACACCACCGGAAAGCGTGACCAGGCGAATTTGCTGCGAAGAAATAAAGCCGCTGAGCCTTTTCAACGTGCTCATGGTCGCCTCGCCAAACCCTGCCGCCAACAGTTGCTGCGGCTCCAGAGACTCCATCAGCATGTGTGCCGCACCGATCCCCAGCCTCGCGCTGTCATCGGCTTCGGCCAAGGCGGGCAATACGCGAATGTTCTTCAGGTCAAAATGCTTTTTCAATGCATCTTCATATTGTAGGCACCCTTCAAAGCGGGAGTTAATCTGCACCCGAATGATCCCGGACTGATGCCCTTTTTCCAGCAAACGTGAAACCTTAAGGCGCGTCAGACCAAGCCGGGTGCTGATCTCGCTCTGCGTCAAACCATCGTGGTAGTAGAACCAGGCGATACGGGCGACCTGCTCCTCCTCACACATGCCATGTTCGGTGACCAATGCGCTGTCATTTATCGTCATAAATCCGCTTCTCTTTGAACATTTTTAAATCTTGAACACAATTGTTCCGCCATCGCTCAACAATAGCTGTGAGTCATGCCACAAATATACACCAAATTTGAACATCGGTTTTCATAGTAAACAATTATTCAAAAAACGTGATCCCCATGATGGTTTTATCGCCAAACCCTGACTAAGGTTATGAACATTTAGTTTTCTAAAAAATAATTGTTCAACTCAGTCCCTCATCTTCGAGTGAACGGAGGCAAGATGCAAACCGGTGAATACCCAGCTCCACCTCTGCTCTGCGTACAAAATATCAATAAGCACTATTCCGGTGTCGAGGTACTGAAAGGCATCGACTTTACTCTGCATGCCGGGGAGGTACATGCCCTGCTCGGAGGTAATGGCGCAGGAAAATCAACGCTGATGAAGATCATTGCTGGCGTGGTACAACCGGACGGCGGTTTTATCGAGATCAATGGCCAGCGTTGTGCCAACCTGACCCCGGTAAAAGCGCATCAGTTGGGGATATATCTGGTGCCGCAGGAACCGCTGTTGTTTCCCAGCCTGTCGGTTAAAGAGAACATTCTGTTTGGCCTTCCTGCCAAGCGGGCTACTGTGGCAAAAATGCAGCAGTTACTTGAACTGTTGGGATGCAAGCTTGAGCCCAGCAGTATGGCAGGCTCGCTGGATGTGGCAGACCGCCAAATCGTTGAGATCATGCGGGGCTTAATGCGTGATTCTCAGATCCTGATCCTGGATGAACCCACGGCGTCACTGACGCCTGCCGAAACGGACCGGTTATTTGCCCGCCTGCATGAACTGCTTGGCAAAGGTGTCGGTATTGTCTTTATTTCCCATAAGCTGCCGGAAATACGCCAGATTGCCGATCGCGTCAGCGTAATGCGTGACGGCAAAATCGCCCTGACGGGGAAAACCACCTCACTGACCACGGATGAGATAATTCAGGCAATCACCCCAGCGGCCCGTAATGTGGATCTCTCCGCCAGCCAGAAACTCTGGCTTGAACTGCCTGGCAATCGGCCCGCCAATCCTCAGGGCAAAGCCGTGTTGCAGCTGAAGGAGCTTACTGGTGAAGGCTTCCGGCAGGTTACTTTCAACGTCCACGCAGGGGAAATACTTGGCTTGGCTGGCTTGGTAGGTTCAGGGCGCACGGAGCTGGCTGAAACGCTGTATGGATTGCGCCCAGCCAGTGCGGGCAGCATCATGCTCAATGATGAAGACATCGCAAAACTAAACACCCGCCAGCGCTTGCAGCATGGGCTGGTCTATTTGCCTGAAGACCGGCAGTCCTCCGGGCTATATCTGGACTCCTCGTTATCCTGGAACGTCTGTGCTCTGACCCACAATCACGGAGGGTTCTGGGCCCATCCACTGCGTGACAACGCCACGCTTGAACGTTATCGCCGGGCGCTGGATATCAAATTCAGCCACCCGGAACAGCCGGCCCGCACCCTTTCTGGCGGTAATCAACAAAAAATACTGATCGCCAAATGCCTGGAGGCAGCGCCACAGCTGCTGATTGTCGATGAACCAACCCGCGGTGTCGACGTCGGCGCACGCAACGATATCTATCAGCTCATTCGCAGTATTGCCCAGCAGCATGTCGCCATCCTGTTTATTTCATCCGATCTCGAAGAGATAGCCATGATGGCCGATCGGGTCTGCATCATGCACCAGGGCGAGGTGGCAAGCAACGCACTGTGCGGCGACGAGATTTCTGTGGATACCATCATGCATATGGCCTTTGGCGAACAACACGCCGTATCTCCCTCCCATCAACCTCGTGCCAACGGGGAGACACCATGCAGAAGATGATACAAAACAACAGAGAGCTGACGGCGCTGCTGGCCATTATCGGCCTGTTTGCGCTACTGGGTTGCATTGATAGCAGCTATTTCAGTTTCCAGACGCTGACCATGATCTTCAGCAGTTCACAAATCCTGATGCTGCTGGCCATCGGCGCGGCACTGGTCATGCTGACCCGTAACATTGATGTCTCCGTCGGTTCAATCACCGGGATGTGTGCTGTGTTGCTCGGGATAACGCTCAATGCCGGGTACAGCTTGCCCGTCGCTTTTACCGCCACGCTATTGCTCGGTTTGCTGGCAGGTTTTTTTAATGGAGTGCTGGTCGCCTGGTTTAAAATTCCTGCCATTGTCGCCACCCTGGGGACCCTGGGTCTGTATCGCGGCATCATGCTGCTGTGGACCGGCGGTAAATGGATCGAGGGGTTGCCAAGCTCGCTCAAGCAGCTTTCTTCGCCGGTACTGTTGGGGATCTCGCCGATTGGCTGGTTAACCTTACTGCTGCTGGCATCAATGGCATGGTTGCTGTTGAAAACCTCTTTCGGCCGCAGTTTCTATGCCACCGGCGACAACCTGCAGGGCGCTCGTCAACTCGGGATCCGCACCGAAGCCATTCGTATCATCGCTTTCTCACTGAATGGGCTGATGGCGGCGCTCGCCGGGATCGTGTTTGCTGCACAGATAGGCTTTATTCCCAACCAGACCGGCACCGGTCTGGAAATGAAGGCCATTGCTGCCTGCGTGCTGGGGGGTATCAGCCTGCTTGGCGGGTCTGGCACGGTGGTGGGTGCCATTCTGGGTGCCTATTTCCTGACGCAGATCGACAGCGTGCTGGTTTTGTTGCGCATTCCTGCCTGGTGGAACGACTTTATCGCTGGTCTGGTTTTGTTGGGGGTTCTGGTGTTTGATGGCCGCTTACGCTGCGCTCTGCAAAAGAATATTCGCTGCCAAAAATATGCCCGGTTTATCGATCCCCCGGCCTCATCGCCACCATCCCCTCACTCCACCCAACTCCCTGCACCGGGAAAAAAACGGGAGATCGCATGATGGCACAATGGCGACGTTTCGGCTGGGAAATGACGCTGGCCGCCCTGTTGTTGATTGAGATCCTGGCGTTCGGGGTGGTTAATCCGCGCATGCTGGATATGAATGTCCTGTTGTTCAGCACCAGTGATTTTATCTGTATTGGCATTGTGGCACTGCCGTTAACCATGGTGATCGTCAGTGGTGGCATTGATATTTCATTTGGTTCCACCATTGGCCTGTGCGCCATTGCTTTAGGGGTGATGTTCCAAGCGGGGATGCCTTTGCCGCTCGCCATAGCGATAACCCTGGCCTTGGGAGCGCTATGCGGTTTGATCAACGCCGGATTGATCATCTATACCGGTATCAATCCTCTGGTGATCACCCTCGGCACCCTTTATCTGTTTGGCGGTAGCGCCCTGCTGCTTTCAGGCATCTCTGGTGCCACCGGCTATGAAGGCATCGGCGGCTTTCCGATGGCCTTTACCGATTTCGCCAACCTGACGGTGTTTGGCCTGCCTGTCCCCCTGACCTTATTTATCGTCTGTGTCCTGCTGTGCTGGCTACTGATGCACCGGACGCATGCTGGGCGCAACATCTTCCTGATTGGCCAAAGCCAGCGCGTGGCGCAATACAGCGCGATCCCGGTTAACCGAACGCTGTGCGCACTCTATGCGATGAGCGGATTGGCTTCAGCTATCGCTGCGGTGCTGCTGGTTTCCTACTTTGGTTCGGCACGTTCCGATCTTGGCGCCTCCTTCCTGATGCCAGCCATCACGGCGGTAGTGCTTGGCGGGGCGAATATTTACGGCGGCTCTGGTTCCATTATTGGTACCGCCGTAGCCGTCTTGCTGGTCGGCTATCTGCAACAGGGATTACAAATGGCCGGCGTACCCAACCAGATCTCCAGCGCACTTTCCGGGGCGCTACTGATTATTGTCGTCGTGGGCCGCTCCATCAGCCTGCATCGGCATCAAATCAGAGAGTGGCTCCAACGACGACGCAGCACTCATCAGGTTTGAGCCAGGACACATCTTCTGACAACGCGATATACGGAGAAAAAACATGGCCCTACAACGTATCAAAAAAATCGCGCTTTTAAGCGTACTCGGCATGGCTTCGCTAAGCATTGGCGTACAGGCGGCAGAGCGCATTGCCTTTATTCCCAAACTGGTGGGCGTCGGCTTTTTCACCAGCGGAGGTAATGGAGCATTAGTGGCGGGGAAAGAGCTGGGCGTTGACGTAACCTACGATGGGCCAACAGAGCCCAGCGTTTCCGGTCAGGTGCAGTTGATCAACAACTTCGTTAACCAGGGCTATAACGCCATTATCGTCTCTGCCGTCTCCCCGGAAGGGCTGTGCCCGGCGTTAAAACGTGCCATGCAGCGTGGCGTGAAGGTATTAACCTGGGACTCAGACACCAAGCCGGAATGTCGCTCTTACTACATCAATCAGGGTACACCAGCCCAACTCGGGGGCATGCTGGTCGATATGGCTGCCAATCAGGTGAAGAAAGATAAGGCCAAGGTTGCCTTCTTCTACTCCAGCCCGACGGTCACGGATCAAAACCAATGGGTGAATGAAGCCAAGCGTAAAATCGAGAAAGACCATCCCGGCTGGGAAGTGGTCACCACACAGTTTGGTTACAACGATGCCACCAAGTCACTGCAAACCGCCGAAGGGATCCTGAAAGCCTATGGCGATCTGGACGCCATCATAGCCCCGGATGCCAATGCCCTGCCCGCATCCGCTCAGGCAGCAGAGAATCTCAAGCGTGACAACGTGGCGATTGTGGGGTTCAGCACTCCAAACGTCATGCGCCCCTATATTCAGCGCGGCACGGTTAAAGAGTTCGGCCTGTGGGATGTGGTCGAACAGGGGAAAATCTCGGTTTACGTGGCCAACGCCCTGATGAAAAACGGCGAATTGAAGGTGGGCGACAAGCTCGATATCCCTGGCCTGGGTCAGGTAGAGGTCTCACCAAACAGCGTACAAGGCTACAACTACCAGGCGAAAGGCAATGGCATCGTGCTGCTGCCTGAGCGCGTGGTGTTCAACAAAGACAATATCGACAAATACAACTTCTAACCTATCGCACCGATTATGTGGAGGGAGTAATACAATGGCTGATTTAGATGACATCAAAGATGGCAAAGACTTCCATGTTGACCAACCGCAGCAAAATGCCCTGTTTAGTTTAAAAGGCTGCGGTGCGCTGGATTGGGGCATGCAGTCCCGCCTGGCACGTATTTTCAATCCCCGCACCAATAGAACCGTGATGCTGGCCTTTGATCACGGCTATTTTCAGGGGCCAACGACCGGGCTGGAGCGTATTGATATCAATATTGCGCCGCTGTTTGCGCATGCAGACGTGTTGATGTGTACCCGGGGTATTCTGCGTAGCGTGATCCCACCCGCCACCAACAAACCCATCGTCCTGCGCGCTTCAGGGGCAAACTCCATTCTGACCGAGTTGAGCAATGAGGCGGTAGCTGTCGCCATGGACGACGCGGTGCGTCTGAATAGCTGTGCCGTCGCCGCGCAGGTTTATATCGGCACGGAACATGAGCACCAGTCGATTAAAAACATCATCCAACTGATCGATGCGGGCCTGAAAGTTGGTATGCCCACCATGGCGGTGACCGGCGTAGGGAAAGATATGGCACGCGATCAGCGCTATTTCTCACTGGCCACGCGTATCGCCGCCGAGATGGGAGCGCAAATCATCAAGACTTACTACGTGGACAAAGGGTTTGAACGCATTGTGGCTGGCTGCCCGGTCCCTATCGTCATCGCCGGTGGTAAGAAGCTGCCAGAGCGCGAGGCGCTGGAGATGTGCTTCCAGGCCATTGATCAAGGGGCCTCCGGGGTTGATATGGGGCGGAATATTTTCCAATCGGAGAGCCCGGTAGCCATGATCAAGGCGGTACACGCCATCGTTCATCAGAATGAAACGGTAGAACACGCCTACGAACTCTTCCTCAGCGAAAAAGGCTGATACGGCTGAAATGCGGGCCGGTTTTCCAGGCCCGCCCCAATCAAGGAGGCTGATTATGCACGTTACCCTGGTCGAAATTAACGTTCATGACGACAAGGTTGAACGGTTTATCGAGGTGTTTCGTCAAAACCATCTGGGGGCTATCCAGGAAAAGGGCAACCTGCGCTTCGATGTGTTACAGGATCCAGACATCCCCACTCGCTTTTATATCTATGAGGCCTACGCCGATGAGCAGGCAGTGGCTTTCCATAAAACGACCCCGCACTACCAAGCCTGCGTCGAAGAGTTGGAGTCACTGATGACCGGCCCACGTAAAAAGACGGTCTTTATTGGTTTGATGCCCTGAAGGCTTGCCCCACCTCTCCAGTGGGGCAAGCAAATCAGTTACAGGTAAACGTTCAGGTACTCCACCAGGCACAGAATAGCCATCGCCTGACCATAAGGCATCGAAGTTAGCGGGACCTGGCGATAGTAGTCCAGGTTGTTACCCATCGCGGTACCGAACGAGACCTGCATCAGTTCGCCATCGTTATTGATCTGTTTCACCACCCCTTGCAATGCTTTTTCAGCGATCGGCAGATACTTAGCGTCGATATAGCGTTTGCGCACCGACTTGAGGATCCCGAACGCGAAACCGGCGGTAGCGGATGATTCCAGATAAGAATCCGGATCATCCAATAGCGTATGCCACAAACCGCTTTCATGCTGGCACGCCGCCAGTGCCGCCACCTGGCACTCCAATACCTGAACCAGAAAACGGTGGGTGGCATCGTAATGCGGCAGATCCAGCAGTTCGAGGAATTCCGGGATCACGATGGTCAGCCAACTGTTACCCCTCGCCCAACGGGCTTTGGCAAAGTTGTGCTTGCCCTCGAAGGTCCAGCCGTGGAACCACAGACCGCTTTCGCGCTCCATCAGGTGCTGGATGTGAACCAGAAACTGATATTTGGCCTCTTCCACGTACTGCGGGCACCCCAGCAGCTTGCCAATTTTGGCCAGCGGCAACACGCTCATCATCAGAGTATCGTCCCACAGTTGCTGATGGTTTTCTTCCGCCAGCGTGACGTGCTGCATCCCCCCACGCTCGGTGCGTGGCATTTCATGCATCAACCATTCAGCCCATCGCTCCAGATACGGCAGCCAGCGCGTATCACCGGTTTCCTCGTAGCGATAAGCCAGGGTGAGAAACGGGCAGGCAGTATTCACATTCTTGGTGGGCGTGCCTTCGGCAAAGCGCGCGCTGAACCAGTCGTCAACGATAGCGCACATCTTGTTGTCGCCGGTTTGGCGATAATACTGGTTGATACCGTACAGGCCGATGCCGTGGGTCCATTCCCAGCCAGCCCAGCCTTTGGTATCGATGACTCGGCCATCGTCGAGACGCAGCAGGAACTCACCGGTTTCATCGGTGATATTGACCAGGTTGTCCACCAGGCTATCAATCAACTGCTGCAGTTCCTGGCGGCTGATGAAACGTTCCGGTTGGCGCAGTAACGGGCTGTGTTTTACGGGGTATACCAACATAGTCATGTCCTTTTATGCCTTTAGATCAAGGTGTCACGCTGCCTGCCGCTTTCTGGCCTTGAGTGGCCTTGGGCAATGGCGGTGCAGCAGGTTTTTTGCGGTTGAGGTAGCCAATATTGTTGTTACCCCACAGGGATTCATAAGGCATACCTGCCAGCATTTCGACGGTAGCGCGCGCTTCTGGCGTGATGTTCTCTGGCACCACTCGACCCGCGATGCGCATCTTCTCTGTTTCCTGGCGTAGTACACCGTGCGTGGTCAAGTTGAGTTTGAAGCGCAGCGAGACGGTGAAACCAATCGCCAGCACCACCAAAGTACCGACGCTCAGGATCATCAGAATGGCGTGACTCACTTCGGGTAATTGATGATTTTGGCCTGAAACAAAGCCTGACAGTTGCAGAATGATACCGACCAGCATCACCGCACCGGCCTGAGAGGCCTTACGGGTCAAGGTCATGATGCCGGCAAAGATGCCTTCACGGCGTTGCCCGGTGATCACCTCGTCCACATCGGCAATATAGGTGTAGATATTCCATGGCACGTAGTTGATCCCACCCCGCCCTAAACCGGCGAGGGCGGAAACCAACAGCAGTAATGAGAACACGTCACTGAGGTTGGCGTAATACAGTACGGCGTAGGAGATGGCCCCCATACCGAACAGCACGACCACCATACGGTAGGAGGGTGCTGGCCCGAACCGAATACACAGCGGGATCATGGCGATAACCGCGACAAACTGCATGATGGCCATGGTGCCCATCAGGTTGGAGGCCGTGGCTGCGCTCTGCATTAGTACAAATACCACGTAATAGGTGAACACCGCATTGAAGACGTCCTGGGCAATATAGCCCCCGAGATACATCCCCAAGTGCTGGCGGAAAATACGGATGCGCAGCGTGGAAGACAGCTCGACGTTCAAACGCTTCAAGCTCTGGAACAGCGTAAGTTTTTGTTTTTCAGCTTCCAGCGCGGCTGCAGATTTTTGTTCTGCTGGCCTCTCCCAGGTGAAGAAATAGACCAGCGTCAATACGCAGGCGCAGATGATCGAGAACACCAGGCTGGAATAGAAGAAGGAAACGGCACTGTCTTTACCCAGATAGTTGAGCAGAATACCTGGCAGAAATGCCGCCAGAATGGCAGACAGCTGCGCTAGCCCAATGCGGGCACCAGAGAACTTGGTTTTTTGTTTGAAATCATCCGTCATCTCCGGCACCAGCGTTTCATACGGTACCAGGATCATGGTATAGACCACGTCAAAGAACAGATAGGTCAGCAAATAGTACCAATAGTCCATATGGCCAACCCACATCAGGCTGTAGCTAAAGACCAATGGAATACCGAGCAGGATAAAGAACTTGCGACGGCCAAAGCGTTTACCCAGCCAGGTGGAACCAAAATTGTCGGTCAGATAGCCCATTAATGGGCTGACAACCGCATCCAGTACCCTTGCCATCGCAAAGATAAAGGTGGCTTCAATCGGGCTAAGCCCGCAGAACGTTGTATAAAAATAGAGTAACCAGGCGGCGGTAAGTGCCGTGGTTCCCGCACCGAGAAAATCTCCAGAGCCGTAAGCAAGATAGTTAAACAGACCGATTTTACGTGTCTTCATTGTTGCCATCTCCGTAGCCACATCACGTGTTATCTTCCCGGCGATATGCAGGGAATTTTCGTAACATACGGTTATGGCTATGGGAAAACCTTTGTGTTTTTGCCAGTGATGGCGAGTCTATGGCAAACAAAAGAAGAAATAGCCGATCAACTTCTATTTTTTAAAACTATGTTTTATTTTTATGATAACGATGTTCCTTTTTTTTGCATTACAGCCTGATGCCGCCAGTGATTTAGCGGATTGATGAGACCTAATTGCCCATATTGCGGCAGTACTGACTCAAAAACTCGACGCAGACCTTCAGCTTGGTCGATGAGTAAAGCGGCATCTGGTAAACCGCCCAAATGTTGGCGCTCTGCGCGTAGTCTGGCAAAACCCGCACCAGCACGCCATCGCGCAGAAACGGCGAGACATCCCATTCGGAACGCAGCATGATCCCTTTGCCATTCAGAGCCCAATGCAAGACGATCTCCCCGCTGTTGGACGACAGATGCCCGGATATTTTTACCGACTTTTTACCCTGCTGGTTTTCCAACTCCCATACGCCGATAGTTTGATCACGTTCCTTGGTCACCAGGCAATCATGATGCTGCAAATCTGCCAGCGTCTCGGGCATCCCCCGCTGTTTTAGGTACGCGGGAGACGCACAAAGGATGCGCTGGTTCTTGGCCAACAGCTTGGCAATGTAATTATCCGGAATGTCATCGTTGATCCGGATATCCAGATCGACATTATCCCGGTTGAGGTCAATTTGCCGATCAAACAGCTCAAAGTTGATCTGCAATTGCGGATAGATCTCCATGATCTCCATGATGGCTGGCGCAATATAAGCCCGGCCAAAACCGAAGCTGGAGCCAATGCGGATCATCCCCACCGGTTGATCCTTGATATGCGTCACCTCATCCATAAGCTTTTGCAGGCGATCCATAATCTCTAGCGAATGGGCGTAAGCCGTCTGCCCGCTTTCCGTGAGTGCCATGCCACGAGAGGAACGGTTCAGTAACTTAACGCCCAGTAACGCCTCCATCTGTTGGATACGTTTAGTGACAAATGCCGGTGTCTGCCCCAATATTTCGGCGGCAGCACTGAAGCTTCCGGTATTAACCACCGCAATAAGCACCTGTAAATCTTTAGGTTGAGGATAATGAATTAACGACATAATTTTCTGGCCTCACTGTCATGCTCACCAAATAGTTACCAATGAATGACACTATCGTTCTTTAACTGTTTTATTTTGCTGCGTGGGTGTTAAATATATTTCCAGCATAATTTTCATTTCAAAACCATCACGTTGAATTCAAAAGAATAATGATGATTAACATTCTGTGAATCAACGCTTCACGAACCTGTTGCGGATCGTGGCTCTCCGCTATGGTAGCGTTTATTCAGGCCAAGAAAACTTATTTTATAACTATTAACAGTGAGCATGTTCATTTCAGCCTGACGGGAGTCACACTTATGAACGTAATTGAAAAAAACGCTAATGTTGAGCAACTCACCCGCATTGTCGCTAATTTCACAGCCATGATCTCAACGCGCATGCCGGATGATGTCGTCGATAAATTAAAACAGCTACGAGAGTTAGAAACCGAAGGCATGGGCAAGATTATCTACCATACGATGTTTGACAATATGGAGAAGGCCATCGCCCTGAACCGCCCTGCCTGCCAGGATACCGGCGAGATCATGTTTTTTGTCAAAGTGGGTACCTGCTTTCCCCTGCTGGCTGAACTCCAGGCTGCTCTCAAACAAGCGGTAGAGGATGCCACCGTGGCAGCACCGCTGCGCCATAACGCGGTGGAGATCTTTGATGAGTTCAACACCGGTAAAAATACCGGTTCTGGCGTGCCGTGGATAACCTGGGAGCTAGTGCCCAACGGCAGCGATGCAGAAATTGAAGTGTATATGGCTGGCGGTGGCTGTACTTTACCCGGCCGCGCCAAAGTGCTGATGCCTTCCGAAGGTTATGAAGGCGTAGTGAAGTTCGTATTTGAAAACATCTCCACGCTGGCGGTCAACGCCTGTCCGCCGGTGCTGGTCGGCGTGGGTATTGCGACCTCGGTAGAAACGGCCGCCGTGCTCTCTCGTAAAGCCATCTTACGCCCTATCGGCACCCGCCATCCCAATCCTATCGCAGCCGATCTGGAACTGCGCCTGGAGGCTGGCCTTAACCAGCTAGGCATTGGCCCGCAGGGATTGATGGGGAAAAGCTCCGTGATGGGCGTACACATCGAATCCGCGGCTCGTCACCCTTCCACCATCGGCGTCGCCGTCTCGACCGGCTGTTGGGCACACCGCCGTGGCACGTTGCTGGTACATCAAGATCTGTCGTTTGAAAGTATTTCCCACACCCGGGAGGCATTATGAAAAAGATCCTTACCACCCCCATTAAAGCGGAAGACTTGGCCGATATCCGCGTGGGTGACGTTATCTATCTCAATGGCACTCTGGTTACCTGCCGTGACGTTTGCCATCGGCGGCTGATCGAACTCAAACGTGAGATCCCTTACGACCTGCGCGGCAAAGCGATTTTCCATGCGGGGCCAATCGTACGCAAGAACGGCGAGAAATGGGAGATGGTGTCGATCGGCCCAACCACCAGCATGAGGATGGAAAGCTTCGAGAAAGAGTTCATCGAACAAACCGGCGTACGGCTGATCGTCGGCAAAGGCGGTATGGGGCCTAATACCGAGGCGGGCTGCAAGGAATTCAAGGCGCTGCATGTGATTTTCCCGGCTGGTTGTGCCGTAGTGGCGGCAACGCAGGTAGAGGAAATTGAAGAGGTACACTGGACCGAATTAGGCATGCCTGAGTCGTTATGGGTGTGCCGGGTTAAAGAGTTCGGCCCATTGATTGTCTCTATCGACACCCACGGCAATAACCTGATCGATGAAAACAAAAAGGTATTTGCCCAGCGCTGCGAGCCGATCGTGGAAGAGATCTGTCAGCACGTCCATTACATCAAGTGAACCCACAAGAGGGGCAAAAGCCCCTCTACCCGATAATCAACAAGAGGTTCCTGCTATGGCAAAACTTAATTTGTCATGGAGATGGTTTGCCCCGGTTATTGTGGCGCTAGCCCTCGCCTTGTGCCCGGCTCCTGCCGGGTTACAACCCCATGCCTGGCTCTATTTCGCTGTATTCCTTGGTGTTATCGTCGGCTTGATTCTGGAACCAGCCCCCGGTGCCGTAGTCGCCATGACCGGCCTGGCCATTATTGCCATTTTCTCGCCCTGGTTGCTGTACAGCCCGGAACAGCTTGCCGTTCCCGGCTTTAAATATACTTCCAGTTCGCTGTCCTGGATGGTCTCCGGCTTTTCCAACTCGGTGATCTGGCTGATTTTTGCCGCCTTTATGTTTGGGACCGGCTATGAAAAAACCGGCCTAGGGCGGCGTATTGCGCTGATCCTGGTGAAAAAGATGGGGCATAAAACCCTGTTGCTCGGTTACGCCATTATGTTTTCCGAACTGTTATTAGCCCCGGTCACGCCTTCTAACTCGGCACGCGGCGCGGGAATTATCTATCCCATCGTTCGTAACCTGCCCCCGCTGTACGACTCCCAGCCCAATACGCCGAGCGCACGCAGCATTGGCTCATATATTATGTGGATGGGTATCAGCGCCAACTGTGTGACCAGTGCCATTTTCCTTACCGCCATGGCCCCCAACCTGCTGTTGGTTGGATTACTAAAAACATCGTCCCATTTGTCGTTATCCTGGGGCGATTGGTTCCTTGGCATGCTACCGCTCAGTCTGCTGTTGATCGCGCTGGTTCCCTGGTTAAGCTACGTACTTTATCCACCAACCATCAAGGCCGGTGAGCAGGTACCCAAGTGGGCCTCTGCCGAGCTTGCAGCAATGGGGCCACTCAGCCTGCGTGAGAAGAAAATGCTGGGGCTGATGATTGTCGCCCTACTGCTGTGGATCTTTGCGGCGCAGTATATTGACGCGGCGCTGGTCGGTTATTCGGTAGTAGCCTTGATGTTGCTGGGCAAAATTATCACCTGGGATGACATCATCGGTAATAAAGCGGCATGGAGCGTGTTTTTCTGGCTGGCTTCACTGATTGCATTGGCGACCGGATTGAACAACGTCGGTTTTATTACCTGGTTCGGTAAGCTGATAGCCCAAGGCTTGCAGGGATTCTCGACCACGGTGGTGATGGTACTGTTGGTCGTAGTGTTCTATCTGCTGCGCTACTTTTTTGCCAGCGCGACAGCATACACCTCTGCGTTAGCGCCAATGATGATTGCCGCCGCACTAATGTTGCCCGCGATCCCGTTGCCGACCTTCAGCCTGATGATTGGTGCAGCCATTGGCCTAGGGAGTATTGTTACCCCTTATGCCACCGGCCCTAGTCCCATTTACTATGGCAGTGGCTATCTCCCCACCAACGACTACTGGCGGCTTGGTGCCATCTTTGGTTTGATCTTCCTGGGGATGTTAATTGTTACCGGGTTGGTGTGGATGCCGATGGTGCTGGGCTAAACAAACGTGGCATTCTGGCCTTGATTTACGGCAAAGCGGCGACGGCTTAACCACCTGAGCTAAAACCGTAAAAATATTCTTGACCGGTTAACCGACTCTCCCTATAGTAGCGCCCCGTTGCACTGAGTAACGCGCAACGTACGGTGAGGTGTCTGAGTGGCTGAAGGAGCACGCCTGGAAAGTGTGTATACGCGTAAGTGTATCGAGGGTTCGAACCCCTCTCTCACCGCCATATTTTAAGAAGAAGTCTGAACTAACGTTCAGACTTTTTTTTTGCATGTTCCCCAGTCTGGGAGGGGTGAGAAACCTCGACAGGGTTCGACAAAATGGCTAGCAGCGCAGAGATATTTTGGACGGCAGACGGGCCGCCAGCAGGGTGAGCTTGCGAATCAAGCCCTCTCTCACCGCTATATAACAAGAAAGACTGAGCTATTGGCTGTCAGTTAAGACTACTCATTTCCCCTCACCCCAACCCTCTCCAACAATATAGATCGAGTGCCACATTAACACTGCATTAGGGAGAGGGAGCGGGTCCAGAGCTACGGTCAGATGCAGTAGACAAGTTGTGGCACGTTCGGTCCCCTCTCCTTATAGGAGAGGGCTTGGGTGAGGGGTGCGGCGTCAAGGTAGCTGTAAGCCTCTCGACGATACAATCGGACAATTTATCGTCACACTCTGTTTAAACAAAAGTTAGAAAGTATTTGCTACTATACTGATAGCGCTATAATTTAGTTACTTTACTCAGGATACAGGTATCATCATGACTAATCAGCACACTAGCGGCGAATTGACTGAAGAACAAAAAAAAGAAATTGACTTAATAGCGTTACAACGAGTCCAGGCAATGAATAGCGATGAATTCCTTTGCCAACGCATTGACGAAAAAGTTCACGCGATGGAAGAGCACGTCAAAGCTTATTTCAATAAGTGCTTTTCACTCCACTTAAACAACAAGCGTAGCGAAAAGTAAAATCCTTTACGGGCCTGAGTTCAAACGCCCTATTCCAAGCCATTCACTAAGCACGGTTTGTTGGTGATAGGCTAATAAACATGGAAAACGGAGCCATCTAATTGGACAGTATCAAAGAAATAATTATCTATTTCTCTCTAATGCTACAGGTTTTTTTAGAGCTTCTCTCCGTTATTTGCGTTTTTGTCGGGTTGGTAAAAGCACTTTATACCACAATAACCAAAGTTAAAAGTCAGTCCATACTCTATTTGATCAGGGCGCGCTTTGGAACCTGGCTCGCTTTGGCGTTAGAGTTTCAATTAGCGGCTGATATCTTGGCAACGACGATCAACCCTAGCATGGAAGAGTTGATTAAACTGGCAATCATTGCCGTGATACGAACATTCCTCAATTACTTTTTATCTAAAGAGTTGGATTATGCTGAAAGCAATGTTGCTGTCGTCGGTAAAACCGATGCAACAACGCTGGAGGGGAAAAAGTAAAGGTGCCAAAGAAAGTATTGTTTGCTCCCGGGTCAGGCTAAGACTTCTTAGCCGCCATAGGGCTAAACCTCTTCCCCAACTGTGATAGCAACATCAAACGGCTGCTGACCACGCGGTTTTTACCCTCGTGCTTAGCGTCATACAGCGCTTCATCCGTCATCTCTATCGCTTTCTCCACCGACATACCGGCCAGATAGAGCGAGGTCCCAATGGAGATGGTCAACCGGATCGCCTCCCCACTCTCGGTAATAAAATCAAATCCTTCCACCCGGCTGCGGATGCGTTCCGCCACGGCCGCAATATGCTGCGGTTCATAACTGGACGTGATGACCATAAATTCCTCACCACCGTAACGTCCAACAAAGTCCTCATCACGTACACAATCTTTCAAAATGGCCCCCACGCTGGCCAACACGCCGTCACCAGCCAAATGACCATAGGTGTCATTAACCTGTTTGAAATTGTCTAAATCCAGCAGCATCAGGCCACAAGACTCCCGTTGGGCGTGTTGCAGCATCATTTTGTAATCCACGCTGGCGCGGTTGTTGATATGGGTCAGGCTGTCGGTCGTCGCCTTGCTGCGCATGGAGAAAAAGGCGTTAATATGGCGCTCTTTAAAACTCAGGGCGTGGTAGCAAATCGCCAGGCACAGCGCCGATGCAGCCTGATACAACAGAATATCCAGCCACAATTCACGGAAGTTGACCAACGAGCAGACCACGGCAATGCGGTAGAGTGCAATGATACCAATGGTAAGATAAAACACCCGGTTCGATTTTTTCCGCCAGACCCCCGATAACAGCAGCGGCAAGATGATCGAACCGATAAACAGATTATCCAGCGTAAAGCCGCCGTTAAAGCCAAAGTTCACCAGATAGCACACTATCCCACTGACCGCACCACCGAAAAACAGCACCAGGATCATCGGGATCATGGCAAAGCTGTAATAAATATTACCGGTGAGCAACAGCCGAGACTGATTCAGATACAGCACCGCCAGCCCCGCCAGCACACCAAATAACACCCGTTTCCACACGGCGGACTGGTAGGAAAAAGGGGCGTTTCTGCTAAGTGCAAAGTAAGCTACCGACAGCGTGGCATAGGTGATGCACGCGTCACTGTAAAAAGACGAGATCGACGCAATATATGTCATAACTATTCGGCATACTCCAGGATGCGGCAATGTTGTTTTTCGGGTTATTTTTGGCAACGGCCCCCTGTAATACCGCTTCCGACAGCACTCATCATACTTAAAATGACAATGACTAGGCGGGTATATGTTATTGCCAGGCAATCTATGTCCTATCCTCAGTTCAGGATAGTCTGTTATCCATCACACCACGGGGAAAATCTGATGAATATCGATGATGAATTGCAAGCGCTGGCGACACAAGAAACGGACCTTACCTTCCACCATTTCGACCATGCCACCGCATGGGAACTGGGCGTAGCGCTAAAAAATGCCGCAGAACATCGCCAATTACCCATCGCTATAGAAATTCAGCTAAGCGGACAAACGCTGTTTTACTACGCCATGCCAGGAGCAACGCCAGACATTGCCGACTGGGTACGGCGCAAGCGTAACGTGGTCAACCATTTCCATAAAAGCTCTTATGCCGTGGGGTTACGCCTGCAACAACGGCAAGTCACGCTGGAGGAGAGATATGGCCTCAGCGTACGTGACTATGCCGCCCACGGCGGCGCATTCCCCATCAACCTGCTCAATGTGGGTTGCGTCGGTTCCATCTCTCTTTCTGGATCCCCGCAGCTCGAAGACCATCATCTGCTGGTCAGCACTCTTGCTCAGTTTCTAGGCTTATCCTTGCCCGCAGTACACTAAGCGATAAAAGCTGCGCTTTTCCCCCAATCAACAGCGGACGATCTGCACAGGCTGGCGCTTGGCGCAAATGATCCGCTGAACAAATATAAATTAATCACAATCCTGATGCTTTGATACAAATCTAGGTATCGGCGGGCAGAAAGGGGTATGGTATCTACCAGCTATTCCGAGACGGACCTCCATGGCCCGCCATTCCGTTCTCTTTTATAGACTTGGTTTGCAACTTAGATGAAAACGCACGAAATCAACGGTATCCGCCCTTTTAGCGCCCTGATAGATGCCTGCTGGCGTGAACCCTATTCTCTTCAACGTCTGCTGAAAGATGCCATTGCCGGAGTTACCGTCGGCATCATTGCCATACCTCTGGCGATGGCGCTGGCCATTGCCAGCGGCGTTCCACCACAGTATGGGCTGTATACCGCCGCCATTGCTGGCATCGTGATCGCCGTCAGCGGCGGTTCGCGCTACAGCGTTTCCGGCCCCACCGCGGCGTTTGTGGTGATCCTGTTCCCCGTTTCACAGCAGTTTGGGCTCTCTGGCTTATTGATTGCCACCATGCTGTCCGGCGTGTTCCTGCTGATTATGGGGTTAGCGCGGCTCGGCCGCCTGATAGAGTACATTCCGCTTTCGGTCACGCTTGGGTTTACCTCCGGGATTGCCATCACCATCGCCACCATGCAGGTGAAGGATTTCTTTGGCTTACAGCTGGCGGAAGTGCCGGAAAACTACATCGGCAAGGTCAATGCGCTGTTGCATGCTTTACCCACCCTGGACTATGGCGATACGCTGATTGGCGCGGTCACTTTGGTGGTCCTGCTGCTGTGGCCGAAGCTGGGGCTGCGTATTCCCGGCCACCTGCCCGCCCTGTTGGCTGGCACCGCGGTGATGGCTATCCTGGCTCAGTTCGATCATCAGGTTGCGACCATTGGTTCCCGCTTCAGTTTCGAACTGGCCGACGGCAGCCAGGGCCAAGGTATCCCGCCGATCCTGCCGCAGTGGCTGTTGCCCTGGCATCTGCCTGCTGGCGACGGTAAACCAACGGAGCTGAGCTGGCAGCTGCTTTCCGCCCTATTGCCGGCAGCCTTTTCCATGGCGATGCTTGGGGCGATCGAATCGCTGCTGTGCGCGGTAGTGTTGGACGGCATGACGGGCAAAAAGCACCATTCCAACGCCGAACTGATTGGCCAAGGCGCGGGTAATATCATCGCTCCGTTCTTCGGTGGCATCACCGCGACGGCCGCCATTGCCCGCTCGGCAGCCAACGTGCGGGCAGGGGCAACCTCACCGGTTTCGGCAATCATCCACTCGTTAATGGTGCTGCTGTCCTTACTAATGCTGGCACCGTGGCTGTCCTACTTACCGCTGGCGGCGATGGCTTCGCTGTTGCTCTTGGTCGCCTGGAACATGAGCGAGGCGCATAAAGTGGTTTATCTGCTGCGCCGGGCGCCGAAAGACGACATTTTGGTGATGCTGCTGTGTATGTCGCTGACGGTACTGTTTGATATGGTGATTGCCATTACCGTTGGCATCGTGCTGGCCTCACTGCTGTTTATGCGCCGAATCGCACGCATGACCCGCCTGAGCGAATTGAGCGCCGAGGATGGCCGACTGGTGCTGCGCGTCAACGGGCCGCTGTTCTTCGCCGCTGCCGAGCGCGTGTTCAACGATCTGCTGGTACGCGGTGAAAACTACCACACCATCGTTCTGCAATGGGATGCCGTGCCGGTGCTGGATGCCGGGGGACTCAACGCGTTGCAACGTTACATCGACGCCCTGCCCGCCGAAAAACAGCTGGTGATCACCGATATTCCGTTCCAGCCGCTAAAAACCCTGGCTCGTGCGCGCATGAAGCCAATCGATGGCAAGCTGCATTTCTACCCCACCCTGCCAGAAGCGCTGACCGCGCTAAACGCTCAATAAAACAAAAGGCCCGACAGATTAACGTCGGGCCTTTAGATTGGCGAGCGCAGCATGCGGCGCCCCCACAGAGCTATTTGTCAGCAGCCGTTAGTTGCTGGTATCCAGCTCAGCGAAGCTTTTCACCAGATCGTCGATGGCTTTCATCTGTACCAGGAACGGTTCCAGCTTATCCAACGGCAACGCCGAAGGACCATCGCATTTGGCATTGCTTGGATCTGGGTGCGCCTCGATAAATAGGCCAGCCAAACCTACAGCCATACCGGCACGAGCCAGCTCTGCAACCTGCGCGCGACGGCCACCAGAAGCCGCACCAAACGGATCGCGAGTTTGCAGGGCGTGGGTCACGTCAAAGATCACCGGATGGCCACCGGTCACATTCTTCATCACGTTGATACCCAACATGTCGACCACCAGGTTGTCATAGCCAAAGTTGCTGCCGCGATCGCACAGAATAACCTGATCGTTGCCACCTTCTTTGAACTTATCGACGATATTGCCCATTTGGCCCGGGCTGACGAACTGCGGTTTCTTGACGTTGATCACCGCGCCGGTTTTCGCCATGGCTTCAACCAGGTCGGTCTGGCGTGCCAGGAAGGCTGGCAGCTGGATCACATCAACCACTTCGGAAACTGGCTGCGCCTGTGCGGCTTCATGCACATCGGTGATAATTTTCACGCCGAAGGTGCTTTTGATTTCCTGGAAAATCTTCATCCCTTCTTCCAGGCCTGGGCCACGGTAAGAATGGATAGATGAACGGTTGGCTTTATCAAAAGAGGCTTTGAAAACGTAAGGGATGCCCAGTTTTTGCGTCACGGTGACGTAGTGTTCGCAGATGCGCATCGCCAAATCGCGAGATTCCAGTACGTTCATACCGCCGAACAGTACAAACGGTAGATCGTTCGCTACCTTGATGTCGCCAATGCTGACTACTTTCTGTTCCATGCTTGCACCTTATTGATTAATAAATCGGAATCAGTGAATTAATGCAGCGTGACCTGCTTGAGCTCGATAGAGTGGATTTGAATTTTTATCACTTCACTCACCGGATCTTCAGGGCACTGCTCGACAAAATAGTTGAGATCGGAAATGGCGATATGGTTGCATTCCAGCTGGGCATAAATCAAACCACGGTCGCGGATCTCGTAGGGATCGTCCGGGTCAAAACTCAGTACCACCTCGCTGGCTCGCAACGCAATTTCCATCTGTTTTTCTTCCATCAGCGCGGCTTTCAGCGTATCGAGCATCTTACGCACCACCAGAATGTTTTCCGATTCGTCCAGATCGTCATCTTCCAGTTCAGCCCCCAGCCCCAGATTACCCTTGAGCCAAACCTGCAACTGATGTTCGTTAAGCGTTTCTCCGTTCAACGGGTTAACCAGCCACATCTCCTCATCCAGCCAGTCAGCACGCATGATCAACTGAGTGGGGAAAATCACCGGCATCAGCGGCAGATCCAACTGGTGGGCAATATGCAGGAAAATGGTGCCCAGAGAGACTGGCGTACCTTGGCGGGCTTCCAACACCTTATCCAGCCAGATGGCGTCAGAGAGCCGATAAACACCGCTGGCACCGCCGAATCCCCAGGTTTTAAAGAATAATTCGATGAGCGCTTCCAACTGCTGATCCTGGTTGAGATCGTCCGGGATGATTGCGCGCGCTTCTTCAGTCAACTGCTGTAACTTGCGCTCTACCTCCGCCACCGGGAAGTCCCGCCGGATAATCTTCGACACCAGGATCACTCCCTCACTCAATGAGGAAGTGTTAAATTCGAAATCGGCAATGCTGCTCATAGGTATCCCATCAAGAACGGTATTTTGGTCGTGGCAAGTTTAACGATCAGATACAGACAGCCCAGTGCCAGAACGAATGCCAAGGTACGGATATTCCAGCTTTGCGTCTTCTTGCCTAATGCGACATAACCCAACAGGATATAGATAATAACGCCAAACAACTTCTCGGTCAGCCACGAGTCCATGCCAAGCAGTGGGTAAAGTTTGAACATCACCACCAAGGCAATACCGGTGGCAAACAGCACCGTATCATTGATATGTGGCGTGATCTTTACCCAGCGCTTGTTGATCATCGGCGATGCACGCCACTTCCAGAAGAAACACAGTACAAACAACGTAATGCTGATGGCTACCGTTAATAAATGCAGATGTTTTAGCGCCATGTAAGCGGCCATAGAGGTTTCCTTGGTTTCTTATAGTGGTTTTTGGCCCAGAGTCACGCGATCGTTGCCGCCATAGTCGCGATGCGTTGCCACCGCGATAAATCCCGCCGCATTCAACAGCGCACGTACATTTTCACCCTGTTGCCAACCGTGCTCAAGCAACAGCCAACCCTGCGGCTCTAAATAATCTGCGGTCTGCTGCACGATCGCCGCCAGATCGGCCAGACCCTGTTCAGCGGCCACCAGCGCACTACAGGGTTCAAAACGGACATCGCCCTGCCCAAGGTGAGGATCGGTTTCATCAATATAGGGAGGATTACTGGCGATCAGCGCAAACTTTTGCCCGGCGACCGGCGTAAACCAGCTCCCTTGCAAAAAGCGCGCATTGTTAATCGCCAGTTTTTGCGCGTTATGTTGCGCCAGCGCCACGGCTTCCGGTTGCAGATCGATGCCGGTGAGCTGGCAGTCTGGCCGTTCGCTGGCTAACGCCAGGGCAATCGCGCCGGTGCCGGTGCCAAGATCCAGAATGGCACACGGCGCTGCGGGCAGACGCTCCAGGGCCAACTCCACCAAACATTCGGTATCCGGGCGTGGGATTAGCGTAACGGGCGAAACCGACAGCGAAAGCGACCAGAACTCACGCTCGCCAACCAGATACGCGACCGGTTCCCCACGTTCACGGCGAGCCAGCAGCACCGTTAACTGCTCAGTCTGCTCTGCCGTCAGCGGAGTTTCGCCAAATGCCAACAGGTAGGTTCTGGCCCGACCGGTCACGAAACCCAACAGGATCTCCGCATCACGTTTGGCGCTGTCACTGTGCGTCAGACGTAAAGTCGCGGTTTTCAGCCAGGTTTGATAATCCATTACTCAGGCTCAGCAGAGAGTGCGGCCAACTGATCGGCCTGGTATTCCTGCACGATCGGCTGGATTAGCATATCCAGCTTGCCTTCCATCACCTCGTCCAGACGATACAGTGTCAGGTTGATGCGGTGGTCGGTCACGCGCCCCTGCGGGAAGTTATAGGTGCGGTTACGATCGGAACGATCGCCGGTGCCCAACAGGTTGCGGCGGGTAGAAGCCTCTGCCAACTGGCGTTTCGCCATCTCTGCCGCGCGGATACGTGCCCCAAGCACCGACATCGCCTTGGCTTTGTTCTTGTGCTGTGAACGTTCGTCCTGGCATTCAACCACAATGCCGGTCGGCAAGTGGGTAATACGGATCGCCGAATCGGTGGTGTTAACGTGCTGACCACCGGCCCCGGAAGAGCGGAAGGTATCGATTTTCAGATCGCCTGCGTTGATTTCTGGCAGTTCCGCCTCTGGCACCGCTGGCATCACCGCCACCGTGCAGGCAGAGGTATGGATACGACCCTGGGATTCGGTTTCCGGCACGCGCTGAACGCGATGACCGCCGGATTCAAACTTCAGTTGACCGTAAACGCCGTCGCCAGACACTTTGGCAATCACCTCTTTGTAACCGCCGTGCTCGCCCACGTTTTCGCTCATGATCTCAACCCGCCAGCGGCGAGTTTCAGCGTAACGGCTATACATACGGAACAGATCGCCAGCAAAGATAGCCGCTTCGTCGCCGCCGGTTCCGGCGCGCACTTCCAGGAAGCAGTCGCGCTCATCGTCCGGATCCTTCGGCAGCAGTAACACCTGCAACTGCTGTTCCAGCTCTTCCGTCGCCGCTTTGGCCTGTTTCAGCTCTTCCTGCGCCATTTCACGCATTTCCGGATCGTCCAGCATCATTTCTGCCGTGGCGAGGTCGTCCTGCACCTGACGCCATTCCAGAAAACAACGGCTGACGTCGGTCAACTGCGCATATTCGCGCGACAGGCCACGGAACCGATCTTGATCGGCAATGACACCGGCATCGCCGAGCAGCGCCTGAACTTCTTCATGGCGCTCTTGTAACGCTTCCAGTTTGGCAACAATAGAAGGCTTCATGCGTGGTTTTAAACCCTGTTAATAAAAGAGAACTAATGCTGATCCAGCCCGAGGCTGTCGCGTAAAATGTGCAACCGCTCCATGTCGCCGTCACCGGCGGCCTGCTGGAGGGATTTGGTAGGGGCATGAATAAGACGATTGGTTAATCTGTGGGCCAGCTCATGGATCACCTGCTCCACGTTAGCGCCTTGAGCAATCGCTGCCAGCGCTTTTGACTCCATTTCCGCACGGATTTGATCGGCCTGCGAACGGTAGTCTCTGATGGTATCTGTCGCGCCCTGTGAGCGCAGCCAGGTCATGAAATTGCTGCTTTCCTGCTGCACAATGGTCTCGGCCTGTACGGCCGCCGCCTGCCGTTGCGCCATATTGCTCTGAATAATGGCCTGCAGGTCGTCCACGGTGTAGAGATAGGCGTTCGCCAGTTTGCCCACTTCCGGCTCGATATCGCGCGGAACGGCAATATCCACCAGCAACATCGGCTGGTTGCGGCGCGCTTTCAGTGCCCGCTCAACCATGCCCTTGCCGATGATGGGCAACGGGCTGGCGGTGGAGCTGATAATGATATCGGCATCGGCCAGGCGTGCGTCAATCTCCGGCAATGAGATCACCTCGGCCCCGACCTCTTGCGCCAATACCTGAGCGCGTTCACGGGTGCGGTTAGCGATGATCATATGCTGCACTTTATGCTCACGCAGATGGCGGGCAACCAGCTCGATTGTTTCCCCAGCACCAACCAACAGCACATTCAGTTCGGCTAGGGATTCGAAGATTTGACGCGCCAACGCACAGGCGGCGAAGGCAACGGATACCGCGCTGGCACCGATTTCGGTTTCAGTGCGTACACGTTTGGCAACGGAGAAGGATTTCTGGAACAGGCGCTCCAGCTCACCGGAAAGTGACTGGCCACGCTGGGATTCGGCAAAGGCTTTCTTTACCTGCCCGAGGATCTGGGGTTCACCCAGTACCAAAGAGTCTAGCCCGCTGGCAACGCGCATCAGGTGGCTGACGGCCTCGTCGCCGTGGTGCCAATACAGGCTCTTGCGCACGTCTTCCGGGCGCAGATGGTGATAATCACATAACCAGGCTACCAGCTGTTCATGCAGATGATCCTGCTGCTCCACGCTGAGGTACAGCTCGGTACGGTTACAGGTAGACAGCACAACGCCGCCCTGCACCAATGGCTGTTGCAGCAAGCTATTCAGCGCCTTGTCGATCGACTCTGGGGAGAAGGTCACCCGTTCTCGCAGAGAAACCGGAGCGGTTTTGTGATTAATACCTAACGCCAGAAGGGTCATTGCTTCGAGTAATACTTCTCTTGGTACGGGTTCTCGTTGTCCGGCATTCTACTTGATGCGCGACATCAATTAAAGTGACAACCGCATCTTCCGGCCAATCGCTGGTATTGGTCGGACAAATCAGTCAACACGACAAAACCAGGTATGTTTCAAACTCATCAGAAACCTCAAGGGAAAAACGCTGAAATGTAATGTCACCCCTTGCAAACTCCCCCTTTCAGCCTGTTTGGCGGCATCCTTCGTATTCCCACGGCTTAACATTACACATGACTGATAATCGCGATGAGTTACGGTTTCCATTGTTTTAATTGCAATTTTTTCGGCATGTTCCCATAATTTGGCCAAATAGTTAGCTGGCGAATTATTTACATAAAAACCGTTACAGAATTTCACTTTCTGTCACCGGAAAGTGAGCAAACCAGAAAGCCCCAGGCGTGGTTGGCCGATGGATGGGTTTTCGTATATAGAGCAGCACGTAAAAAGGGACGTTCCATGAAATTACGTAGATTAAGCCAGGCGGTTACCGCAGGGCTGATAGCGGGTTGTAGCGCATTTGCCGCACACGGTGAAATCACCTTATTAAAGCAGGATCCGCAAGCGGGCGATCCCCTTAGCCGCCTCACTTTTACCGTTGGTGGCAGTATTCGCCCGCAGTTCAACATGATGACTGGCGATGGCGATAAAGGTTCTTATAAACGCAACGGTTTTGACGGCGGTACGCGTTTTCGCTTCGCCACCGATTACTACCTGTTCGATGACATCAGCTGGATCAACTATTACGAGTTAGGCGTCAACATCCCGGCGCTGTTCAGTTGGGATAACCACTACGCCGAGGGGGCCAACAACACCTCACGCCGTATGCTGTATACCGGCCTGAAAAGCAAAACCTGGGGTCAACTGACCTTCGGTAAGCAAAACAGCGTTTACTACGACGTGGTCGGGGCCAAAACCGACATCTGGGATTACGACATGCTGGCCCAGGCACCAGGCAACGGCATTAACGGCGACTATGACGGCTCCTACCGTTCACGCAGCATGCTGAAATATAAAACAACCGTGGGCGACGCCGATATCTATGCCGCTTACCTGTTCAACGATGACGAATACCTGCCTGGTAACGGCCTGCGCTACAAACGTAAAGGCGGCGGTTCACTCGGTGTGGATTATCACCTGAACAAAGATCTGACCTGGGGCACCGCCTGGAACTACACCAGCGCCGAGATGCGTAACCCCAATAGCGACGACAGCAAAGACTACAATCAGAACATTTTAGGTACCGCACTGAGCTGGAAACCGGACAACTGGACACTCAGCTTTGGCGGCGGCTGGTATGAGAACTTCCTGACTACCAAGAAAAAGCAGGTTAATGACTACTTTGCTGGGGATGCCTGGGGGATTGAATATTTCGCTGGTTATAGCTTCCCGATAGGCGAATACGCGGTGAAATCCATCATGCCTTACTTTATGGGCGACCGCCTGCAGTACACCACAGGCCGCGACTATCAGCGTATTGATAATGGCTTGGGCGTCTCCTTCCAGTTCGACTACGGTTTCCGCGCCGACGTTGAGCACGTGCTGACGTCCAGCACCGATAATCTGGGCGATATGACGGTTGTTCGTTTGCGTTACGATTTCTGATCCACCAAAGCGCGCCCTTATACGGCGCGCTCAGACGGCAGACTCGTTCTGAAGGCTGTGCCCACAGATTTCCGACCCCAAAAGCTCCGCCATCGTTTACAATCCTCCCCACGCCAGACGCCACCCTTGCTGCAAGGCTTTTGCGCCATTGTATTATTGACGTTACGCCACTCGCCCGTTAGCGTGGTGGCAGAAATGCTAACCCGCACTGCCCCGCAAGGACAAAAGGACAACAAAACGTTATGCCTATCCGCAAAGTTAGTTTGCTTCGCCTGATCCCATTAGCCAGCCTGGTGCTGACGGCCTGTACCCTCACCAAACCTGGCCCTGCTACCAGCCCGACGTCTCCGCAGTGGCTCGCTCATGAGCAAGCGGTGCAACAGCTTGAGCAGTATCAGACCCGGGGCGCTTTTGCTTATCTGACCGATCAGAAGAAAGTCTACGCTCGCTTCTTCTGGCAACAATACACACCCGACCGCTACCGCCTGCTGCTGACCAACCCGCTTGGCAGCACCGAGCTGGAGCTGAACGTGCAAAAAAGCGTGGTGCAGCTCACGGATAACCAGGGCAAACGCTATGTCAGCGACAACCCGGAAGAGATGATCCGCAAGCTGACCGGCATGCAGATCCCGCTGGATAACCTGCGCCAGTGGATGCTCGGCCTGCCTGGGCAAGCCACCGACTTCAGCCTAGACTCCCAGTACCGCCTGAACAAGCTGACCTACAAGCAGGGCGATCTGACCTGGGTCGTCACCTATCAGGACTACAACACCGATCTAAAAATCCCGTTACCGAGCCGCCTTGAACTGCAACAGGGCGATCAACGCATCAAGCTGAAAATGGATAACTGGACGCTCAAGTGATGATCCACCAATGGCCCTCCCCGGCAAAGCTGAACCTGTTTCTCTATATCACCGGCCGTCGTGCAGACGGCTACCATCAGTTGCAAACGCTGTTCCAGTTCCTGGATTACGGCGATACGCTCACCATCGTTCCCCGCCAGGATGACCAGATCCAGCTGCTAACGCCCGTAGAAGGGGTGCCAGATGAGCAGAACCTGATTGTCCGGGCCGCTCGTCTGTTACAGCAACATTGCACTACCCATTCCATTGCCACCCTTCCCCGTGGGGCAGACATCAGCATCGACAAGCGTTTGCCGATGGGTGGCGGCCTTGGCGGAGGATCTTCCAACGCGGCAACGGTACTGGTCGCACTGAATGAACTTTGGCAATGTGGCCTGAGCGACGACCAGTTGGCAGATATGGGGCTAACCCTCGGTGCCGATGTCCCGGTATTTGTGCGCGGTCATGCGGCATTTGCCGAAGGGATCGGGGAGCAGCTACAGCCGGCAAATCCGGCAGAAAAGTGGTATTTGGTCGCTCATCCTGGTGTCAGCATCCCCACACCGGTGATTTTTGCCGATGCCGAATTAAAAAGAGACACCCCGGTTCGCCCGCTGAACGCCCTATTACAGGCACCTTACGCAAATGATTGCGAACCGATCGCAAGAAAACGTTTTCGCGAGGTTGAACAGCTTCTTTCATGGCTGTTACAATACGCGCCGTCACGCCTGACTGGCACAGGTGCTTGTGTGTTTGCAGAATTCGACTCCGAGCCCGCCGCTCTTCAGGTGTTAAATCAAGCCCCGGCCTGGTTGCGTGGATTTGTAGCGCGTGGCGTTAACGTCTCACCACTACATCGCATCCGTTCTGGGCAGTTTGAGCCGTAGCTCAACGTGTCGTTGCGCAGGGTCGTCTACCTGGCCCTGTCATCTCTGCGCTGCTCTGCAGTTCAAGTTAGTTTTACACACCCGTATGTATATTGCGTCGGCGTCGCCAACTGCCCCTTGGCGAAGACCGTATGACAATATCTTCTCTGGACGCATGCTGAGGTTCTTCTCGTGCCTGATATGAAGCTTTTTGCTGGTAACGCCACCCCGGAACTAGCACAACGTATTGCCAACCGTTTGTACACCAGCCTTGGTGACGCCGCTGTAGGTCGTTTTAGCGACGGCGAAGTGAGCGTGCAAATCAACGAAAATGTACGCGGCGGTGATATTTTCATCATCCAGTCCACCTGTGCACCCACCAACGACAACCTGATGGAACTGGTTGTTATGGTTGATGCCCTGCGTCGCGCCTCCGCAGGTCGTATTACTGCTGTAATTCCTTACTTCGGCTATGCCCGCCAGGATCGCCGCGTGCGTTCTGCGCGTGTGCCAATCACTGCCAAAGTTGTTGCCGACTTCCTCTCCAGCGTAGGGGTTGACCGCGTATTGACAGTCGATCTGCATGCCGAGCAGATCCAAGGTTTCTTCGATGTCCCGGTAGATAACGTATTCGGTAGCCCGATCCTGTTGGAAGACATGTTGCAACAGAACCTGGAAAACCCGATCGTGGTTTCCCCAGATATCGGTGGTGTCGTGCGCGCCCGCGCGATCGCCAAACTGCTTAACGATACCGACATGGCCATCATTGATAAACGTCGCCCTCGCGCAAACGTTTCTCAGGTGATGCATATTATCGGGGACGTGGCAGGCCGTGACTGCGTACTGGTCGATGACATGATCGATACCGGTGGTACCTTGTGTAAAGCAGCCGAAGCGTTGAAAGAACGCGGTGCCAAGCGCGTATTTGCCTACGCCACGCATCCGATCTTCTCCGGTAACGCCGTGGATAACATCAGGAACTCGGTGATTGATGAAGTGATCGTCTGTGACACTATTCCGCTGTCAGCAGAAATCAAGGCGTTGAAAAACGTGCGCACTCTGACCTTGTCCGGTATGTTGGCTGAAGCTATCCGCCGTATCAGCAATGAAGAGTCAATTTCCGCGATGTTCGAACATTAATCCCTTCTCTGGCGCAGTTTACCTCCACTGCGCCAGGTTGTTCGGGTGAACATCTCAGAAAACAAAAAACCCGTTGAAGCGTGAGCAACAACGGGTTTTTTACGGGATGTGGGACATAACCTTAAACCTTATACGGCCAGGCTCCCTTGCCTTTGTTCACCAGATCCTTGGTTGTGGTTAATCAATGTGACGGGCGGCGCGGGTTGTTTTGGCAGCGTTTATCAAAGTGTTTTACCCACCAATAACGATCTGCTACCCGCTCGCGTCCACCAATACGTGCACCGGCCAGCCACAACAAGGCGCCGATAAAGATACTCATGATGGCGCCGTGGGCAAAGAACTGCGGCAAATTGAACTGTGATACTTCAGCCAGGATGGAGTATCCCACCCCGCCAACCATTACCACCATACCCATTCCCATTAAAACGTTGCCAATGACCTCAGCGTTTTTACGTTTCATATGCCACCTCCAGAGTGCCATGTGCCAATAGCGAGAAAATCCTAACTCGTTATCCCGCTTTGATTAGTTAAGTATAGTCATTATTTCAGCATGGGTATTGCGTGACCGATCACAAATGGCAACTAAAGGCTGACAATTCTTTACTTTATGTTAAAAGTTAGCGAGATAACTGAATTATTTTACTAATGTATTATTCACTTTTCAGCTATTCACAGGTGGTTCGCCAGATTTTTGTCATTCTGCACGCAGGCAGGTACACTAATGGCCTATAAATTTCGAGCTGTGCCGCTGTGAAACCTCAGGCGATCGCAACCTGGAAGGCAACGGGCACGCCCTTTCCATTTTTCTAGCATAGTGAATCTCTTGTGAGCAGTATCAAACTGATTGTTGGCTTGGCCAACCCGGGCGCAGAGTATGCCCAGACACGGCACAATGCCGGCGCATGGTATGTTGACCTACTGGCGCAACGCCACAACCAACCGTTGAAAGAAGAGAGTAAGTTTTTCGGTTACACCGCACGCCTGAATTTGGCCGGTAACGACGTTCGGCTGCTGGTTCCTACCACCTTTATGAATCTGAGTGGTAAAGCCGTTGGCGCCTTGGCTACCTTCTACCGCATTCTGCCGGAAGAGATCCTGGTAGCCCACGACGAGTTGGATCTGCCACCGGGGGTGGCGAAACTCAAATTAGGTGGCAGCAACGGTGGCCACAATGGCCTGAAGGATATCCAGAGCAAGCTGGGCAATAACCCGAACTTTTATCGCTTGCGTATTGGCATCGGCCACCCAGGGGATAAAAACAAGGTGGTAGGCTTTGTGCTAGGTAAACCGCCAGCAGCAGAGCAAACGCTGATTGATGATGCCATCGATGAGTCGCTACGTTGCACAGAGATCTTGCTGAAGGAAGGCATGACTAAAGCCATGAATCGTTTGCATGCGTTTAAAGCGACTAGCTAAGCCGTTAGGCCAAGTGATGTGATTTTCACTTGCTTGGCCTGCTACTTATCGGGCAATAGCGGCACAGCTTACGAGTACAGCATGGCTGCACGCTATTTTGCATAGCAGTATCAACGGCATCCGTCGTGGTTTTCTTTTTCAAATCCGCACTTCCAGCAAAAAAAGGCCGCTCAATCAGGCTCTTCCTCCGCTCGTTCCGGAAATGAATAATAAAAGAAATAACCGAAAGTAATAATAAAATCGGTGCAGAAAGCACATCAATCCCATTCATGGAATAAATTCCTCCTTGAATTCAAATGGTACAACTAATAAGACGCGGATAATATCTTAAAAAAATACGCCCAACAATACTTGTAGTTAAATTTATCGGTACCATCCGAAAGTTACCTCAATATAATTAAGAATTTGCTTATATTTAACTAGAAACATCCTATGAGATTTACAGGATATTTCCATTAAACAACCACAGGTAATTCTTATAAAACCCAAAGCAACTTCAATCACACATTAAATAAATTAACTATTTAGGTTCAATACAAAGAAAAATCCCATTAAATAATAAATTTCAATAAAAACAACGGAATAGATTAATACCTCATTGAAACGCATGACTGAAAAACGAAAGCGTGATTAAATAATCATCATATTTAAAACAAAAGTTAGCTTAAAATTAATGATTTTTTCTAGCCTACCTAGATAGCCCACCATAAGATAAGTAACATCTTACTGTTTAACGTTCTGTCACTCTTTGTCTGCTGTAATCCACCAGCTTTTATTATGATATGTTGCCATATTGTTTCATTGGATAATGAGAAGGAAAGTCCAAGAATAGCCCTATACAAAAAGTGCCTTTATAGTCAAACATGCATTTAAAATAAAACATTAACCCACTTATATTACTAAATATCTGATAAAAAATAGCCGGAATAATCTTCGATATTAAGGTTCTATGTCCTATTGCCCGATGTGTTCAACCTGGATCTGCACCTTGCCTGCAGGACACCTCTACCGACGTTGAATTGAGCCGCCCCGGGTGTTAGCAACCGTAAGGAACCTTTCGGGTGATAGCGCCAGCAACGGGCAGATCGAGATAACTGCCCATTACGTGTATAATGGCGGGATAATTTCGTCCTTTATGCAGCAGGCTAATGTTAACCTGTTGATAGTCAAGATATTTAAGGTGATATAAACATGGGATTCAAATGCGGTATCGTCGGTCTGCCTAACGTTGGCAAATCCACCCTGTTCAATGCGTTGACCAAAGCGGGTATTGAAGCGGCCAACTTCCCGTTCTGCACCATTGAACCCAATACCGGCGTGGTACCGATGCCCGATGCACGTCTGGATCAACTGGCCGAGATCGTCAAACCACAACGCATTCTGCCCACCACCATGGAATTCGTTGATATCGCAGGCCTGGTAAAAGGGGCTTCCAAAGGCGAAGGCCTGGGTAACCAGTTCCTGACCAACATCCGTGAAACCGAAGCCATCGGCCACGTGGTACGTTGCTTTGAGAACGACAACATCATCCACGTGAATAACAAAGTGGATCCGGCAGACGATATCGACGTCATCAACACCGAGTTGGCGCTGTCCGATCTTGATACCTGCGAACGCGCCATTCACCGTGTGCAGAAGAAAGCCAAAGGCGGCGATAAAGACGCAAAAGCCGAATTGGCCGCACTGGAAAAATGCCTGCCACAGTTGGAAAACGCCGGTATGTTGCGTGCGCTGGATCTGACTGCTGAAGATAAAGCCGCGATCCGCTACCTGAGCTTCCTGACCCTGAAGCCGACCATGTACATTGCCAACGTCAACGAAGACGGTTTTGAGAACAACCCGTATCTGGATGTTGTACGCAAGATTGCTGCCGAAGAAGGTTCCGTGGTGGTTGCGGTTTGCGCCGCTGTTGAATCCGACATCGCAGAGCTGGAAGATGAAGACCGCGCTGAATTTATGGCAGAGTTGGGTCTGGAAGAACCCGGTCTGAACCGCGTGATCCGCGCAGGTTACGAATTGCTCAATCTGCAAACCTACTTCACCGCTGGCGTGAAGGAAGTGCGTGCCTGGACCATCCCGGTTGGTGCTACTGCCCCGCAAGCGGCCGGTAAAATCCACACCGACTTTGAAAAAGGCTTTATCCGCGCCCAGACCATCGCCTTTGAAGACTTTATCACCTACAAGGGTGAGCAAGGTGCCAAAGAAGCCGGCAAGATGCGTTCAGAAGGGAAAGACTACGTCGTTAAAGATGGCGATGTGATGAACTTCTTGTTCAACGTCTAAATGCTTTACGTTGTCTCATAGCATCTCGGTAGGATTTATGAAGACAAGGTAAAACAGTTAAAATCCACGCGCCCGCGTGGATTTTTGTTTTGTGAGCTCCATTCTCTCTGCCGCTCGATCTCCTCCCCCGCTTCGGGTAAAAAAGCCCGGCGCCATAACCCCCCTATCCTTGCGCTTCGACGGGCGTTAACTAGACTACTTTAAGGAAAACGACTTGCTCTCTTAGGGCGAAGTCACCACCTTCCCTGGCCCTTCTCATCGGGAGAAGAGGTGCCACACCAGACATTGGGTAAGAATCAAAAGAGAGCATGCCGTGAGTACCAACTATGAAGTGTTGTTCAATAGCAGTTACGATCGGATCACCGCCAAAGATCAGGGCGACCTGTTTTTCTCTCATTTCTACCGATTGTTCATTGAAAGTACGCAAGAGCTGAACATTCAGCCCACGCCCGAACATCAGCAAGCGCACAAAAAAATCATCTACAAATCCTTTTTTTATATGCTTTCGGTTGCCACCACCCACATCGTGGCCGACTATCTGGAACATGTGGCGCGGGAACAGAGTTCACAAGGTTTGAATCTTCCCGCCTCTGTTTTTGCCTACTGGCGGCGGGCTGTCTTGCAAACGGTGCGGGATCTCGACCCGGAATGTGATGAAGAAGTGCTTACCGCCTGGGCAATTTTTATGGCGCCGGGCTTGGAGTTCATGAGGCGACAGGCTGAGTTGCACCATGACGCCGATCAAGGCAGTAAAAATGAACGCTAACAGCAACTCTGTGCCGAATAGTAATTTTATTCTGGCGGCAGAAAATTCGCGCATCGGGATCTGGGATTGGGAGTGCACCCAGGATCTGTGGCAGGTTAACGATGCCTTGTTATTACTGTTAGGGGTTAGCCGTGAAAGCGATGCGTTTTCCTCATCGCTTTGGCAGCAGGTCATTCATCCCAATGACTTACCGCTGATTTTGCGCTGTCTCCATCAGGCCAATAAAGCGGCATTGCCTGTTTTTGACTGTGAAGTGCGCGTCAGGCACAGCAATGGCGACGAGCGCTGGGTACTGATCCAAGGGCAAATCATCAGCGTCAGTATCAAAGGGGAAGTACAGCGAGTCATTGGGACTTTGCAGGACATCACCGAGCGTAAGGACGCGGAAGCCTCGTCCCAGCAGGCCGTTGCATTAGCCCACGCCGCCAACCAAGCCAAGAGTGAATTCCTGGCCAATATGAGCCATGAAATCCGCACGCCAATGAATGGGATCCTGGGCATGTCTCAACTGTGCCTGGAAACCAATCTTAATAAAGAACAACGTGATTACATCAACATGGTGTATTCATCGGCTCGCGCCTTGTTAAAGATCATTGATGATATTCTCGACTTTTCGAAAATAGAGGCGGGCAAAATCAGCCTGGAGTTTGAGGACTTTTCCCTGCGCCAGCTCATCCATGAAATTACCCGCCCCTTGATGCCTAAGTTTTCCGAAAAGAGGATTGAGTTACTGGTAGACATTCATCCTGACGTACCAACCATGCTACACAGCGATGCTCTGCGTTTACGACAGATCGTAACCAATCTGATTGGCAATGCCCTCAAATTTACCCATACCGGTGAAGTGCTACTGCAGATCGCCCCCTCACACTCTCCCCCGAATATGCTGACATTCAGCATTATCGACACCGGGATCGGTATTGCCGAAGATAAACAGACGGTTATCTTCGAATCATTCAGCCAGGCAGACAGTTCAACCACCCGCAAATACGGAGGTACCGGATTAGGGTTAACAATTTCGGCCCGTCTGGTGGCCATGATGGGCGGCAAGTTACAGGTTTCCAGCCAGCCTGGTCACGGTAGCCGCTTCTATTTTTCTTTGCCTGTTACCCCTTCATCAGGCCGTACGGCAATAACGTTGCCAGCCAGGCTAAAAGGGATGAACGTATTGGTAGTGGATGATAACGAAACCAACCTAAGGTTACTGTTTGACATGCTGCGCAATGTCGGGCTCAAGCCACAAACGGTCAACTCTGGCCAGGCAGCACTGGAGTTGATGGCTACGGGCCAGCGTTTTCCGCTGATCCTGCTGGATTCGCAAATGCCAGAGATGGATGGCATGGCACTGGCCCTAGAGATCATGTCAACGCCGGAGCTGCGTCAAAGTAAATTGATCATGCTCAGTTCAATGGGTAACCGGATAGACACCGGCGTATTGCGCAAGGTAGGCGTTTCGGGCTTTTTAACCAAGCCCATTGATGCCAACGAGTTACTAGAAACCATCACTGCCACCTTTATTCCGCAAGAAATGGTCGCTCCGGAGTCCACGGTTGAAACACCGCCACCGGTTACAGGTAATGGGATACGCATTCTGGTGGCGGAAGATAATCTGATCAATCAACAGTTGGCGATCAACTTTATCCGTAAGTTGGGTCATACCTGCGATGTGGTGGGCAATGGCAAACTGGCGTTGCAAAAGTTGCAGCAAGACGACTACGACCTGGTGTTGATGGACCTGCAAATGCCGGAAATGGATGGAATCGAAGCGGTAAAACTCCTTCGTGCGGGTGAGCAACAATCAGGCCTGCATTTGCCCATTATTGCCATGACCGCGCATGCGATGAAAGGCGATCGTGAAAGATGCCTGGCTCAGGGATTCGACGGCTATATCAGCAAACCCATTCTGTTGGATAATCTTGCCAGCGAAATCCTGCGGGCACTTAATGCGGCTCAGGTATGCCCAGAGGAAGAGATCTTCGACTACGTTCAGTCCCTGGCACAGCTAGGTGATGACAAGGCCTTATTTAACGAGTTGGTGACGATCTTTTTAGAGGAACTTCCCTCTTTGACAAATGCGCTGCATACCGCCATAGAGGCACAAGATGTTGAAGCCATCCGGCGAAGCGCCCATCGGCTAAAAGGAGAGTGCCTCCACTTTGTTTGCCAGCCCCTGGAAAGCAGGCTTGGGAATATCGAACAGGCTGCGGCATTAGCTGATTTGGCCGAGATCACTGCTCAATATCGCGGTGTGGATGAATTATGCCAGCATCTGCAGGCTTCCCTCGCTGCTGCAAGGGAGGTCTCATGACTGCTGCCAAGCTGCCCTACAACAGGCTCTTACTCAGCGTCAACCGATTGCGACCATTGACCGATTCATACTGCACTTTGTCCATCACGGACTGAATCAATATCAGCCCCATCCCACCTTCCGGCCAACTGGTTTGATCTAGAGGGTCTGGAGCAAGATCTGGCGGCTGCGCCCATTGATGCAAAATGTTATCCGGGATGGGTGAACCCGGATCCGACAGCGTCAGAGTCAGATGATGGCCCTCATTCGCCAAGTCAATCATGATATTCTGCGTATCGTCATAATTCACCGCATGCCTGACAATATTGGTAAATGCCTCACTCAAGGCCAAATCGAGCTGATAAACCAGGGCGGGATCCAGCGAAAACGGTTCAACAAAGCCATACAGCTCGTTGCTCAGCTGCGCGAGGCTGTTCAATGATGCCGGTAAACACAGCGTGGCGTTGGCACTTGTCATATGACATTCCCTCGGCGCAAACCAGACTCAGCGCAGCATGAGCTTCAATGCCGCAGCACGATCGCTGCCGATAATGAAAATTCGATCCATACGCGTCAGCTTGAACATATTCTGAATGTTGCTGTTCAAGGCGCAGAGTGCCAGATCCCCGCGGCCACTTAATGTCTTGAGGATGGATACCAGCGCCCCCAGGCAACTGCTGTCGATAAACTCGACATGGCTGAAATCCAGTAGGATGTTGTTTTTACCCTGTTGAATAAAAGACAATATTTCCTGTTTGAATACCACCGCGACTGACGCATCAAGGCGACGGACCAGGGGAGCAATAATTTCTACGCCACTCTCAGACTGGATCTCAAAGTTCATAACGACTCCTTTTTCACAATGTCTTAGTTATTCTGGTCTAGCGAAAGTTACTACGCGATACGATCTATTGCCATCAGCGAAATATCATCCGCAAAGGGCTGAGACGGCCTTACTGATGTTTTTTGCACCGGCTCATCTTCATCACAGCGCCAGACATTCAACGCATTCTCCACCCTGGCAAACACTTGATCCTTCGCCAAATGTCGGCTTTCACTCAGTAATGTCTGTAAACGCCGATCGCCGTAGAGTTCCTGACGCTGACCTTCACATTCAACGATCCCGTCGCTGTAAAGATAGAGCCGATCCCCGATCTCCAGCATGAAATCGCTATCTTCGTATTCTGCTTCCTCAAACAACCCCACAGGCATCCCCCCATCACCAACGCAAGATAACTCGCCGTCTGCGCGGATGATAAACGGCGTCGGATGCCCGGCCTGGCAAAGAGTACCCTTGCCATTACTGATATCGATGACGCCATAAATCAACGTGTAGTAACTGCTGACCTGCTCATTATCCAGGCAAAAGCGCTGATTCAGTTCCCCGACTACACGGTGGGGTGACACAGGAACCCTCTCCCCTTCTGCCGAGTGCTCCAATAACAAATGACTGCTGATCCGGCCCGCCATAAACTCACGTGAAACTGCCAGTGACAGCATGGCGGCACTTACGCCATGTCCGGCAACGTCTACGCTAAAAAAAGCGATATGGCGCTCCCCCAACGGGAAGTAGTTTAATAAATCCCCCGACACATAAGCCGAGGGTAAAAACATCCAGTCAGATTCGAACCCTGCCAACAACAGGTTGTGGGCGGGTAAGAAACTGCGCTGCAGCTTGGCAGCGACCTGCAGGTCGGACTCTATTTGCTGATAAGCATAAGAGAGCTTTTCATTACGTGCAGCCAGCGTGCTTTCAAGCGACAACACGCGCTCCGCCGCATGCAACCTGGCACGCAGTTGGCTTTGATTCACCGGTTTCGATAAAAAATCATCGGCACCCGATTCCATTCCCGTCAGCAGATCCTCAAGAGACTGCCGGGCCGTCACTAGAATGGTATAAATGTAGTGGCCGAAGTCGCCACTGCGAATAGCCTGGCACAGGGCGACTCCGTCCATGACGGGCATTTCCCAGTCGCTGATGACGATATGAATCGACCGTTGGGCCAACTTTTGCAACGCCTGCTGGCCATCTTCAGCCTCACAGACGCTAAATCCCCATTTCGTCAAGGCTGCCGCCATCAGATGCCGATAACTTTTGGAATCGTCTACAATCAACACGCCCACCTGCGGTGCCATAGCAGGGTGACTATGGTTAAGGGGTTCCATACGTCATGATCCTCTACCTTTACAGGCCATGTCCCACTTAGGTTGAAGTGCCCCTGACGGAAACCCGCCAGGGAGGTCGGATTCACCATGCTTCACGTTAACAAGGGATCCCCCAGATTTCGTTAGCATACCCCTTGATAGTTCGGTCGCTTGAGAACTCCCCCATACCGGCAATGTTCAACAGCGCCCGTTGGTGCCATAACTGGGGTTGGGAGAAATCATGCAGTGCCTGTTGCTGGGCAAGACGATAACTGTCAAAGTCCAGCAAATGGCAATAGTGATCGCTTTCCTTCAGCAAGTGATAGATCGGTTGAAAAAGTGATTTATCCAGGCTGAAGCGGCCTGACACCAAAGCGTCTACCGCCTCTTTGATTGTCGGATTATTGGGGTAGATCTGGTTATGGGAACCTGCCTGCCGACAGCTGTTGATTTCAGCTGCGTCGGCACCAAACAGATAAAAATTATCGGCTCCCACCGCGTCACGAATTTCAATATTGGCACCGTCCATCGTGCCGATGGTCAAGGCCCCGTTCATGGCAAACTTCATATTACTGGTGCCCGAAGCTTCGGTGCCCGCCGTTGAGATCTGTTCTGAAAGATCGGTGGCGGGAATGATATGTTCGGCCAGTGAGACCTTATAATCCTCCAGGAACAGCACATTAAGCTGCCCTTTGGCACGCGGATCGTTATTAACCGTCCTTGCCACTTCATTAATCAACTGAATAATCAGTTTGGCCATGGCGTAGCCTGGCGCGGCTTTGCCAGAGAACAGGTGAACCTTTGGCTGTATCAGAACATTGCCAGACTCAACAATTCCCAAATAAAGGTGTATAACGTGCAGAATATTCAGCAATTGCCTTTTATATTCATGGATACGCTTCACCTGGCTGTCAAACAGGGATAGCGGATCGACTTTTATCCCCTGCTGAGCAGTGATAAGCCGGCAAAGCGCCTCTTTGTTATACCGCTTAATGCCCTGAATCTCTTCCAAAGCTCCGCTGTCCTTGGCTAATTTTTTCAATTGCTGCAATTTATCAAGATCGGTAACCCAACCTGGAGTTAACTGACGGGACAAGAATTCGGCCAATTTCGGGTTGGCTTGCTGGATCCAGCGCCTTGGCGTGACGCCGTTGGTTTGGTTAGTGAATTTTTCCGGAGTGATAAAATAAAAGTGGGGAACCAATTGCTGTTTAATCAGTTCGGAGTGCAATTTAGCCACCCCATTCACCTTATGGCTACCCACAATGGCCAAGTTGGCCATGCGGATCTTTTTCTCAGGCCCCTCTTCAAACAACGAGAGTGAAGCCAGTAACTCCGGTTTGTCTGGCCATTTATGAGCTATCTCAGTAAGGAACCGATGGTTAATTTCGTAGATAATCTGCAGGTGCCGAGGTAACAATTTCTCAAATAATGCCACAGGCCAGGTTTCTAACGCTTCTGGCATCAACGTATGGTTGGTAAACGCACAGGTTTTTTGCGTGATGCCCCAGGCAATTTCCCAATCCAGACGGTATTCATCCACCAGCGTACGCATCATCTCGACGATGGTCAGAGCCGGATGGGTATCATTTAACTGGATGGCAACCGCATCGGGCAATGCGGTGATGTCTTCCGAGCGCTGAGCATAGTCGTGCAAAATATCGCGTAAGGTACAGGCAACCAGAAAGTACTCTTGCGTCAGACGCAATTCCTTACCTGACTGGATTTCATCGGCCGGGTAAAGTATTTTCGATATATTCTCTGACGCTATTTTCTGGCTAACTGCACGCAGATAGTCACCGCGGTTAAATATATGAACGTCAAATGAATCTGAAGCGCTCGCGCTGTATAAGCGCAGTTTATTTACCGTATTGCCGCCGTAGCCGGTGACGAAGTAGTCGTGCGGCACGCCAACAATGACCTTCCAGTCCATCCACATAGGATTGTAGTTACCATCAATATCTTCACTCTCTTCGATGTGACCACCGATAGGGATCAGCATCAGCTGTGAAGGGTGATCGATCAACCAGGGAGAGTGGGTGCTGTGCCAGTCATCAGGCTGTTCAACCTGCTTGCCATTCTGTATGGATTGTTTAAACAAACCATACTCATATTTGATACCGTGACCTGAAGCGGCAATATCCAACGTGGCCATCGAATCGATAAAACAGGCGGCTAGTCGACCTAGTCCTCCATTACCCAGTGCGGCATCGGGTTCCTGGCTGGTAATATCTTCAAAATCAAAGCCTAATTCATTCACTGCCTGTTTAGCACAGGGCAACAATCCCAGATTCATCAAGTTATTACGCAGCGACTGACCAAGTAAAAATTCCATCGACAAATAGTAAAGTCGCTTAGGCTTTGCCTGTTGCTGACAACGTTTGGTATTGAAGAAACTATCCAGCTGATAATCCCGCAGGGCCAGAGCCAACGCATTAAAGATGTCCACAGGGGTAGCATCCTTGAGCTCCAAACATAAATCGTATCTCAGCTTATTGATTAAGCTGTTTTTTATCTCTTCAACTCCAGGCATTTCAACACGCTTTTGTATGGTCTTCATGTTAATCCCTATGAAAGTCGGCGTCTGAATGGTTAACTCAGAGACGAGAAAATGAATAGCGATCAGCGTTGCTCTGCCAAGTGTAGACGGTTTTCGAATATTTGAGCTGAAATTACCAAGCATCAAGTTGAAATAATTCAAACGCCTACGCAATGACTCTGCGGATATGAGAACTCACATGTGTGACACCCTGTCGTTGTTTATAGCCGAATGGCTTGAAGAGATTGATTTTAATACCTGAAGGTAGCCATTGGATTGCGGAGTGTAATACCCGCGCTGAAAACGTTAAAACCCACGCGGCTGCGTGGGTTTCAATTTACAGAGTTATCGGATCAGAAGTTGTACCTCAACCCCAATTGGCCATTAACGTCGCGGAAATCATCTTTCCCCCCCTGCACCCCAATGTTACCAGAAGTACTCCACCCCTTGCCCAGTTCAACCTGAACGCCCGCTTTAGCCTCATACACGTTATCGGCCAGTTTATGGTTCACCCTGGTTCCGTTCATCTCGATCGCCGCATCATTACCACCAGACCACCAGTTCAGTTGCAGGAACGGCTGGATCTGATTGGCCGCAGGGTCCAGGGAATTGCTAAACAGCCGGGCTCCGAGACGGGTCGTGGTCTGATTTTTACGCTGCGCCGCAATTTGGGTACCGTTATCTTCAGTGTGGGCATCGCCACTATAACGGGTAAAGATCACCTGCCCCTGAGGCTCCAGATACAGGCCACGGCTTGTCCCTTCATACAGCGCTAACGCATAACCCAGCTCCAGCGATCCACTCCAGGTATTAGACTTGTACTTTTCCTGTGCCAATCCACTGCCGTTGACCTCGTTATCGTAGCGGCCATATTGTAGCCAGCTGTCCAGATAGAACCCGCTTGGTGCTACAGCATTCTGATACCAGGTACCGTAAACGCCAACGCTGGTTCCTGTGACTTTGCCTTTGGCATCACGCCCGCTGAGATCGGACATCGCTCTGGTGTCAGCGCTGCCATAGCCCAACATCAAGCCGGTATGCAATCGGCCTTCACCAACGGCATGTTGTAATTCCCCACCAATCTGCATGACGTCTAGATCCGTCTTGACCGATAACTGCTCGCCAACCACGCCAGCATCAAGATTATTTCGCTGGGCACGTATCCAGACCGCGCCCTGGCCCTCCTTGCCTCTGGCGCCAAACCCAGGCTCCCCAAGACGATCGGTGCGGCTATGGTCGAACATATGCACGGCGGCATTCTGATTATTCAGATAGGCGGCAGCATCAACACGTAGCAGAGAAGGTTTACCGCTGATCGGCGGTGTGACCGGCCCTGGTTTTTCAGGCTCAGGGATCTCTGGCTTAGGGGTTTCTGGAGTCGGTGTTTCAGGTTCAGGTGTCTCTGGCTTCGGCGTCTCTGGAGTCGGTTTTTCAGGCTCAGGTGTTTCTGGCACAGGGATTTCGGGCACGCTAACCGCCTCCGAACGTAAGTACCAGTTGCCGTCGGCAGGCTCCTGTTTACCCCCCTTATGCAGCAGATATTCGTATGCACCCGCGACAACCGGTTTTTGCAGGTTAAACACGCCGTCAGATGCGTTGGCAACGCTGATCACCTCAATACCCTCGATCGTTGCGGCACCCTGACCACCAACGTTGTTGACCTGTAACCACGACTGGCCACTGCTGCTGCCGGTGATCACCAGACGATCGGTCACCGAGTCATCCCCCCCAAGTACCGTATTCAGCCGCAGGGTGCCACCTTCGCCTTTATAGCTGCCGTCGCCGCCGCCAAAGAAGCTGGTGTTAGCCAGTGACAATGTCGTTCCTGCCTGGCCATTGCTGCCTAGACTTACTGTGCCCGCGTTACTTAACCCACTAAAGATAGAACTGAAACCCGCCAGATCCAGCGTTCCTGCGTTACCCACGTTAAACACGGCAGGGCTTAAAAAGTTAGCCCCAAATCCATTGGCTACCCCTGCCTGCAGCGTACCGGCGACAACGTTTACCGTACCGCCGAAGATATTATCTTTAGACATCAGGCGGGTAATCCCTGTCCCCAGATGATTGATGGTCCCGGCACCACTCAGCTTGGCAGAGAGATCCTGATTATCAGTGTAATTGAGGTTTACAACGCCGCGGCTATGCACAAAGACTTCAGGCGTATCCAGAATACCTGCTTTACCGCCGGTACCGATATTGAGCACCGCCTGCTTCACCGAACTACTACCGGAAAAGGTACTGTTACCGACCCGCACCGCACCTTCGCTGCCCACTTTGACCACTGCACCATCAGTGACCGTCAGGGTGCCATCGCCGTTATCGCCACTGATGTTGATATACCCGGCCGATAGTAGCGTGCCTGCATCCTTGACCAGAACCGTGCCGCTTGCAGGTGCGGTACCGCTATAAAGCTCACGTTCACCGATAGCCAGGCCGTCGAATTTGCCACCCGTGCTGGTCACCTGCGCACCGTTGGCGATGGTCAGGCTGCCAACGCCGTCCACACCCACATCAAGCCCGGTCACTTTGATAGAGGAACCCGCCCCGCTGATGAGCACGTTGCCCTGACTTTTAACACGCGTACCGATACGCATCGTGCCAGCCTCTACGCTGCCGCCATCGATGATGTCCATCTGCCCTTCGCCGTTGTAGCCTATAAACAGCGTTGCAGCCTTCCAGGTTGATCCACTCCCCGAAATCAGCGCGCTCCCTTTCCCGCCGAAACTATCGCCAAGATAACTGCCAGACCCGCGGCCATCGAGTCGTGCACCGTCGGTGATATTGACCTTTCCTTCGCCTTTTTCACCAACTCTCACAATGACACCGCCGGAGGTCACTATCGAACCGACTCCTGAAAGATTAAGCTCGCCATAGGCACCGGCCGTTGTGCCAATGCTGAGTTGCTGTGCTCCGGCCTTGGCACCATTGGTCACGTTCATCACGCCTTTACCGGCGTAGCCCACGTAAATGTTTGAAGAACCGTACATATCGTAATACAGTTCGCTCCCGGCCCCGTCGACGTTGATGGTCCCTTCACCAGTGGCATCATGGCCCACGATCACTTTATCGAAGGTATCCAGGCGGAATTTTCCGCCGTCGGAAAGGGTTAGCTCACCCACGCCTCCCTTACCAACAATCACCTGATGGCCTAATAATTGCGAGCCCGCTCCCGTGATCGCCAACGCCCCTTTCGCACCTTCCTTCACGCCCAGTTCAATAAATGAAACTTCCAGCGTTCCACCGTCAAGTACGGAAACGTTACCCTCGCCACCCACCCCCACTTTCAGATCCTGGCCGTAGAGGGGATCGTAGTTGTAGAGCTTCCAGCGCGAGTCGATACCTGTTATTAAAGCACTGCCGACAGCTCCTGCTTCCCTGCCCAGATAACTAGCCCCAACGGTAGTTGCCTTGGCGCCGTCGCTGACGGTTAACTTGCCTGAACCGGTGTCACCAATCACCAGATCGACGCGGTTACCTGTTTTCCAGCCATCCGGCTTGGTGCCCGGTACGGTTTCTTCTGTGCCGCCATCAATCACGATTTCAGCCGCGCCTACATTTGCGACGGAGCCAACCATACCCGCCATCGCCAGAAGTAGGCAGGGAGTCACTCCGACTTTACGATTTTGGGCGGATTTGCCGCCAGCGCGGGAAAATTCAGCTACGGGGATCAGATCACCGGTATGCCGTTGGCGTACCAAACGATAAATTTTATTCATATGAAAAAACTCCTCCAATGAGTTTAATTAGTCTTGAGGTTATGATGTAAGACAGGTTTAAGAGGAAACAGAAAAACCATCTTGTTAGTTATTCTAAAAAATCATTACGATGAGAGTTCCCTGGTGTTTTTATTCTTCATCGCTGATAAGCAGGAATGCCCGGGGGTTTATCCGGGGTAAAATCAATCCAAGTATTATTAAACCGAACCGCAGCTAACGCAGTTCAAGTTACATATACCAATAGTCAACTATCCCTTTACTGTCGAAATCGATATAAATACGCTTCCCATGGTGTTCAGTATCGCCTGACATTTTAGCCGATGCCTTGGCTGCACTGTCTGAAGCATTCGATGCCGTGTTAGCCATGCCAAGAGCACTGGAAACGGCCCCCGCTCCGGGGATGTAGCCAACAATGGAGGAAGCCGTGCTCAAGTTGCCTCTCGCTTCATACTTCCAGACTACGCTCCCGTCTGAACTCACGTCCTGATCATCCGGCACACCATAAATTGCCTGCACCTCGGCCTTGGTGGTCTTGTTAGGTATAATATGGGCCTTCATATACGATGCACTGAATTTGTCTTCCCCCCATGCTACTGCATCCGACAAGCAGAAAATGACCATCGACTTCCATATAGATATACGCGTGTCTCGTCCTGATGTTCGGAAATTTATTAGTGCCGCCAACACCAATTATTAACAACAGTGCTTTGTTAATAGCGCTAAACCAGGAAAAACTTGCGCGCCATGTCTGTTTCATTAATGATATTTGATAATGATTCTTAACAATGCCATAATAACTAAGAATCCGCCTATCACCATAACCACTTATTAACTTTTCATCAGAATATTTTTATCATGATATAACTACAACCCTACCAAAGTAGGGTTTACATAAGGTGGCCATATTGCTAGTTTGGGTAGGCAACTGATCTGGCATGCCGTGATCAATGCAGGCGTTACATTGGCGACAAAAGGAAAGTGACGTGAGTAAGCCCTATGCTTTGGTCGTTGACGATCACCCAATGGTAGCGAATGGCATTGCCGTTTTTTTAAATACGCACTGTGGTTACAGGCAGGTGTATGTTGCTGCCAGCCGCAAAGAGTGCAATAGTCGCATCGCAGAGAACGGCTACCCTCACCTGTTGGTACTGGACTTCTGGCTGTCTGATGGTACAGCACTCCACCTCATTAAAGAGTTGCTACAGCAGGACGCCAATATTCGCCTGCTGGCCATCAGTGGGGATGAAAATAACCAAGTACAACATAAAGCTCGGGAGGCTGGGGCGCACGGTTTCGTTCACAAGCACGACTCACCACAAACCTTCCATCTTGCCGTTACCGCGCTCCAGAATGGGCAACTCTGGTTTCCAGATAGCTCGGAATTGGCCTGTTGTCCCCCATCAACCACTCATGAGCAGGAATTCGGGCTCACCCAACGCCAGACAGAAGTGCTGGCGATGATGCTGCGCGGGTTCTCAAATAAACGTATCGCCCTTACGCTGGCCGTGTCTGAGCCGACTATCAAAGAGCATATTACCAGTATCCTCAGCAAGCTGGGCGTCACCAACCGAATCGAAGCCATTACGCTGCTACAGGGGCGCCGTTTCACGCCATGATTAACCCAATCAGTGATAAAACCACGCAAGATATCAACCCGCACTCGCAGCTTCGAATGCTGAACCATGTGTTGGCGCGGTTGGTATTCAGCATCTATGCGGTCCCTTTCGTCGGGATCGTATTTGCCATCTGGCTCTATCAGTTGCACTTACCGTTAACCCCGATCGTCTGCTGGATTGCGCTGTACTTTCTAGCCTCCCTGATTGTCTGGTTATGCCATCGCCACTATCGCCACAAGCTGAGTACGACAACGGAAACCGCCATGCTGGCCCAGTGGCTACCTTGGGTCAATCGGCTGGCATTGCTGCATGGCATCGGCTTGTCTTCACTGATTGCCGTGACGGCCATAAACCCCTCCTTTGATTTTATTCTGCTGCTCAATATCAGCATCGCCGCTATCGTTGCAGCCAACGCCACTCACCTGACCCCGCTGCTGGGCGCATTCCAGCGGTTTTTCATCAGTTGTTGGGGGATCTTGTTGCTATTAATCCCCTGGCGATACGGTGATACCTGGCCCATCATTGTGTTGCTTAACCTCTTATATGGCTTTGCTATTTATCGCCATGCCTTGACCTCTCATGCGTTCTTCCTTCAGCAGGTGCGATTGGAAGAGGACAGCATCCTGCTGGCTGAGCAATTCCGCGTAGCCAAAGAGGAAGCGGAACGGGCATTGCAGGATAAAAACCTGTTCCTGACGACCGCCAGCCACGACCTTCGTCAACCTATCCACGCGATGGGATTCTTGATAGAAGCGATCATCCATAAGAATCGCGATACCCTGTTAAACCCACAACTCCATGATTTGCAACAAAGCGTGCGTTCTTTGCATTTAATGTTCAACTCACTGCTGGACCTGACCATCATTGAAAATAAAGCCGTCAATGTTCCCAAGACCGAAGTGGATTTAGCACCGTTAGTCGAGTCGATCGTCACGCTGTTTCGTGAGGAGGCAAATAGCCGAGGTTTGTCCCTGCGCTCAAGGCTTCCTCGGCAACGCTGCGTGGCATTGGGCGATCTCTCTTTGATCAAGCAGTCGTTAATCAACCTGACACACAACGCATTACGCTATACCCAACAAGGTGGGGTGTTGATCGCAGTTCGTCTACGCGGTAAGGATTGGTTGTTGGAAGTATGGGATACGGGGATTGGCGTAGCCGATGCCGAAAAATCCCAGATATTCTCCCCCTTCTATCGCCCTGAGCTTGCCTGGCGAATAGATAGCGCCGGGCATGGATTGGGCCTGGCCGTGGTGGCAAGATGTGCGAAGCTGATGAAAGTCGAGTGTGCGATGAGTTCGATTGAGGGCAAAGGCTCGCGTTTTTGGCTACGCCTGCCAGCCAGCGATACTGTTCCCGTCAAGGCTCCGTTAGTCATGGATAAGAAGCCCTTCCTGGTTGCGCATCGGGCACTTTCCGGTACCTGTCTGGTGGTCGATGACGACCCCCTGGTCACCTCTGCCTGGATAAGCTTGATGCAGGCCTGGGGCGTAACGGTTCGCTGCGTTGCCTCGGCACAAGAGGCGTTTGCCGAGCTTGAGAGCGGATTCTCCCCCCAGGCCATTTTGTGCGATCAGCGCCTGCGTTCGGGTGAGAGTGGCTTCGACATTTTGCAGGAGTTATTCCACCGGCTCCCGCAGGCCAGTGGAGCGATGGTAAGCGGTGAGTTTAATTCGGCGATATTGCAGCAGGCGGAAAGTGAGGGTTATATGGTGCTGTATAAACCACTGGAACCCTCACAGCTTCATGCATTGCTTTCACAATGGTTAAATGCGGGGTAAAAACTACGGAGCTGGCACCACGCCCTGGATTTCGCCGCTATAGCCGGTACGGGAAATTGCCGTCAACAATGCCTGATTGTCGAAACCCTCGGGCACAATCACTTCCGCCTGGTGCGTTTTCAGTGAGGCTTTGGCCTTAATCACACCCTCAGTAGAGCGCAACGCTTTATTGATGGAGATGACGCACAGTGAGCAGGTCATTGCTTTGATATCAATTGTGACTTTCTGGTTCTCTGCCCATAACCGCGGCGCAATCAACACCAGAGCCAACAGCAGAAAAATGCGCTTCTTCATTCCATCATTTCCCAAATCCAAGGTAATACATAGGGGTAGGTCATCAACGCCAACAGCAACGGCACCGACAGCCAGTAAAGCCAAATCAGTGCCCGACGGCTGACGACGTTCACGCAGACCGGGCGCGGCGACAGATAAAGCCGCCAAAATCCTCGCAGCATCAACCCGATAGCCACAATAATCATGGGCCACTGTAACCAGGATAACGCAGGGATCCCCGTCAGCCCGGCAGCCGAGATACCAAACACCAGATACAACAACGGCCCGAGACAACAGAGTGTCGATGCTGCGGCGGCAAGCAAAGCCGCCAGCAGCGTCACTACGCTGCCCTTAACGCTGTTCGACAGAGACATAGTCATAGCTAAATTCGGCCGGATCGTAGAAGTTTAACGGGTCACCATCCACTTCAGCATAGGGGTAACCAAAGTTATTGAGGTCACCCTGCTCTGCCTCTGGCGAAAGTGCGAAATCACGGGCGTAGTTAAAACCAACCCAGTTCATTTCCCAGTTGCCGAACAGGTAATCGTTGACGGCTTCAACGGCGGCATCGCCGTTTTCTTTTTTCTCTGCCAGACGCATTTTAGTGACGTCGGCCGGATCGGCTGGCAACCAGCCGAAACCTGCCAGCCAGAACATCGCCCGGCAATGCTGCCCACCGCTGACTTTTGCCACGCCTTGTTCATCAGCGCTGCCAAATGCCTTCTTCGAATAGTTCCCCAGCTTGCGGGATGCGCCGAGGCGAATACCAAACATCTCACGCGCGGGGATCCCGCTGGCACGGCACAACGCGACGAACACGGAGTTGATATCGGTACATTTGCCGCCCAGCTTACCGGCCTTAAGGATTTGCCCCACATCACCGGTCCCGCAGCCAATCACCGCATCGTCTCGATGCATATGGGTTCTTACCCATTCATGAATGAGCCGCGCCTGCTGTAAAGGTGATTTCTCGTCGCCGACGATCTTCAACGCCGTTTCTTTCACCACACCGTCTACCGGGATATGCGGGGTGGCATTCAGATAGGGTTGTATCTCTGCGGGGAACACCAGATCGGTTTTCGGGAGGTGCCATTCGGCCAGTTGGTTGCTCTTCAGCGGTTCCCAGTCCAAGGTTTCAATCAGCATTTCCACCTTGAGTTCCATCGGGCCTTTGGAGTCCGGCCAGGAAGCAAACAACGTTTTGGCTGCGTAGATATTATTTGCCGTGAGGTAGGCCTGCTGATAGTTGCCAGAAAAAGAAATGTGCTTCAGTTGCTGAAAGGCGGTGTCCACGGGGACCGGGATCCACAGATTGGCCTTACCTTCTGAGCCTGCTGGCGCTTTCAGTTTATACGTTTGTGTCATCACAAAACGTCTTCTGTTGTCCACGCAGGTCGACGCCGGGATGTCCGTTTTACGCGACTCAGACCAGACCGGGCTTATCAGCCCAAAAGAAGATAACGCAGCAGCACCCTTGAGAAAATTACGCCTTTCCATCACCGTTCCTTTTTATTGTCAGATAACGCCAAAGCCTTGCCCACCGCCTTTGGGAGGGGCGATAGTATGCACCCTCGCAGCACAAAACGACATACCGCTTACACGAAAAAACATCTGGGAATATACGGTAAGCGGCATGCAGGAAAGCGGAGACGTATCAAGAATAATAAAAATACGCTACGAAACGAATGATCGAGCAAGAGGCGGGATTACTCCCATCGCCCTTGCAACGAGAATATTATACGATGAACCGATTCACTAATTTGGTCATCGCTGCCGCTTGGTTATCCAGTACCTGACTGGCACTGGCCGCTTGGGAAACCAAAGCCGCATTTTGCTGTGTGACTTGTTCAAGTTGATTCAAAGCCAGATGAACCTGCCCCACCCCCAATGATTGTTCGTTTGCGGCCTGAGCGATATCGCTAACATATTGTTTCATCAGTCCTGAGTTATCTGCTGCCGCCTTTAGTGCCACCCCAGAAGCCGAAACCCGGGCGACGCCTTCCGCAATTTTTTCCATATTTTGATTAATCAGCTCCCGGATCTGGCTCGCCTCTTTAGCACAACGTTGAGATAAGTTACGCACCTCACTCGCTACCACCGCAAATCCCCTTCCAGACTCGCCAGCTCGAGCGGCTTCTACCGCAGCATTGAGCGCCAATAAATTAGTCTGAAAAGAAATGTCGTCAATAGAGGCCACGATACGTGCAATCTGCTCGCTAGAATTACGGATCTCCGTCATGCTCTGGCTGGCTTCATTCGCCACGCGATTCGCCTGCATGACATCGCGCTCCATTGCCAGCGTGAGTTGTTCCGCTTCGCGGGCGTTATCTGCAGTCTGGGAGATCGCCGTGGACATTTGTTCCATACTTGCCGCAGTTTCAACGATAGATGCCGCCTGTTCATCAGTACGTTGCGCCAAATCCTGATTGCCAGCGGCGATATCACTGCTAGCATGGTGAAGGATCACTGAGCCGGATTTAATCTCTTTAACAATATGCTGAATATTTTCAATGGATTGATTATAGGCATGATTCAGTGCTGACAACTCATCACTACCCGGCACGCTGAGGCGTTGGGTCAAATCACCCTCCATTTCACCAATCGTTTTCAACGTTCCTTGCAGTTGCAGATGGATACTCCGCGCAACGACAATGGCTATCGCCAAGGCCACGGCCAGAGAAAGAAGGCTGATGCACAGAAAAGTCATCCATTCGCTACGTGACGTACGTGACAACTCTGCCGCATGCTTTTGTAACGTGTCAGCGGTTTGATTCTCTTGTTGACGCAGCACTTCAATGCGCACAGTCTGAGCCTTAAACCAATCGGTAGGATTGACCTTGAATCCACCCGTTGCCACTTTATCGAGCGCTATCTCACGATACTTTAGGGCATCAGTTGCCGATGTAGAGCGCAATGCGCCATCAAGCGCCGCCGCCTGCTCCGCGGTGCTGAAACGACGAGTCGCAGAAAGCCAGGCCTCTTGTTTTCCCACCACATCGCTCAACTGGCGGAATTGCCCATCACCAAAACGATCGCTAGAGAAAACACCCGAGAGTAATGCTCGCTCTATTCCCGACTGTTCTTTCAGGTTAAGCAGGCTGTAATACGCTGACAATTCCTGGCCAATTTTGCCCGATGTCGTCAAATGCCCAATACCGCCAACAAAATCCAGCACCTGGGCGATAGTCTTGGTATAGAAACCAATAGCTTGTGGCGCCGCACTCTTTAAATTGCTGACGTTATTACGCACCTCGCTCAGTAACTGGGTTGGGTCGTTAAATAACTGAATCGCCGATGTATCAATCCCTTCCAATGCACTGCTATCCGTTGTGGATAACAGTTGGCTAAATTTCGCCATAGCCGCATCTGTCAGTTTACGTTGATCTGCTAGTTCAGTGCGAAACTGCCCACCGCCAGAGCCCAGGTAACCTGCGCTCATACCACGCTCTTTTTGCAGCTCATGCACCACATCCCCTGCACCACGCGCAATTGCCGTTAACTGAACGATGACATCCATCTGACGTTCGGTATGGATACGGGTTTTCATACCCGAGCCGGCAAACCAGCATAAAGCCAGTAGCAGTGGAAACAGAGCAATGAAAAGCTTCATTCTCATCGATATACGGTAGATCCCTAACATCCGGTTTCGTCCTATTTAGGTGACAACATCAATAGAACAGCTATCGGCCTGCTTTAAGCACCCTTTAACCACAATGATAGAATTGTTATTACCACATTGATAAATATCATTATTTTTATTAAAGCATGAGGACTACTAATGCGACTTCCCATCTTTGCTCTACCACTTCATCCTCACTTCACACAGCCCCGATAAAGTCGCTAAATTCTAACTTCGAGGGATTGAACGTGATTTTTACCAAACGCCTGTGGGCAATTCTGTTTCTCACCATCGGCCTGATGACCGTGCTGGTCAGCCAAGCTCGCGAGCTACCTGCGGTGCAGGATGGTGACATCATTTTCCACACTTCCCGCTCGGCACAGAGCCTGGCGATACAGCAGGCCACCGGCTCGCGTTACAGCCACATGGGTATCATTCTGCTGCGTGATGGCAAGCCTTACGTATTTGAAGCGGTATCGACGGTGAAATACACGCCGCTGGCCACCTGGATCGAACGGGGAGAGAAAAAGCATTTTGTCGTCAAACGCCTCAAGAACGCCAAGCAAATGATGACGCCGTCCGCGCAGCTAAAAATACGCCAGCAGGCCAAAAGCTTTGCCGGGAAGCCCTACGACATGCAGTTTTCCTGGTCAGATGAGAGGTTATATTGCTCAGAGTTGGTGTGGAAAATTTACGATCGCGCACTAGGGATTCAAATCGGCAAGCTGCAAAAAGTGCGTGAATTCAACTTTGGTGCTCCTGCCGTGCAGAAGAAACTGAAGGAGCGCTACGGAACGCAAATCCCGTGGGACGAATCGGTTATTTCGCCGAAGGCGATGTTTGAATCACCGCTGTTGGTCACGGTGATCGCGAATTAATCTACGGTGACGTCCCCTATCCACATGGATAGGGGACTGTATGCCGCGCTGGCACCCTCACCCTTTGAGGGTGCACAAACCTGGTTAGCTTGCGTCCTGCACCCGCAACTCCACCTCGTGCGCCTCGTCCGCTTGCGGGATCTCCAATTTACTCAGCATACGCGCCATCGCCTCAGCAGGTACGCTGTATTCCCGCTCGGCATTCTGCCGCTGCCACTGGGCATACGGTACTTCCAGGTAAACAATCTTCACCCTTGCGCCATAGGCGATAAACAACTCAACCAACTGGCTACGCAACTGCCGGGTAATATTGGTAGCATTCCAGACAAAAGGCTCGCCCCGCCGTAGCAGCGTTTTTGCCTGCGACTTGGCCTGCTGCACGACCCAGCCGGTCGCGTTCTTGTCGGTAGGAGACAACCGGTGTTGCCGGCGGATGTTGTCCAGGCTGATAACCTCAAGCCCAGCCGCATGCTGCGCGATATAGCGATCTTTACCCATTCCCGGCAGCGCACAGAGCAACGTCACTTCGCTCTGAAATTGCTCATAAGGAACAAAATCCACGCTAGCCAGCGGATGCGTCAAATAGTGGTAACGCTGGTTATCGCTAGCAAAAGGACGCGCTTGACCCCAGCATTGCTGCTCCTGACAAAACAGTTCGAACAGCTCGATGTTATCCAGCAGGCCGTTTTGGTCGTCACACTCGCGGCCCAGCACGTCCGCCCGTGCCAACATCGCCAGCAACCGTGTATCCAACCTTAAGGCCGCTAATAACAGCGCCCGCTCTGGCGATGGCCGCCCCATGATCCACAACGGTAAACCATGAAAACGGACCAAGGCTGCTACCTGTTCACGCAGTTGAAAAGGCGTAACGATATCCCGATACAGGATCGAGCGTGTGGTCAGCTCACCGCGTTTAGCGTGGTTGGGTGATGTCACTGAACCATCGTCGGCAACCCGCGTGGTACTGCGCTTTTCAACATCGTGCAGCAGCGCGGCGGCCCAAACCAGCTCCTGCTGTTGTTCTGGCAAGGCCAAAAACTGCGCCGACTCGGTCAGTGCCGCCAGCACACACTGGGTATGGATTGCCACATCCCCTTCTGCATGATGGCGGGGATCCTGCGGCACTTGATGCATGTCGGCCACCCAACGGAATTTTTCCGCCAGCCTGCCCCACTGCTTGTCTTCACTTAAGCACCACATGGTTTATCCTCCTGCTGATACTCGTACGCCATACGCGCTCGTTGCCAATTCACTCTCCAGTGGCGATCGGTTTTCACATGGTTTTTACGCACGTACTTAAATACGTTATGGGAAAACTGAGCCACCGGGAATTCAGCCGCATTGCGGGTGACAATCCCTTCCATGGTACAGGGCAAGCCGGTATGTACGTCGTGCGGCGCAAAACTCCCCACTCCCCCCACCTGCTCCAGTATTGCCGAACGGTATTCTTGTTCCGTCTGGCGCGGCATATCCTGTACCACTTCAGGCACACAGGCAAAATCAAATAATCCCGCGTAGAACTGCACTTCTTGCCAACTCAGCCACATGTCTTTACAGCGTACGGCGAACAGATAAAAGTCCTGTTGCAGGCCACGATATTCGATCGAATGCGTGGCATACAGGTTCTCCCCAAACAGCTCGATATCGCCCAGGTCATTTTTAATCAGTTGCCAACGCTGGCGGATCTGGCGCGTCCAGGCAGAAACCGTCGGTGCCGCATGGGAGCGTGCAAATACGCCATACCGATTCAGGCAGTTATTCTCACCATCGAGCTTTTCCGTATGGATCAGTGAGGGGATTAACCGTATGTCTTGCCAATAATGTTTATTGATCCGATCGTCACTGGTGGTGCCCGGTGAGAATGGATAATGGTACGTCCGACCATATTTATGTGTTTCCATTTCTTTTCTTCTTATAGGGTTACCGGCCTGCCCCATCAGGCCGATATTGATTAAGCGAGCGGCGTAAAGCTTTCGCCTTTAAACACCCGAACCGGTGAACCACGCACTATTTGATGGTGAAACATCCGTCGTTCAGCACGCTGTTCGTCCAGGTGCTGTTGCTCAAGCTGTTCCAAACGGTGAGCGATCAGCAAATACGCCAAACGTTTATTGGCATGTTGGCTGCGCTCGGTCTGCACTTTGACGCTAATGCCGCTAGCGATATGGGTGGCGCGAATAGCCGATTCCGTTTTATTCACGTGCTGCCCACCTGGCCCGGAGGACTTCAATGTCTCAAAACGGATCTCGCTCTCTTTTGGCACCGCTGCCGGAGAAAAACGCGCAGCACCAATAAACCAGTTCTTTCTGGAGCGCCCAGTGCGCCACGGGCTTTCGCAAATCCACTGCAACGTCCCGCACCAGTTGGCGGCCAATAGCTCCGCCGCTTCGCCGTTAAGCGTCAATAGCACCGAACGCAACGTGCCGGGCAGGCGCCCCTCTTCCCGCTCAACCTCATGCAGTTCCACCTGCATGGCCTGAGCCTCTTTGTGGAACTGACGCAGTGCCAAACTCACCGCCAGGCAACATTCATCCGGCCCCTGGGCGGCAGAGATCTGTAATAAGATCATCACTGCCCCCCGCTGGTTTTGTAGGTCAACACCGGCTGCATACGCGCCACCAACGTGACCAACCCGGCCTGCTGCAAGGCCCCCACTACGCTATCAATCGGCTTGTAAGCTTCTGGCGCTTCCTGATAAATCAGTTGGCGATCGCGGCAAATCACTCGGCTGCCGAAGCGGGTTCTGGCCAACTGCTCGGTGCTGAAACGCGCTGATAAGCGATCTTTACACTCCGAGCGCATCCATTTGCGCCCCGCACCATGCGCCAGCGAATACAAACTGCTGGCGGCAGGCAGCGGTTGAACGATATAGCTGTAATCACCGCGCGAACCGGGGATCACCACCAGACCTTCATCCGACGGGGTAGCCCCTTTACGGTGCAACCAACCACTCACGCCCTCGATGGTGGCCGCCGCCAGCAGGTTATGATGGATATCCAGCAGGCAATCGCCAGCAGTGCGTAACCGCTGCAATATCCGCTGGGCTATCAGTTGCCGGTTTAAGCCCGCAAAATCCAGCGCCTGTTGATGCTGTTGCAAATAATCGTTGGCCGCCTCGGTATTTTCCAGCAAGCCATGATGCCCATGAGCGCGCACATGCTGTTCCAGTATGAGCTGGCCCAAACCACGCGAACCGCTGTGCACCAACAGCATCAGACGTTTTTTATCGAGACCGGCCTGCGGCTGATATATTTCGTCGATGCGTAATAGTTCAGCAAAATGATTACCGCCGCCAATGGTGCCTAATGCACGAGAATAATCGCGAAGCGCTGGCGGAATATCCCCCAACGCTTCTTCCTCTAGCGGACCGTCAATATTGCCAAGGTTTTTTTCCAGCTTATCCAGCGATTGTTTCATCGCCAGCAAATCTGTTTGCCATAGCGACATACCGCAACCGATGTCATTACCGATTAACGCCGGGTAGAAGCGATGTTGTGAAAAGAAAGCGGCACCGACCGGGTAACCACGGCCAGGATGCAAATCTGGCATCCCGACCACGCGCACCATATCCGGCAGCTTGGCGGTAATTTCTAATTGTTGGATTGCATTTCCTTCAATCCAGGTGTGTTCCGACGCGATCAATGAAACTCGCGGCGTAACGGAGCCAATAGTATTGCTCATAACCAATCCTGATTAATATTTTATCTAATTTTTTGGATTTGGCGGGCGGTAGCCCTAGCAATACCTGGAGAGCAGGTAATTATGCCTGAGGATACGACCCGCAAAGGGTAAACAGTGCTTGATAATTCATGATGTACCTCCTTTGCAAAGTGAATGAATGGGAAAACGCGGCGATAGTACATATAAACTCCAGCGTTAGCAATGGTTGTTCGCAGCGGCCACAAAAATTTAATTCGGGGGGCCGAAAAGTTTGACCCAAATCAACGTTGCATTTAATTGGCTGCTGGCCGGATAGACTCTACTGACGATTGCCAGTATATAAATGCAAATGGTAATCATTTTCAGTTAAACTATGGCAGGTCTGAGTGGCTGCGCTTCCTTGCAGCCCTGTCTCCATCAGTTCTGCCCTATTGAAGGACCTTGAGTTGAAACATGACACTGAGCTGGATTTAACCCCGCATTTTGCACTGGCAGGCAATCAGCCGTTTAAAGATCGTCGTGCCATGATGCCGCTGCGCGGCGCGATCCCCGTGGAAAAATCGCTGCTGGCTCCCACCTGGCAAAACGTCATCAGCCAGTCCGCGCCTAGCCGCAAACGGCTGGTGTATCTACACATTCCGTTTTGTGCCACCCACTGCACCTTCTGCGGCTTTTACCAAAACCGTTTCGAGGAGGACAGGTGCACCCGCTACACCAATGCGCTGCTACGCGAGATCGAGATGGAAGCGGACAGCCCACTTCATCAGTCTGCGCCAATCCATGCTGTCTATTTTGGCGGTGGAACGCCTTCGGCACTTGCCGCACAGGATCTGGCTAGCATCATCACCACACTACGCGAACGCCTGCCGCTGGCCCCAGACTGCGAAATCACCATCGAGGGCCGGGTGCTAAACTTTGACGATGAACGGATTGACGCCTGTCTGGATGCCGGAGCCAATCGCTTTTCGATTGGTATTCAGTCGTTTAATAGCAAAATCCGCAAAAAAATGGCCCGAACCTCCGACGGTGCAAGCGCCATTGCGTTTATGGAAGGGCTAGTTCGTCGCGACCGCGCTGCCGTAGTGTGCGATTTGCTATTTGGCTTACCCGGTCAGGATGCGAAACTTTGGGGCGAAGACCTGGCGATTGCCCGCGATATCGGCCTGGACGGTGTCGATCTCTACGCCCTTAATCTGCTGCCCAATACGCCTCTGGGTAAGGCAGTGGAAACTGGCCGCACCTCCGTTCCCTCAGCTGCCGAGCGGCGCGATCTCTATTTGCAGGGCTGCGATTTCATGGATCAGGCAGGCTGGCGCTGTATCAGCAATAGCCACTGGGCACGCACCACGCGAGAGCGCAATTTGTACAACCTGCTAATTAAGCAAGGTGCAGACTGTCTGGCCTTTGGCTCCGGCGCGGGGGGCTCGGTCAACGGCTATTCCTGGATGATTGAGCGCAACCTCACTAGCTGGCACGACGCTATCGCCGCGGGTCGCAAACCACTGATGATGATGATGCGTACCTCAGGTAACCGAAGCCAGTGGCGTCAACCGTTACAGGCTGGCGTGGAAAACGCGCGCATTCCGCTTGATGAACTGACGCCTCATGCGGAAAAGCTGAAGCCGCTGCTCGCACAGTGGCATCGGGCAGGATTAACCCGCGACGCCTCAACCTGCCTGCGCCTGACCAACGAAGGGCGCTTCTGGGCAAGCAATATTCTGCAGTCTCTTGATGAGCTGCTCCAACAACTGGATCTGCCGCGTATTGCGGTAGCTACCCTCTAACAGGAGTGAACGATGAAACCATGGTTGATTTTTGGCGCTGGTGGCAAGGGGGTTGGCGCGCTAACCCTGGAACTTGCGCTGGCGGAACAGCATCCGGTGGTTGCGGTGGTACGTAATCCTGATGCCGCTGCTCGCCTGCGGGAGAAAGGCGTACAGGTTTATCTCGGTGACGCTTGTGATGCCATCGCGGTCACTCGCGCTTGCGAAGCTGCTGGTACCAGCGCAACGATCATCTCCTCAATGGGAGGTGCACAGGATTATCTGGCCCACCGGACAGTGATAGATACGGCGGAAAAGTGCGGGATATCGCGCATGATCCTCGTCACCTCTCTGGGCTGTGGTGACGGCTGGCCGTTTCTGTCACCACGTGCCAAAGCGGGCTTTGGCCAGGCGGTACGTGAAAAATCGCTGGCAGAAAGTTGGTTACAGACCAGCACGCTGGATCACGCCATCTTGCGCCCCGGCGGGCTGCTGAACGGCAACGCTACCGGTAAGGCACAACGCTTTCAGGGGCGAGAAGTTCATGGTTTTGTGATGCGTGCGGACGTTGCTACACACGTCTATCAGTTGGCGAATAGCGCAACGCTCAACCAGCAGGTTTACAGCTTGGTTGAACCGGGTCTTAAACCGGCGTAATTCCCAACGCAAGTTGATGTCCAAGGGCATTAGGTGGCTAATTTTCCCCTCACTCCAACCCTCTCCCAAAGGGCGAGGGTGAGGGCAATGTTTATAAATTGCTAACGCGCTTATCCTTTGGATATTTCACCGTATAAGACAGGGTGAACTTCTCGGACTGATTCGCAGGTAAATCCAGTGCCCACTGCACGTTACCGGTGTCTTTATCGTAGCTGGCACCGTCGTACTTCAGCCCGTCGATAGTAATTGCCGAATCACGACTCAGCGGCATCTGTTCCATCACCACCAGCTTAATCGGCTCTTTACGGGTATTTTTCACGCTGGTGACAAAGGAGTACTGTTGGCTTACCGAATTGCCAAAAAACTCCGCCTTCGAGGTCAGCTGCTTGCCGTTTTCGCGGTTAACGATAATCTTTTTGTCCCGGCCTAATGAAAGATCCAGCGTCTCTTTAGCCTCGGCGATATTGATATCCCCCTGGCCGACAAATGACCCCTCGAAGAAAATACTGGACTTGCCCGGCAACAAATTAAGCTGCTCCCAGTCTTTTAACTGTACCTGCAAGAAGGCATCAGGTTCGATTTTCGGCACCACCACGTAGCGGTAGTCGCCCTGAACGTCCACATCCTTGATGGTGACCGAATGCCCTTTGCCATCGGAGGCAATGTTATAAGGCAGGGAAATGCTAAAGCGGGTATTCACACCGCCAGCGTCGGTGACCACATAGTCAGAGAGGGAGCGTTTAGCTCTGGAGGCCATTGCGCCATCAAGCTCTTGAGCATTCGCGCCAGCGGCCATCTCCGCAACGGGAGCCGGTGCCGGTCTGGGTATCGACATTGCCATCTTGGAACTTGAGTAGTCCTGATAAAAATCGAGATACCAAGGTTGCAACTTCGGCGCCTGCGCCCCTTCGCTTGGGTTGCCGCTAGAAAGCGTCAGGTTGACCTTATCCCAATTGATGCCGCTGTTCTGAAACACATTGGCCTTGTAGCTCAGCTTGACCGGCTGGGTAATGCTGTTGACCCGCACATCGTAAGTCGGCACCCAGCCTGCATCCGGGATCACATAAGACAGCTTAACGTTACTGGTCACCGCTTTCCCAGTGTAAAACTTCACCACCACCTGATTCACCGTTTGGCCTGTCTTCTGCTGAGCCTCGTCCAACTGGCTCTTCAGCTTTTCGATATTCTTGTCAATCGCGGCGATCTTCTCTTTAAGCTCGATATCCGCCAGCAGCACTTCACTCATGCGACGGCTGACCAGTTCAAGCATTTGATTAACCTGCTCAACGGAAGCGCCCTCTTTCTCCGAACCCAGAGCCCGGTTACTTTCCAGCACCGCCAACTGCGCCTGGATCACTTCCCGCTGCACGTTCAATTTGCTTTGCTCGCGTACCTCATCATCAATCTGCTTGGTTAATTGCTCCACTTCAGGCGACACATGCTCGGTAAGAAAATCACGTTTTATGCTGAAAGATTGCACGACCACGCCGTTATCGGCATCAAGCATCAGGCTTTGTTCGTTCAGCCCGCTGGCAATATTGGTAAAGACGACTTCGCTTTCCCCCGCTGGTAGCGTCACTTTGCTGCTGTTGAATAGCTCGGCACCACGAATAAAGACCGTCACATCGTTGAGCGTGACGTCTTGCGCCTGCGCCACACCGGAATAGGCTAACAGTACCGATGCCGCTAACAGCGTGGTTTTAAATCCTGGGAAAAGGGTCATCGTCATTTATCCTTAACAAAGAGGTTCCGTGCAGAATATCGACGAATTATAGCATGCAGCATGGTGGTAATATTTCTGAAAGATCATCACGTTTAAAGGTAAAGCCGCGATATTCGTTTCATTTAGCCACGTCGCGGGGATCATTAAAGAAAACCCATTCCACGCGATTATCACGCAGAATGGGTTGTAGTGAGGTAATGGATAATTTACCGCAGGCTCGGCGCAGAACCACGGGCCGCGCGCTGTTGCTTTTCCAACTGCATGGCTTGCAGGTCTGCTGGCCGGATAAGGGTTAACGCCGCCGTTGGGCACACCTCAACACAGGCTGGCCCCGCTTCGCGCCCCTGACACAGATCGCATTTATTCGCCTGGGCCCGTTGGTACGCGACACCATTGCTGCCATAACCCTGATTGACCACCACCTCCATCGCGCCATAAGGGCAAGCCACCATGCAGGTCTTGCAGCCAATGCAGCGCGACTGGAGCACCTGCACGCTGCCATCCTGGTTATAGATGGCCTCGTTTGGGCAGGCGTTCAGACAAGGGGCATTTTCACACTGGCGGCACAGCATCGGTACGCTGACGCTAAGCGTTTTCATCACCCGTAAGCGAGGATTGAAGTTTTCCGCTGTCATCGGTAACGGATTATCCCCCAGATGCGCCATCACGCAGGCAATCTCGCAGGTGCGGCAGCCAATGCACTGTTTCATATCGGCAATGACAAACTGATTCATACCGTCTCTCCTTGAGCTGCGCTATAGCACATTGAGGTAATAGCCGATGCTTTCCGCCGCCTTGCGCCCTTCGGCAATGGCGGTCACGATCAGATCGGCGCCGCGCACGATGTCACCACCGGCGAAAATCTTGCGGTTACTGGTTTGGTACGGATAACCCGCCACCGTTGGCGCCACCACTCGCCCTTGCCTGTCCAGCATGACGTTATGTTCTGCCAACCAGCCCATACGATGCGGGCTAAAGCCAAAGGCCATGATCACCGCATCCGCCGGTACGATATGTTCCGAACCCTCAACGGGTACCGCCTGCCGCCGCCCCTGGCTGTCTGGAGCCCCCATTTCGGTTCGCCGCATTTGAATGCCGCTGACCTTACCCTCCTCATCGATCACTATGCTTAGCGGTTGCAGGTTGAACATGAATTCTGCGCCCTCTTCCCGCGCATTTTTCACTTCCTTTTTCGAACCCGGCATACTCTTTTCATCACGCCGATAGGCACAAATCACCTGCTCAGCACCGTGACGTAATGAGGTTCGGACGCAGTCCATAGCGGTATCACCGCCCCCCAGTACGATCACCCGCTTGCCCGCCATATTGACGTAAGGGCTTTTCGGATTGTCGGCATAACCCATCAGCTGTTGGGTGTTGGCAATCAAGAATGGCAAGGCGTCATACACTCCCGGCGCACCTTCATTTTCCAGGCCGGAACGCATCGATTTATAGGTCCCCACGCCAAGGAACAGCGCGTCGTAATCATTGAGCAGGGTTTCCATCGAGATATCTTTGCCAATCTCGGTATTCAAGCGGAATTCCACCCCCATATCGCTGAAGATCTCACGCCTTCTGGCCATCACGTCCTTTTTCAGTTTGAACGCCGGAATGCCGAAGGTCAGCAACCCGCCAATTTCGGGATAGCGATCAAATACGACCGGTTTGATGCCATGGCGCACCAGGATATCGGCACAGCCCAGCCCAGCCGGACCCGCGCCAATAATGGCAACGCGCTTGCCGCTGTCTTTCACCGCCGACATATCGGGCCGCCAGCCCATCTCAAAGGCCGTTTCAGTGATGTAACGCTCAATGTTGCCGATAGTGACCGCTCCCCCGTGCTCGTTGAGCGTACAGGATTGCTCGCACAGTCGGTCCTGTGGGCATACCCGGCCGCACACCTCCGGCAGGCTGCTGGTTTGGTGTGATAGCTCCGCCGCTTCCCAGATGCGCCCCTGGCTGGCCAGCTTGATCCACTGCGGGATCTGGTTATGCAGCGGGCAGGTCCAGGAGCAGATACTCTGCTTGCCGCAGCTCAGGCAGCGTTCGGCCTGCTGCTGGATCTGCTGCTCATTAAAGGGTTGGTAGATTTCGGCAAAGCTGGTTTTGCGCAGCTCTAGAGGGATTTTGCTGGCCTCCAGACGAGGTGCCCGAGGCTGTTGCAGCAGATTACGGATCGGCGTTGATTTCTTCGGGGCTTTCGCTTCCGGACTCTGATTAGCCGCACTGCCAAACAGTTGGCTATGGTGATCGCGCGCCGCAGCACGTAGCCGCTTTTCTCGCTGTTGCTCCAGCAACGTTTGGTTGTCTACCAGGCTGAGTGCATGGGTTGGGCAAGCGCGTACACAGGCAGGTTCATGGTTTAGCTCGCTGCACAGGTCGCATTTCTGTGCCTCAACCTTCTGGTAGCTGTCTGCCAGGCGATGATTGGCGGGCTGCACCGTTTCTGTCACTACCGTCATCATGCCAAACGGACAAGCGACCGCGCAGGCTTTGCAGCCGATGCATTTCTCCTGGCTGACCTGGATGCTGGTATCACTCTGTTCAATGGCCCCGGTAGGGCAAACATTGGCACAGGGTGCATCTTCACAATGGTGGCAGAACACGGCAGTATTACCGTGGGTGCCCTGAATGACCTTGACTCTTGGGGTAAAATATTCGCGCTTGCTTGGGTATGCCCCTTGATGATGCGCAGTCACACAGGCGACCTCGCAACTCCGGCAGCCAATGCAGGCTTCTGATTCCGCAACGATAAATTGATTCATAGGTATCCTTTCCGAACAGGCTGACTGAAAAAACACGCTTTCGTTGACGTTATCTCCTTATCTTGGCTGGCGTAGGCAGATGTCAGTAAGGTTATAACCATGTAAATATAGTGGTTATATTTGATCGGTTTCCATGACATTTCGCATGAAAATGGCGTAATGCACCAATCCGCTCTAAAGCCAGGCAGGACAACTCTTCGCTTTAATCACCCACTGTCGTATTGGATCACATTTACGCAGCACCTTTGGTTGTTATTTCGCCACATATACATTAATATTATTTATGTATCTACGGATTTTTTGTTGTGTTTGAACGGAATATATTCATGTAATAAATGAGGAAAGCGCGTGCTAGGGATGAGCAAGAAAGCCAGTGGACTGCGGTTTACGTTAAGTGTTGGCAAGCTGAAAGCGATCTCGATTTTATTCATCGCCTGGCGGCAGAAAAAGGGATTTACTATTTCTTTGAGCACCAAAATGGCAAACATACGTTGGTATTTTCCGATGATTGCGCCGCACTGCATGACGGGCATGTCCTATACCGGACATGCTAACGCCGAAGAAATGTTTAAGCTGGAGTCAAATAAAGTTGAAAAAATATAACCACATGTTTTTTATTACTTTTCACCTCTGGGTGCAAAAGTAACTACATCTCTTATTTATCTATTGACAATCTAGCCGAAATGTCAAAATCTTATTGTGAGAGTAACAAATTATCTGGGTGCGATAAATACCGTCTATGCGTGAGTGAGCAATATGACACTGTTAAATCTAGAGCGCCTTTAAACCTTGCCATGGGCAAGTCTATTATTTTTAGAGAAGTCTTAAATATCGGTTCAGAAGATGTTTTTACTCACTTGATTCCAGAAAGCTATAGCCTTTCAGCCCCCAAAACGCCCGATCTTAATGATTTAGGCCTAAGCGTTGGCGTAAGCTATTTTATTTACGCCCATAACGCCTGCGCCAGCATCACCGGGGATAAAACTTATAACATCGATAGCTACATGCCACTACTGAGGGAGAAGCTTGGTGTTAAGTAACAGCCTCAACGGTTCCAGGAACAACGTGCGCGCGACAAAAGTGCTATCTTTGTCGCCGTTGTTTCATAAAGCTTTATTTTTTAATAACGCATTGGTTTATTTAGCTACGAAACAAAAAATTTCACTTTAAAATCAAACCAATAAATTATGGTGCACACAATCAGATAACCTCCTGCTTCGTCTATAATTTAAAAAAGCTAAAAATTGGCATCCAAGGTGGGCACCATGGCAGGAAAGATAACAGGTTTGAGAAGCCGCTATCCGCTGCATATCCAGATTGCCGCGCTGTTTACCTTGCTGATTGTCTCCATCGGCAGCGTGATCGTGTTTTTCAGCCACAGCCAACTCACCAAACTGACCGAGGCCAGCACCAACCGGCAGTATCAAAAAACTGGCGAAGCCATTGCTGCGGAGCTGGACTCCGTTACCCGCAGCATGAAAATGTCGGTGAATATGCTGGCACGCATGCCAATAATAGAAGCCACCACGCTCGAACAACGCATGGCGTTTATCGGCCCGCTGGTCGAAATACTCAAGCAAAATGATTATGCCAACGCGGTATACAGCGCTTATCCCAACGGCGATTTCTTTATACTGCGCCGCCTCTCCCCTGCCAACCGAGTTTTATTTAATGCGCCGGAAGATGCCGAGTGGCTAGCGCAAAGCTACCGCTTTTTAGAGAGCTCGCCCCAGGTTCAGAGTATCTTTTTGGACGGCAAACAGCAGGTTGTGGCGATAAAAATCGTGCCGTATAACAATTATGATCCCCGGGAGCGTACCTGGTATCAGTTGGCGGTAAAAACTCAGCAACTGATTACCTCCCCGCTCTATACCTTCAAAGGTACCGGCGAGACCGGTTTCACCTATAGCATTCAGGCTCCAGATGGCCATGCTGTGATCGGTTTGGACGTTTCGCTGGCTTCACTTTCATTGTTTCTTCAACAAAACCTGCCGCCGGATAGCCAGGCGGCGATCATTAACTCTGCCAATGAAGCTATCGCCAGCCTGCCTGCGCAAAACCCCAAAAGCCTGGATGGGCTGAACAGCATTGCGCACATCCCGGTGCTGCAAACGTTGCTAGATCCCCATTACGGCGCAAGCAGCCTATTTACGGCACAAGGGCAGAGCTGGTTTGGGGCCGTAGTGGATCTTAAGGGGCAAAGCCAAGGCTACCAGTTGGTGATTGCCACACCCTCGGCCTATCTTACCGCCGATGCCAACGCCATCCGCAACCGCTCGACCCTGATCGCCTTTGCGTTGCTACTGCTCAGCCTGCCGCTGGTCTGGTATTTCTCCCTACGTATTTCCCGGCCGCTGATCCGCCTGCGCCAGGATGCCGATGCCATAAGCAATCTGCATTTTGATGAGCGGGCGGAAGAACGTTCGGTGATTGAAGAAGTGGACGACCTGCACAAAGCCATGTCCAAAATGAAGCTGACGCTCAAGCAGTTTATCTCGATGGGCAGCCTGCTATCCGCCAAGGATAATTTCCCGCAGCAGATGCAGGGTTTGCTCAATGAAACCAGCAAAATCGCGACCATGAGCGGCGGCATTATTTTCCTGTCAGACAAAACGCCCGGCTGCTTTTCACCCATAGCCTGCAACTGGGCTGGAAAAGAGGTGGCCAGCTCGGAGGTAGCATCGTTGCAGTTTGATCCACAGCAACCCAGCGCATTTTGGCAAATTCTTGCAGGTAAAACCGTTGCCGGAGTCTTTACTGACGAGAATATCCCCGACCAACTGCTTACGGTCTTTGGCCCCCATCTGCCGCTGCGCTACGTGGCTGTCCCGATGCAAACTCATGATAAGCAACTCATGGGGTTCTTGCTGCTGTTTAATCCTGCCGAAGCTGGCCCAGAACATGGGCAAGCCAAAATACAGCTGATTAATGCTCTGGTGGGCAGCTTATCGGTAGCGATAGAGACGCAATATCTGCTGCAAGAACAAAAGCATCTGATGGGAGCCTTTATTCAGTTGATCGCCGGAGCGATCGACGCCAAGAGCGCCTATACCGGCGGCCACTGCCAGCGCGTACCTGTCATTACCAAGATGTTGGCCAATGCAGCGGTTGAGGCCAAACAAGGGCCGTTCGCCGATTTTACCCTTTCCGCCAATGAGTGGGAGGAACTACACACCGCCTGCTGGCTGCATGACTGCGGGAAAATCACCACGCCGGAAGCCATAGTGGATAAGGCCACCAAGCTGGAGATGATTTACGACCGCATTCACGAGGTGCGGATGCGCTTTGAGGTGCTGAAACGGGAAAAAGAGGTTAGCTTCCTGCGCAAGCACGCTACGCTCCCCGCTACCGAGCAGGAAGAACAACAGTTACGCGATGAGTTGCAGCAGTTCGATGAGGATTTCTATTTTATTGCCCAGTGCAATATCGGTGGCGAATTTCTGTCTGACAGCGCGCTCGCACGCATTCAACAGATCGCACAATATCAATGGACCCGCACTCTGGATGACACCGCAGGCGTGGCACGGGAAGAATTGGCGCGAAAAAACCGCCGCCCTGCCGCCTCCTTACCTACCCAGGAGCCACTGCTGGCGGATAAAGAAGAACATATCATCTACCGCGACGAGAAAAGCCATCTGCCCGAAAGCTATCACTTCAAACTCAGAGAGCCGACCTTACTCTATAACCACGGGGAGATTTACAACCTGGGCATCCGCAGAGGCACCCTGAGTGAGGAGGAGCGCTATAAAATCAACGAGCACATTATGCAGACGATCATCATGCTGGAAAAACTGCCGTTCCCACGCACCATGGCCAACGTGGCGGTGATTGCCGGTGGCCATCATGAACGCATGGATGGCAAAGGCTATCCTTACCAGTTAACCCGCCAGCAGATGAGCATTCCGGTGCGTATGATGGCGATCGCCGACGTGTTTGAAGCCCTGACGGCGGCCGATCGGCCTTATAAACCGGGCAAGCTGTTATCTGAAGCACTCAATATCCTGGTCAGCATGACGAATGATAATCATCTGGACCGTGAATTGATGATCCTGTTCCTGGAGTCTGGTATTTGGCATGACTATGCGCTGAGCTATCTGCAAGCCGATAAAATAGACACCGTCGATATTCCCGCGCTGTTACGCAAACTCGAAATAGCCGATTGCCAACCGACGAACTGATACCCAGCAGTTTCACAACATGGGGCGCAGCGGCGCCCCCACCGTCAGACATCTAGCTATTTTTTCTGCCGTTGCGCCTCAAACCACACGCCGCATTGGGAGAAGAGCAGCGTATTACGATCTTTCACCAACACGTTATCACCGGGAACGCCTTCAGTCCCCTGATCGGTGATCCCCGGTACGGTGACATCCTGATGCTGAATGATGACTCGCTGCACCGAAGGCGTACTGATGCCCAAAATCGGGAAATCGACGTACCAATTATCGCCCGAGTTGTCTTCCACAAACTCCTGCGCCTCTACCGTGGTGGTGGTCGCTCCCTGATTGCTCAGTTGCTGATCATGCCAGGTAAAACCGTCTGCTTTATAGTTGATACTATTACCGACCAACTGCTGTGCCTGCTTTTCATCCCAGCAGCCCACGGTCTGGGTGGGAATGATCTTGGTCACGCTCCAGTTGCCGATTAACGCCGATGGGATCGGGGCTGGGGCGTTTTGTGCTGCCCAAGCTGTGGGCAACGACAGCACCAGCAGCGCAGCCAATGGCACGATTCTTTTACTCAGGGCGGGGAATTGCATGGTACGGCTCCTTAGAGTGCTGCAAGTCTATCAATTACAGTGACCAATCTGGCTATGACTTTACCTAAGCCATTGGCCTTTCAGCAAGCGGTGTTAACGCGGAATTAGCGGCCACCAGCGTTGTTCATCATCCCGCTGCTGCCACTGCGTCTCCCCACTGAGTGCCAAACGCCGATCTTCCAGGTAACGGTACTCACGGCGGGCCGCTTCCAGCAGGCTAAAATCCAGCTCTGCCTGCACTATTCCCGGCTCACGTCCCAGGCTGGCCACCTCACGCCCCAGGGGGTCAACAACCAGGCTTTCACCAGCAAACTGCATCCCACACCCATGCCCGGCGCGGTTGGCCATCGCCACAAACATCTGATTATCCTGAGCGCGAGCCAGCAAAGCGTTACGATGCACGTGACCATAGGGATCCATATTGCCATCGGTAACCAGCAACAAATCACACCCCATAAGGGCCAACGCTCTTGATGCCTCTGGGAATTCGATGTCATAGCAGATCAGTAAGCCAATACGCCGCCCACGCCACAGCCCGCAGACCAGGCGATCGCCTGGTTGCGCTTCAACGCGTTCGTTGGTCCATAAATGGCTTTTGCGATAATGCAGATAGATGCCCTGCTCCGGCGTGATCAACACCGAACTGTTGAACAACTGCGCGCCATCCTGCTCAAGAAAACCCACGGCAACAGCAATCCCCGCACGCTGGCTTACCGCCACCACTTGCGCTAGCTCCGGGCCTTGCAGTTGCAGCGCGTAGTCCGTCTTGCCGTCAGGATGGGTAAAACCGGTAAGCTGCGTTTCTGGCAACACCAACAGGTCGGTTTGGCCGCTGCAACGTTCAATCTGCGCCAGCACGGCGGCCAGGTTATGGGCAATGTCCCCTTCACGGCAGGTAAATTGGGCCAAGGTTATCCGCATTGATTACTCCTTTTATGTCGAACAGTGTTTTTACCTGTTATCGCCACTGGCTGGCAAGCCACTGTTAACGGAGATCATCAATAAACGGCAACATTACTATTACTCCTCCGGATGATAGCCATTGAAGTAGAGATTCAGCAGCACCGCCGCCACTGAAGAGAGCAAAATGCCACTGTGCAGCAACGGTTGCAGGCTCGCTGGCATTTGAGTAAAGAAATCAGCCGCTACGATCGGGATCATGCCAAGCCCCAGGCTGATGGCGACAATATAGGCGTTATAGCGGTTGGTATTGAAGTTGACCCTGGTCAGGATCTTGATGCCGGTAGACAGCACCATGCCAAACATCACGATACCTGCGCCCCCCAAGACAAACTGCGGGATCGAGGCCACCAGAATAGACATTTTGGGGATCAGGCCGAACAGCACCAGAATCAAACCTGCCATCACGCACACCCAGCGGCTGGACACCTGAGTAACGCTGACCAAGCCAATATTCTGGGAGAACGAGGTATGCGGGAACGTATTGAAAACACCGCCGATAATGGTTCCCAGGCCGTCAACCCGCAGCCCGCGTACCACATCCTGCTTGGTGGTTGGGCGGCCGACAATCTCCCCCAGCGCCATAAACATGCCCATCGATTCAATAAATACGATCAGCATGACGATCGTCAGGGTGATAATCGAAGCCGGATCAAAGGTGGGCCAACCGAAAGCAAAGGGGCGCACGATGGCAAACCAGGCGGCATCATCCAGGCCAGAAAAGCTGACCTCTCCCATCAGCAGCGCCACCACAAAACCGAAGCCAATCCCCAACAACACGGAAATATTTGAGATAAAGCCTTTGCTAAACCGGGTGATTAGCAAAATAAAAATCAGCACCAGCAGCGAGACGCCAATATAGGCCGGGTTACCGTAGTTGGCATTACCCCTGCCCCCGGCGGCCCAATCTATCCCGACCCGCACAATGCTTAGGCCGATAGAGGTGATCACAATCCCCGTCACCAAGGTTGGAAACAGCGGCATCAAGCGGCCTACCAACGGCACCAGCAACGTGGTGATAATTCCAGCCGCAATAGTGGCACCAAAGATGCCGGTCAGACCGATTTCGGGGTTGGCTCCGATGGCCAACATCGGCGTGACGGCTGCAAAGGTGACGGACATGATGACAGGCAACCGAATACCCGCAAAGCGGCCAATCCCGATGCATTGCAATAGCGTCACCACGCCACAGCAAAACAGATCGGAGCTGATCAGATAGGCAATCTGCAACTTATCCAGCCCCAGGCTGCCACCGATCATCAATGGGACGGCAACCGCCCCCGCATACATCACCAGGACATGCTGAAGCCCCAGGGTAAAAAGATGGGCAATGGGTAATATCTCTTCAACTTTATCAATTGGCTTTTCAGTCGTCTGCGCCTTTTCGCCGGGCAAAATAGTATTCAAATTGGTCATGGAACCTCACTCCTGTACGGCCTTGATCAGGTTGTCACTCCTGATGGCTACGATTCGAGGGCACAGCCTGATAACCCCCCTGATAATGGATGTACGGCACGAGGTCGGGGCATGCATATTGTGTGCAGAGTGGGCCGTTCGCGGGTGGTATTGTGCAGGGGATAGTTTTAAATGCGAAAACCATCACAGATGAGGCTTAATTTATTTCGATTTAATTAACATTAAATTAGATAAAAAATAACATTCACCGCCGGCGAAAATGGCGCAATTGATAAAATTACCAATATGATTCGTCTCAATTTGAGATCCCACTACCATCCCCAGCTGATAAACCGACAGCAGCAACATGTTGTAATTTTGGTTGGCAAAATCTGCCACCGGTAGCTAATCCCTTGATTGCCCGTCCTTCCTGGGTTTCCACAGCCAACCAGAGACACGCCATCAAAAGTAACAAGCCGATAACCGCATAGTAACGGTTAATAACTAACCTTCTTTTGGTTTATTTTTGAGCAACAACTGTGTATATTACCATCACTCACAAGGAATGAGTCAGGCGATCCGGCCACTCCATTACAGGGATAGACGTTCAGTTGCTCTTTCAGAAATCTTTTATGCTTAAATTTTTTGCCGTATTTCTCACTTGCTCAGCTTTTTGCATGAGCTTTTCCGCTTCAGCCAGTTCCGGCCACAATAATACTCAGGAGCTAAAAAAAATCCTGTCGCATTATGACCGATGGGAAGGAGTTCGATACAAATTCGGGGGTAACTCGCGCAAAGGCATCGACTGTTCAGCCTATATGCAGCGCGTGTTTCAAGATGAGTTTGCCGTCAGTTTGCCACGCAGCACCGGTGAACAAATGAAACTGGGCTCGCGAGTAGCTAAAAGTGAATTAAACACTGGCGATCTGGTGTTCTTCAAAACCTCACCCCGTCAGCGCCACGTCGGCGTTTATATCGGAGAAGGTGAGTTTATTCACGCCTCTACCAGTATGGGCGTCACCGTTTCCAGCCTGGATAACCAGTACTGGGGCGAGCGTTACGAACTGGCCCGGCGTATCAATGGTAGCGATGCATAAACCTGCCCACCTGGCCAAACCGCCGGTCATCACACCGGCGGCCAAGGCGAGGATCACAGCTTCTTGCGGTTACGGCGCATATCGATAGCCACGGCGGCCACGATGATCATGCCTTTGATAATGTCCTGAATGTAGGAATCCACACCAATAAAGGTAAAGCCACTTTTGATCAGGCCGAGGATCACCGCGCCGATCAGCGTGCCGGTAATGCGCCCCACGCCGCCCATCAGGCTACTGCCACCGATGACCGCTGCGGCAATGGCGTCCAACTCATAAGACACCCCCATGCTCGACTGCCCGCTACTGACTCGTGCCGCCAGCACCACGCCCGCTAATCCTGCCAACCCACCCGCAATGGTGTAGACCATCACCAGGTATTTATTGACGTTGATCCCAGAGACCCTGGCCGAGGTCATGTTGCCGCCGATGGCATACACGTATTTGCCATAACGGGTGTGTTTCAGGGCGATATGGAAAATCACCGCCACCACCAGGAAGATAATCACCGGCATGGCACCTTGGCCAATCGAGGTGAAGCCATCCGACAGGAAACTGACCGGGTTACCTTTGGTGTAATACTGTGCCAAACCACGGGCAGAAACCATCATCCCCAAGGTGGCGATAAACGGTGGAATGCCTGTGCGGGTGATCAAAAACCCGTTGATAAACCCGCAAATAATACCCACCCCAATCCCGGCACCGATGGGGATCGCGGCGGGCAGATCCAGCAGGCCCGGATACATGGGCGAAATGCTTTCGGAGGTTTGCGCCAGGCTGGCCGCTACCACTGCCGTCAGGGCAATCAACGAGCCAGAAGAGAGATCGATACCGGTGGTAATGATGACCTGGGTGACGCCAACGGCGATGATGCCGATGATTGCCACCTGCAAGACGATCAGCAGCAGGCGGTTCGGGTTAAGCAGGAATGACTGATCGCGCACGTACCAGCCCAGCATTTCAAAAATCAGCGCAATACCGATCATGACGATAAAGATGCCGGTATCTTTCGGCAGCTTGCCGCTGAAACCGGCAAACAGCGAGGCTTTGACCGGCTGAGTTTCCACTTTGACGTTATTCATTGTGTTTTACCTTTGCGTTATTCCGAGGCCAACGCCATGATTTTTTCCTGGTCTGCTTCATCTTTATCCAGGATCCCCGTAATGCGTCCGGCGTGCATCACCATGACGCGATCGCTCATGCCAAGTATTTCCGGCAGTTCAGACGAAACCAAAATAATGGCGACGCCACGGTGCGCCAATTCGCTGATCAGGCGATAAATTTCCGCCTTGGCACCCACGTCGATACCACGCGTGGGTTCATCCAGGATCAGGATCTTCGGCTGCGCCAATAGCCAGCGGGCAATCAAGACCTTCTGCTGATTGCCGCCGCTGAGGTTATTGATAATCTGATCCATCGTCGGGGTTTTAATATTGAGCTTGCTAATTTGCTCCATGCAGTCTTTCGCCATTTGCGTCTGGCTGACAAACCCGTTTTTGCTGGTATAGGCGGAAAGGTTGACGATACTCATGTTCTCCACCACCGACAGCACCAGAAACAGTCCAGACTTTTTACGGTCTTCTGTCAGGAATGCCAGCCCCTGTTCGATGGCTTTGGAGGGGGAGTCTATTTTTACCGGCAAGCCTTCAATATAAATCTCGCCCCCCTCGGCCGGGTGCATACCAAACAGGCTCTCCATCACTTCGCTGCGCCCTGCGCCCACCAGCCCGGCAACTCCGAGGATTTCCCCGCGCTTAACCGCAAAGGAGATATCGTGAAACCAGCCGCTGCGCCGCAACCCTGCCACACGCAACACCTCTTCACCGATGTTGTTATTGAACTTGGGGAACATCTGGGTCAGCTCGCGGCCCACCATCATGGTGATCAGCGACTGTTTGGTCAGGTTCTCGGTTTTATCACTGGCGATCGAGGCGCCATCGCGGAAAATGCTGACCTCGTCGGTGATGGCAAAGATCTCATCCATTTTGTGGCTGATATAGATAATGCCTTTGCCCTGCTGCTTCAGTTCACGAATGATCGCAAACAGATGCACCACTTCCCCTTCCGTTAATGCCGAGGTCGGCTCATCCATGATCAATACGTCGGCGTTATAAGACACCGCCTTGGCGATCTCGACCATCTGTTGGTTGGCGATGCTCAGCATGCCTAGTTGGGTTTCCGGGTCTAATTTAATCTTGAGATGCGCCAACAGTTCACGGGTTTTACGGTTTAATTCCTCGTGATTTACAAAACCCAGCTTGGCGGGTTCACGCCCCAGCCAGATATTTTCTGCCACCGTCATATGCGGCACCAGGTTCAGTTCCTGGTGGATCATGGAGATGCCCGAGTGCAAGGCCGCCAGCGTATCGTTAAACGTCACCGGCTGCCCTTTGACCTTGATAGTGCCTGCATCGGGACGATAAATACCGATTAAGCACTTCATCAGCGTTGATTTACCGGCACCGTTTTCCCCCATTAACGCATGCACACTGCCCGGTTTGATCTTGAGCGACACGTTATCCAACGCCTTAACGCCCGGGAACTGCTTGCTGATGCCTTCCGCCTCCAGTACATAAGGATACATACTGATAACCTCCGCCGTTATCCTGCCGAACGCTGTGAACGATGCCCCTCACCGTTAGGCAAGGGGCCGGTTGGTCATTACTTTTTATTCTTGTCGGCAAAGTCTTGGTAATTGGCTTTGGTGATCAGTTGGTAAGGGATCATGACGCTGCTTTCAACCTTCTCACCCTTAACCAGTTGAATGGCGGTTTGTACTGCGCCTTCCCCCTGGCCTTTGGCATCCTGGAAGATACTGAGGCTCAAATCCCCCTTCTTGATAAACTCCAGGGCATCTGGCGTACCGTCGACACCCGCTACCAGCACACCGGTTTTCTTCGCCTGTTTCAGCGCCAGAATGGCACCGATCGCCATCTCATCGTTGTTGGAAGCGATAGCATCAATCTGCTGACCGGAGAGGATCCAGTCAGTCGTCACGTCAACCGCCTCTTTGCGGAAAAACTTGGCGGTTTGCTTATCGATGATATGAATATTCGGATATTGGGCCACCACTTCCTCAACGCCGCGGGTCCGGTCACGGGTGGCTTCACTGGAAAGCTCACCGAGCAGGATCATCACGTTACCCTTGCCGTTCATCAGCTTGGCCAGTTCCTCCATCTGCAGCTTGCCCGCCAGTTTGGAATCTGAACCTACGTAGGCCATACCGGCTGGCAGCGTGGCTTCTGGCCGACGGTTGACGAACACCAGTGGAATATGGGCGTTCTCCGCCAGCTTGATCATTGGCTTGACGCCCTGGGTATCCACCGGGTTAAGGATGATGGCATCGACCCCTTGGCTGACGAAGTTCTCTATCTGCTGGATCTGCTGTGCGATATCGCCTTTGGCATCTTCAAACTGGCCGCTGACGTTACCTTCCTGCTTCATTTTGTTCTGCATGGACTGGCGCAGGATGGTCAGGAAGTTGTCATCAAAGTAGGCCATCGACACGCCGATCTTGATATCTTTGGCTAACACCGAGGCTGGCAGCATGCACATCAGTAGCGAGGTGACGATCAATTTCTTCAGCTTCATGTTCTGTACCCTTTAATCGTTAGAGTGAAGAGGCCTGTTGATTTGACGGCTAATGAAAAATATTTTTTACATTCAAACAACAATCCGCTCGTTATTATCGCCTTAAAACCCTGTTCCGCGCGGTATCACATCAGTTAATACTGGTTATGAGATGCTCGGCAATAATTAAAAATAACATTTAAAACAATATCTTAAAATTAACTCATGATGTGATTGTTAAACACCTCATTCACTTGTCAAACGTTTGTTTCAAAAATTAGACTAATGAAATTTTTTAACCCAAACAAGCGAAACGTGCGTTTTGGAATGAGCAAATAACAAAAACATGACAGGGATCTAACAAATGGACGCAAAGTGACCGTCGGTCCGTCTGGTTTGGCAGCGTTTGCTCGAAGGGATTACGGCTGGGGTTAGCGGGGCGGGCGCAGCATGTGGCGCCCTACATGAGGAATTAGCGAATCGGTGGAAGTTTTTGCCGGAGCTAGTTTTGTTCTGAGACCAGCACGGCCAGCGTATCCGGCTCCAGGGCGCGGAAGATATGCGGCCGGTCGGCTGGGTAGCAAATATAATCCCCGGCATTCAGTTCGGCAGGCTCTTCCACCAGCCCGACCAAGGCGCGCCCTTGGGTGATGACGATGTGTTCCACCGAGCCTAACGGATGCGGATGAGAAAGGCGGTCGGCTCCCGGCTGTGTCGTCAGCAGATAGATATCCCGCCGTGCGCCAGGCGGGCAGGTTGCCAACAGCACCGCCGTATAGTTAGCCACTTCCGACACCACCGCAGCCCCTTCCCCACGCCGGATCACCTGCGTTTTACTCTGCTGCGGCTCCATCAAACGCGCAAAGGGGATATCCAGCGCGACGCAGAGTGCCCACAGCGTTTCCAGGCTCGGATTGCCATTCCCCGCTTCGAGTTGTGACAGCGTGGATTTAGCAATTCCTGCCCGGCGGGCAATTTCTGCCAGCGAGAGGCCCGTGCGCTGGCGTTCGCGCACCAAGGCTTCCGCAATGATATTGATGGGTTGTTTCATAGGCTGCGTAACTCACCTTATAACGAACGATCGTTCGACTTGTAAAACGAGATTGAAGTGTTCATTATAATAGAACAACCGTTCGTTTTGAGAAAGGCAGTGAGAAAAATAGTATGGCTAAAAACTTTTTCCCCTCGCTCGATAAGGGTGTGATCAAAGGGATCGCGCTGGTCTGCCTGGCAGACGGCATCGTGGGGATCTCCTATGGTTCGCTGGCGACAGGCCTGGGTTTCGAGCTCTGGGTCCCGCTGATGCTGTCGTTGCTGGTGTTGGCGGGTGCCTCTGAATTTCTGTTTATCGGCATCGTAGCCAGCGGTGGTAGCCCCTTCGCTGCAGCGGCAGCCGGGCTACTGGTGAATGCACGCCATCTGCCGTTCGGTATGGCAGTGAAAGAGGTGATCGAGCGCAGCCGCTTTAAGTTATTGGGTTGCCATATTATGAACGATGAAAGCGTGGTGTTCGGCATTTCGCAACCAACGTTGACCAAAAAACGGGCGGCCTACTGGCTCTGTGGGCTGGGGATCGCCGCCTGCTGGCCGTTGGGCGTGTTGATTGGCGGCACCATTGGCAGCTTTATTCCCGATATCAATGCCATCGGGCTGGACGCCGTGTTCCCCACCATTTTGCTGGCCTTGATTGTTGGTTCGTTGAAAAAACTGCGCACCAGTATTTCCGCCTGCTCCGGCACCCTGATTGCCCTGGCTAGCGTACCCTTGGTACCGATTGGCATGCCGGTGCTGTTTTCACTGTTGGGTTTACTGATCAGAAAGCGAGAAAAATAATGGATAACCAAACACTCATCATTGGCATTCTGATCCTGGCCAGCGGTACCTTTGCGTTTCGCTTTGCCGGTTTCCTGCTGGGCCGCAGCCTGAGCTTTTCTGACCGGGTTCAGGCCTTGCTCGCCGACTCCGCCACCACGTTGCTACTGGCCGTAGCGGTGATCGCGACGCTGTTCGAAGGGCAACACTTTGCCGGTTATGCTCGCTTGGGTGGCGTGGCCGTGGGAGCATTATTAGCCTGGAGGAAAACGCCATTAATCGTGGTGCTGCTTGCTGCAGCGGCAGTGACGGCGCTGTTGCGGGTAGCCGGTGTGGCATAACTCACCGCTGGCCGGGTATGATAGCGGCCGGCAGGTATGCTGCCTCACCGGAGATGGGATAGAAATGGAGAAGCTCGCCACGTTAGCCGTAGTTGGAATAGTGCTGCTTGCGCCCTGGACAGCGCTACAGGCCGTGACGCCAGTAGGCCCAGGTTTTACCCCCAACCGGCCTGCTTCGCTGTTTGACTGTCAGGCTCCGTTGATCAAGCTATTAGCCAGCAGCAATCAGGCTCTGATCCGGGCGGAGAAAGTGCCAGCGGACAAGCTGGAAATTAATATTGAACCGCGGGCCAACGGCATACAGGCCATTCAACTGTTCGATCGCCGAAAGCCCCCCACACCTGATTCACCAGGGGCCGGGCATCTTGGTTGGGTCATGTACGATCCGCAAACCGGACAGCTACTGGATAACAGTGCCGACGAACAGCATCCGCTGCAACTCACCTTTAATCCACAGTACGGCAAACAATACCAGCAATGCCTACAGAAGGAGCAGCGCTGCGCGGCCATTTTGGACCAGATGAAATTAGGCTCAATCATTGCCGATTCCCCTAAATATGTGGTGCGTGGTAAAGGCCGGGCTTATTTTCACACCGCCCCCACCGAGCTGTGCGTCAATGAATCTCAATTTGTGATCCCGGATGACAAGGTGCAAGTGGTGGGTTATGCCGCGCTTGAGCCCGTCGAAGGTGAGAAAAATGGCTATCTGTTAGTCGGTTATGGCAATGCCTCCGGCTGGATAAACGTTGATCGTCTGGCCCCGCTTGACGAGATTTGCCACGATGCGCAGGCCGACGCCGAAGCTGCAATAAGCAAAGTGGCCTCGCCTACGGCGAAGTATCTGGTGAAGAGCAAAAAACTCTATTTTTACGACTCGCCGGATGAGCTCTGCCAAGATGAAGGCGGGAAGTTTGTCGTCAATGGCGATAGCGTTACCGCCACGCACGGGCAGCCTTATAAGGAATTTTTGTTTGTGAGCTATATTCACCCCAAAACCGGCGATAAAACCACGGGCTGGGTGAAGGCCGATGGTTTGGTTGGGCAATAAATCTAGGCCCGAGTGGCTCCCTCGCCCTTTGAGAGAGGGTTGGAGTGAGGAGGAAGCAGTCTAAAACCCACCGAGCGGTGGGTTAAATAGCGCTATTGATCAATCAGGCCGCCAGCTCAAACAAATAGAGCGTGTAATCAACCTTGCTCGCCACATTACCCGGCGTTGCGCGGCCGGTACTGCAGAAGTTTGCGGCAAAGGAGGCATAAACCTCACCATTCATCACCGGGAAAAACGCCGAACTCACCATCTGAGCATTACTACCTGCCTGCACAATATTGTTTTGCTGGTCACGCAACTGAATTTGTACGTTACCTGCCTCCGCCATATTAATCAGGCCGCCGGTGACAGCATCAACCGTAGCGCCCCCCTCAAAAAACACCAAGGCGTGAGTATATTGCTCCGGGATACCTGCAACGCGGATGTCGAAGCGGGTTGCCTGTGCCTGGGCACCTGAGTTTGCCAGCTGTACTTCGCTTACTGCCCCAAGCTGCACATAGCCATTTTGGGTTTCGCTGCCGTTAACGCTGACGGTGAGGCCAGCACTGCGTGGCCGCTGTACAATAATGCCCCCCTCTTCAATCCCCATGGTTTGGGCAACGATTTGTCCAGCAAAATTGATGGTTCCATTGACGGTATTATTCATGGTAAATATCCTTATTCTAATAAGAGAGCAGAGTGGTTCTAATGTTCCACCCGATTTAATTCGCAGTGTTTGTTCTGCTTAACTAAATATTACCCACTTAATGATAAGGGTTCCTTCTGTTACCGTTGTGCTGTCAATGACAGGACGCTGATGCTCAGCGTAATTGACGATATTCACTCAACCTGTTGTTCTTCAACATCATATTTTACCACCACATCGTTCTGGTATAGCCGTTCAGAATGTAACACCACCGAGTCCTGCCCTTTGGTGGAAACTGGCGCTCCGCAACGTTGAACACGAGCTGAACACTACCCTGAGCCGGGTTATGCAGCACCAGATCGATATAGTTGTAAAAAATGGCGGCTCCCGAGCCAAAAGGCAAGATCCGCCCTTCGTCTGGGAAAGGATCAAAACTGTGATTTGCCCGTTCGGCCACCACCAACGGTGAGTGGATCTCCATCCAGTGGATTATTATGGCGTTGTGGTCAGGGAAAAGCGCCGCTCAGTATACCCGAGCACGGGGCAAATCACTCAGCCTGGTGGTATAAGCCGGTGACAGCAGTTCACGCTTCATTGACCACACCTGCTGCGTTCCCTGGCCAGCAAACCATAGCTTGGCCCGGCCCGAGTTATTGATGGAGTCCATCACCTTCATTAACTCTTCACTGCCATGCCGGGGCTGATACTCATCGAACATGTCGAGCTGTGCAACGCCCTGGCTGAAAAAATCCTGCAGCATCACGCCGCCCTTATCAAAACGATGACCGGGTTGCCAAATGGCATCCAGGCAGCGCATCGCGGCAGCAATAATATCGCGAGTATCTTGCGTTGGTGTATTCAATTTGACGCTGGCCGAATTGCCGTAATAGGCCTCGTGAGTGGCGAACGGGCTGGTTTTGATCCAGGCGCTAACGTGCCGACAATACTGCCGTTCTACCCTCAACTTTTCTGCCGCCCGCGTGGCATATAAACAAATCGCCTGATGCATATGTTCATACTCGGTGATGCGTTCGCCAAAGCTGCGGCTGCTGATAATCTGCTGCTTGGTTGGCGCGAATTCTTCCAGTTCCAGGCAAGGTTCACCACACAGTTCCCGCACCGTCCGTTCTATCACTACGCTGAAGCGTTTACGTATCATGGTGGTGCTGGCATCAGCCAGTTGCAGCGCACTTTCTATCCCCATCGCGTTCAGCTTTTTTGCTAGCCGCCGCCCAATGCCCCAGACCTCCTCTACCGGCACCTTGTTCATCAGCTTACGCTGCCGTTCCAGGCTGGAAAGATCGACCACGCCGTCGGTTTGTTCTACCCACTTTTTGGCGGCAAAGTTTGCCAGCTTGGTCAGCGTTTTGGTTTGCGCAATGCCGACGCCTACCGTCAGCCCTGTCTCACGCAGCACCTTCTTTCTGAGCTGCTGCCCAAACTGCTCCAGATTGTGGCAGTTTGGCAGCGAAGACAGATCGAGAAAGCTTTCATCGATGGAGTAGATCTCAACGCGCGGCACCAACGCTTCCAATATCGTCATCACCCTGGAGGACATATCGGCATACAGCTCGTAGTTGCTACTAAAAGCGACGCCCCCCGCCCGTTCCAACTGGTGCTTGACCTTGAAATACGGCCCGGTCATCGTCATCCCCAATTTTTTGGCCTCTTGGTTACGGGCCACTACGCAGCCATCGTTATTTGATAACACCACCACCGGACGACCTCGCAGGTCTGGTCGCCAGAGGATTTCACAGCTGGCATAAAAGCTGTTCACATCGGCCAGCGCGTACATTACTTGAGCCTCGTGATGGTCGATACCACCACGCCGACAATGTCTAAATCGTCAGCGCCATCGCGTAGCGGAATGGGTTGATATTTGGGGTTCATCGGCTCGAGTTGCGCGACTGGCCGCAGACATAGCCGCTTTACCGTGAACTCACCACCAACGCTGGCGATCACGATGTCACCGTGTTCGGCCCCAATGCTGCGATCGACAACCAGCATCGAACCATCGGTAATGCCCGCCTCCAGCATGCTTTCACCGGAGGCATAGAGAAAGTAAGTGGCATTCGGGTGGCTGATGCAATATTCGTTGAGATCGATCCTGGCATGGACGTAGTCCTGCGCCGGGCTAGGGAAGCCAGCAGGCACCCGATCGGAAAACAGCGGCAAGTACAATTTCTCTGGGGTTGGTGTTGGAACAAAGTGTTTCATAGGGGTATGTCTCTATACTGTGTTTTTATACAGTATAGATATACCGAATGGTGGGAGGAAGAGAGATTTTCACCGTGAATGATATGGTCATGATCGGTAAGGAAAGAAAGTTGGCCTCTCTTTCCAGTACCCATCCTCGGCTAGGATAGGGGCCATTGATGTGTAACCAATTGATTTATTGGGTAACTATCGTTGAATAATTACCCAGGGCAGGCCAGTAGCTAGTCAAATACCCCATTGATGACAGAGGCAACAATAGCCGTGCTTAAGGCCACCAGAACTAAATCATTCCCGGCGATACGCCATTCATAGCCAGGATAAGATGGCAGTTGTCCCAGCATTGAAGCAGGCACCATTTTCTTGGCGATCCCTGGGGGTAATGGCTTGCCCCGTGCCAGGTTCTTGGCGATGCCTGGGGGTAAAGATTGATACCCGGTTAATCCATAGTTTACCGCCAGGGGCCGCACACGGTCATAAGTGATATTCACGGCAACCAGATCGTCATGACCGGCTTTAGCTTTTTTGCCTTGGTCTGAATGGCCTTTATCTGAATTACCCTTCCCGTGATTGTCTCCATGGTTAGCGGAATTACCATGCCCACCTCCGTTACCATTACCATTCCCTGGATTGGCCATAACAGAGGCAGAGGAAGTGAACACGACCAACGCAAGTGCGAGGGCCGACCAGCGATGCTTGAGCATTTTAAATAACCTCAATGAGGGGATACCCGATCAATCTAGCCCTCCCCTGACTAGCGGGCAATATGGATTCATCTTATAGTTGGTTTGTGCTAAGTTGATTCATGCGTTGCAGGGCTAATCAGGTGGGCTTTATGAAAATTATTGCAGGTACCCTTTTAGTCATCCTGCTGACCGGGTGTACTTCGGTCAGTGTTTCTGGCTCTGGCGGTAGTTCGGGGCGTTCGACGGCCACTATTGGTATCGGTTCTGGCGTCCGTCTTTGATTCAAACACCCGCGCAGGCCCGCTGTCTGGTACGAAACCGTTAACTCAGGTTTCTTCGTAGAGATCGATAATCTCGTACTCTCCACCGATCACGGGGTTGCATAAAATTTTATAGCCATCGCTATCAAAGCCCGGCGCAGCAATCATTAACTCCCTCGCTTCATCCAGACTATCTACTGCACCCAGCCATAACCAGTGGTGAATAATATGGTACTGCGCCATATCAGCCCCCTGCTCTCGCAAGGCTATCGGGCCACGCCACGGCCAGCACACCACTCGGCTTTGCTCGAGAGCAGAGACCAAGCGCTGCCGATGATCGGCCAGGCTTTCTTTACCACAACAGGCTCCGGCACAACGCTTCAGTGCAGAACGAAAACAAGGGCGGCCTTTGCTTAATGGCTCAAGCCCCAACAGCCCATAACACAGCTGATGCTGATCGGCGATAGACTGCAGTGCTTGTAGTGCCGCACGCCGGTTGGCAAAAAGGCCAAACAACCCAGCGTGCCGGGCAAAATCGACCTCTTTGGCATACACCACCGTGGGTTTGTCATCATTGAGTTGCAATGCGCAGAGCTGTCTGTTGCGGCGCAGGCGTTTATTGAACAGCGGTTGCTGCTGTTTAATCAGTTGCGCTTCCAGCAACAACGCCCCTATTTCCCCCGCCGTTCTGATAAAGGTGATACGCCTGGCCTGGCGCAGCATGGCCGCTTCATCTGGAGTGCGCAAATGTGAAAGTACCCGGCTGCGGAGGTTCACGCTTTTACCGATGTAGAGCGGCATGGTTTCGCACTCACCGTGGAACAGGTATACCCCAGGTAAAGCGGGCAAGCCTTCCAGCCATTGGCGTAGGTGTTCCGGGTATTGGTAAATGGCTTCTGCTTCAAACTCAAGCCTTGGTGCGGTAGAACGTCTGGCCAATCGTACTCTCCATACTGATTTTTTATACAGTATAGCGGGGTTGGGTGGGGGTTTGAAGGAGTTTGTGGTCAAGCTATTCCTCTCACCCTATCCCTGTAGAGGCACTCATGATACCTACGATTTGTTCGGGGAGAAGAGGAGCTTTCTCCCAAAGAGGGTTAAATAAGTATTTAAAATCAACGGGATAAAAAAAGACCGAGTACGATTCCTATACTCGGTCTAGGGAAAGGGCTCTTGGGAGAGAGCCGTGCGCTAAAAGTTGGCATTTATGCAAGGTTTGTTCAACCGTGCATTCTAAGAATAGTCCAAGGTGCAAGTTTTGCCAGCCCAGCGCACACAAGTGATAGTTACAAACAGAAATTAATTACGTACATCTCGTCACCACCCGTAAACTTTTGCATAAGTATCGGGTGGTTAGCTGATTAGTCAGCACACAATTTTTCTGCTCTTTCGCGGAAAGGTTGCACGCTCATTTTCTGGCCGGGATGGTTGGCATCATCCAGCAGGATCACATCCAGCGATTGGGCACGCTGCTGCCCCGCTTTCACCTGTGCTTCAGCTGCTTCATTGAGCGGATACTGCATCAGGGTGCTGTTGTTGAGCACGAACAAGGCGGCCCCTTTGCGGCATTGCAGCGTGACTTCCTCTTTGGTGAACGCCCACTGTTTGCCGTACTCCAGCTTAGTGACGTTAACCAGCTTATCTGCCGCCAGCGCGCTCGACGCCGTTGCCAGCAGCGCAATACCAAGAATTACAGATTTCATGTTTTTGGCCTTAAGTTGCGATTTAAATCGATTTTCCCGCAGTTTGGGGGCATCCGGCAAGGCGCAATGTCATACCGGTGCATAGGTTGCAAATAAACTCACCAACAGCAGCACCGCAGCACCCAACGCCACCTCAAGCCAGCAGGCGATCACCACTCCGCGCTGTGCCAGATTGGGGGTGGTGCGCATCGCGGGGACGATAACGTAACGGTTGGCCAATGCCACCATTACCATCAGTGCCACCAGCCCGGCTTTAACTAACAACAAGCGTTGATAGGCGGAATCGAGATCGACTAGCCAGCGGCCAAGGATAATCAGGCTGTTGATTATGCCCGTGACGATCACCAGCACTACGGCAACATGGCCCCAGCGGGAGAAACGGATCAGGGTGGCGATGGCATCGCTACGCCACTGCGGCTGTGGCAAGTAGCGCAGGCAAAGCAACAACGGTAATAGGCTGCCGAACCAGTAGCCTGCCGCTAACAGGTGCAAGGCGTGGTTAACTCGGTGTGCTATGCCCAATATGCCCGCATGCATCGCCGCATGGCCGATAAACGCCATGTTGATCAGTAGCAGTGCCGAGCACAGCGCCAGCGCTTGTCCCCGCTTTGCCGCAGGCAGCAGCAAGGCTAACAAGGCCAGCAGGGAAAAACCCAGATGCCAGCGCCAGGCCTCACCAAAGGTGGTGCCCAACACCGCCCACCAAATGCTCAATTGCCAGGTATCCGCCCAGCCATCACCCATCAATCCGGCCTGAATGGCCAGCATCAGCAAGGCGGTTAGTGCGGAGATCCAGGTCGAGGCGAGCAGCAGCGGGCGCAAATCGCGGGTGATTATCGGGGAAAGGCGCTGTGGCGACAGGACGGCGGTGAACAGGCTGACGCCAAACATCAGCATCACCGCCGTAAAGTGCACAAAGCGACACAGCACAAACAGGGTCGCCAGAGTCATAGCTTAGTTAACGGTAAAGCTGTACTGACCTTTGGTTTTATGACCGTCAACGGAAACCACGTGCCAGCTGACCTGGTATTTCCCCGCAGCCAGATCACCTTCAATCGGTACGTTAATCTGGGTATTGTTGCTTGGATCCAGATCCAGCTTGCCAGTTTTAACCACGGCGTTATCTGGGCCGGTCACTTTGACACCGCTGAAGTTAGGCTCGATGCCTTCGGAGAAATTCAGCGTCAACACTTTTGGCGCAGAGCTTACGGTGGCGTCTGCCGCCGGAGTCTGTACTTTCAGGTGGGCATGCGCCAACGCCTGCTGAGAAGACAAGCCGACAAACAGTACAAAAATGGTGGAAAGCAGGCGATAGGATGAACGAATTTTAGCGATCACGGAGGAGTCCTTTATCAATTATGTAGGTGATAAGGGCCAAGACCGGTTACGCGGAGCGATGTTTCCGCAGCCTCAACCCACCACTGTGATTGCGCCACGGGTAAACAGCAGAAGGAGTGGGTAACTCACTGTTATAACTCTCTACCTCCCGGTAGCGTATCGCGTTAAATCATAACGACGGTGAATCGGCAAGTCGAGCACATCACTGATATTTTGCGATCTGGCAGCACGTATCGCTATAGCTGCACGATAAATACAGGGCAAAAAAAACCGCGTACGGTGAAAAGTACGCGGTTTTCAGATTGATGACAAAAGCGGGTTATCAGGCCTGGCCGTTACCGCTTACTGCCTCGGCACCCATTCTCTTCAGATCTTTATCAATGAAGAACAGTGCCTTGCCGCTGTTGCCTACCAGCGCCAGCTTGTCCAGTACGGATTTGAACAGCTTCTCTTCTTCGTGCTGCTCGGCAACGTACCATTGCAGGAAGTTGAAGGTTGAGTAGTCTTGTGTGGTCATAGCCACGTGCGCCAATTCATTGATTTGACGAGTGATCAGTTGCTCATGCTCGTAAGTCTGCTGGAAAACGTCCGCCAGTGATTCAAACTCTACCGGCGGTGCAGAAATGCTGCCGATCAGTGGCAACGCTCCGGTATCACTGAGGTAGTCGAACAAACGCTGCATGTGCTGCATCTCTTCGCGTGAATGTTCTTTAAGGAATGCGGCAGCCCCTTCGAAGCCTTTATCGCTGCACCAGGCGCTCATTTGCAAATACAAATTGGCGGAATAGAATTCCAGATTCAGTTGCTCATTCAGTTTCGTGGTCATTGCTTGCGTTAGCATGAGGATCCCTATTATTTTCTCAGGTCATAAACTTAATTGACCACATTATGCCTTGATTAACACAAAATAAAAACACTTGATTTACATTCATTAATTTAAGGTGAAATTTACCTATAAATTCAAAGTATTATAAATAACTTATTTTAACATTAAATTATTATGATAATCATTTTCATCTTTATATTTACAGTAAGACGAATCATTCTTATTTAACAAAATAAACCAACGACATTAGGCTTAAACATTATATCACCCTGTTTTTTGTAATGACTCTACGTCCAGAGTCTGAAGATGATAGGGATATGTTGGCTTGAGAAGCTTGCCAAGCGCGGCACGGTAGATTACCTTCTGCGCTGAGTTGCCGTTACACACTAGAAGGAGGATCCCATGGGTTACAATCTGGCAGAGCTTTCCAAAGACGAGATGGACAAGGTGAACGTTGATCTGGCCGCGTCTGGAGTGGCATTCAAGGAACGCTACAATATGCCGGTGATCCCTGAGATGGTGGAACGTGAGCAGCCAAAGCATCTGCAGGACTACTTCCGCGAGCGTGTGATGCACTATCGCGTCGAATCACACAAATTCTCTCGCCTGCCTTACGAACCTAAAATGAAGTAATGGCCCTTCACCCTAACCCTCTCCCACAGGGAGAGGGAACCGATCGAGTGTGTTTGAAATTTATCGGGACTCACCTTGGATGAGGAGGTGATCGATTTTGCTAAAGTTAACGATTTACCTCCAAATGAGCAGGGGCTAACAGCTCCCTTTCCCTATGGGAGAGGGTTGGCGTGAGGGGCGGCAAAACGGTCGGTTGCCAGCATCAGCTGGTGCAAAATACCCGGTTCATCCGTGGAGTGCCCTGCCCCTTCGACAATATGAAGTTCAGCCTCTGGCCAGGCTTTGGCCAGATCCCAGGCGTTTTGTACCTGACAGGCCATATCGTAACGGCCATGAACGATCACCGCCGGAATATGACGGATCAACGGAACGTTGCTCAGCAGTTGGTCATCGCTGTCGAGAAAGCCCTGATGGCTAAAGTAGTGGTTCTCAATACGGGCAAAGGCCAGCGCGAAATCATCTTCGCCAAAAGAGGCAGAGGCACCGCTTGGCAACAGCGTTACCGTTTCCCCTTCCCACACGCTCCACAATTTGGCAGCCTCAAGCTGCACTTGCAGATCCGGTGACGTCAGGCGTTGACGGTAGGCAGCAATCACGTCCTTGCGTTCTTCCTCCGAAAGGATAGACAGCACCCGCTCCCATTTATCCGGGAAGAAGCGGGAAGCACCATCTTGGTAATACCAACTCAGTTCCTGCTTACGCAGCGTGAAGATCCCCCGCAGCACCATCTCGCTGACGCGTTGCGGATGCGTCTGTGCATAGGCTAGCGCCAGCGTGGAACCCCAGGAGCCACCAAAGACCAGCCACTGGTCCACTCCGGCCATGACACGCAGTCTTTCGAGATCATCAACCAGGTGCCAGGTAGTGTTATTGTCCAGACTGGCATGCGGTTTGGAACGGCCACAGCCACGTTGATCGAACAGCAAAACCTTATAGCGCTGCGGGTCGAACAGCTGGCGATGATAAGGTGCGCTACCACCGCCAGGCCCGCCGTGGATAAATACCGCAGGCTTACCGTTTGGATTGCCGCTCAGCTCCCAGTAGATCCGGTGCCCATCTCCAGTATCCAGCCAACCGCTGTCATAGGCGGATAATGGCGGGTACAAACCCCGTAATTGTTCCATGGCGCGTACGTCTCTCTGTGAGTGATACCCTCATCAAAGCCGAAGCCGCTCATCAGGTCAACGGTAAAACGCTAAAACCTCCACCTATACCAACATGTTAGTGTGCGTTTGCTCAAAATGAAGTCGACTTGCTTTTACGCATATGAGGTTCGCGCATTTCTTGTGCGGTTTTGGCTTCAATACTCAGCTCTGCCGTGGGGCGTAATAACAGGCGTGGCAGGCCGATAGGCTCACCCGTTTCAAGACAATAACCGAAATCACCGGTTTCCAGGCGCTGCAGGGCGGCGGCCATCTTGGGCAGCAGGCGGGTTTCCCGATCCAATTGGCGGAACAGCAGGCGCAGATCTTCTTCGCGCGCGGCTTTATCCGCTTCGTCACCGCTAATATCGCCGCTGTCGATATCACGTTTCAACACGTCGATGTGCTGCCAGAGTTTTTGTTGCTCGTCCAATAGGCGTTGGCGGAAAAACGCCCGCTGCTCCGTATTCATGTAATCAGATTCTGGCATCGCCAGCAGTTGTTGCTCGCTTAATAATGTCATGACTGTCATGGCACACTCCGTGTACATAGGTTTGTTACATTATAACATTTTTAACACATAAAGGTTAATAATAAATAATCATTGGATAAACAAGGCGTTGACGTTTCCATACCCTTTGCTGCTTGCATATGGTGGCCGCTAGGGGGTTAATGGTTCGGCAAGCCACCCAACCATAGGTTAACCAAGAGGCCATCATGAGTAAGGGAATGGACAGCAAGAAAAATGCGAAGAAGAAGCCGTTGAAAACCCCAGCCGAGAAAAAAGCGGAGAAACGTTCCAAAAAAGGACAGTCGTCTACATCTGGTGAGTAAATCAGTTTCTGACCGTAGTTAAACCCGCCGAGGCGGGTTTTTTGTTGCCTGCGAAAAGACAGGTTGGCATCGCAACCCCATATCGTTAAGCTAGGGAATAGACTTTAGCCGGGAACATCATGATGTTACGTGTAATCGATACTGAAACCTGTGGGCTAGACGGCGGCGTAGTGGAAGTCGCTTCCGTTGACGTGATCGACGGGCAAATCACTAATCCGATGAGCGACCTGATCAGCCCAGATCGGCCTATCGGCCTGGACGCCATGGCCATTCACCACATCACCGAGCAGATGGTTGAGGGCAAGCCGCGTATCGCCGTCGCTATTGGGCGTTACCAGGGCAGCCAATATTATGTTGCGCATAACGCTGCCTTTGATCGGGCCATGCTGCCAGAAATGAACGGTGCCTGGATTTGTACCCTCAAGCTGGCACGTACGCTGTACCCAGACATTAAATATGGTAATCAATACCTGCGCTATGCGCTGAATCTGGATGTGCAACTGCCACAGGACACCGCGCTCTATCCACACCGCGCACTGTACGACTGCTATGTCACCGCCGCACTGCTACAACGCATTGTGCAGGACTCCGGTTGGACGCCAGAACAGATGCTGGAAATCACCGAGCAGCCGGTATTATTGAAAAAATTCAAGTTCGGCAAATATCGTGGGCAATCTATTGAGCAGGTGGCGCTGGAAGATCCTGGCTATCTGCGTTGGATGCTGAAATCAATCGACGATCTCAGCCCGGATATGAAACACACGTTGAAATACTACCTGTTGGGTTAATCAAGCGGGCAGTCTCCTGCCCGCGATGATTTATTCCGCCAGCGCCAGAATAAACGCATATTCCAGTGCAATATCCTCGTAAGCCTTAAAGCGCCCAGATTTGCCGCCGTGGCCAGCATCCATATCGGTATATAGCAGCAGTTGGCGATCGTCGGTTTTCAACTCACGCAGTTTCGCCACCCACTTGGCAGGCTCCCAGTATTGCACCTGCGAATCATGCAGCCCGGTGGTGACCAGCATATGCGGATAATCCTGCGCTTTCACCTGGTCGTAAGGGCTGTACTGCAAGATGTAATCGTAATACGCCTTGTCGTTTGGGTTGCCCCACTCGTCATATTCACCGGTAGTTAGCGGGATGGACTCATCCAGCATGGTGGTTACCACGTCCACAAACGGCACCTGAGCCACTACGCCATTGAACAGCTCAGGAGCCTGGTTGACTACCGCGCCCATCAGCAAACCACCGGCACTGCCGCCCATGGCAAACACTCGGTCAGCATCGCCATAGCCCTGCTCTACCAATGCCTTAGTGACGTCGATAAAGTCGTTAAAGGTGTTTTGTTTGTTGAACAGCTTACCGTCTTCATACCAGAGCTGCCCCAGCTCGGCACCGCCGCGAATATGCGCCAGCGCGAAGACAAAGCCGCGATCCAGTAAGCTTAGGCGGCTGGCACTGAATGCCGGATCCATGCTGCTGCCATAGGAGCCGTAGGCATACACCATCAGCGGGTTCGCCCCATGTGCAAAGCGGTCAGCACGGTAAACCAAAGATACCGGCACCTCGACGCCGTCACGGGCTTTCACCCACACGCGCTCGCTACGATAATCTTCCGCCGTGAAGTTTTTCACTTCCTGCTGCTTGAGCAACTCCCGCTCGCCACTGTCCAGATTCAACTCATACAGCGTAGTTGGGGTGGTCATGGAAGAATAGCCGTAACGCAGCAACTCGGTTTCCGGGTCTGGGTTGTAGGCCAGCCAGGTGACATAGGTCGGATCGTCAAAAGCAATGCTCTTGTCTTCACCGTTCTGCCAGTGGATTTGGCGCAGTTGGGTCAGCCCGGCGATGCGTTCCTCCACCACCAGCCAGTCACGGAACAGGCTGAACCCTTCGAGCATGACATCGGTGCGCGGGGCAATCAGTTCCTGCCATTGGCTTTCGTCAGCCTGCTCGCTCTGGTACAGGCCAAAGTTCTTGCCGTTTCTGTTAGAACGAATGTAGAAATGCTCACGGTAGTGATCGATGGCATATTCGTGATCTTTGCGTCGCGGCGCAAACATCTGCGGTTTACTGTCTGCACTGTTCGCATCCAGCAACAGGATCTCTGAGGTGGTGGTACTGCTGAGGTGGATCAGGATAAAGCGCTCGGAGGTGGTTTTTTCCAGGCTGACGTAGAAAGTGTCATCCTGTTCCTCGTAGATCAGCACGTCCTGCTGCGGATCGCTGCCCACCACGTGGCGATAGACCTGATACGGCAGCAATGTCTTGGCATGTTTACGCACGTAGTAGACGGTGGCGGAATCATTCGCCCACTCGAAGTTGCCAGAAGTGTTTTCCAGCACCTCGTCGGCCCAGCTATCGTCGCCTAGGTTCTTGAAACGGATATCGTATTGGCGGCGTGACAGGAAGTCCTCCGCCACGGCCAAGCGCTGGTTGTCCGGGCTGACGTCCAACCCGCCCAGCGTATAGAACTCGTGCCCTTCCGCACGCTGATTGCCATCGAGCAAGGTGTCCCAAAGCTCGGTAGCCGCTGCGGGTTGCCGCACATACAGCGCATATTCATTACCCGGCTCATACCGGGTCTGATAGCGGAAACCACGCCTGACGTAAGGCACGGAATGTTCCTGCTGTGGAATACGCGCAACCATCTCCTGATACAGAGTTTCACGCAGGGCCTGTTGTGGCTTTAGCTGCGCGTCGGTGTAGGCATTTTCAGCCCGCAAATAGTCTAATACCTGGGGATCGGTACGTTCGTCATCGCGCAGCCAGTAGTAGTCATCCACACGCGTGTCACCATGGATGGTAATTGGGTAAGGCCGTTTTTCTGCCTTGGGAGGTGTCATCATTGCTAAATCATCCGCTTACTTTGATTAAGGCAAGAGTGACACGAATTTCACCAGCTTAACAAGCCACGTAGCTATTTTTTCAATGGAGGTGTCAGAACAGACAAGATGGAGGATTTCCTCCACAACATCGCGCCAGTTCCCACAAAAGTGGCTGGGGCGATGCGGAGGATTAAGTGGCGAACCGAGGCTAACGTTTGGTAAACGCGATGACAAACAGCTCATCCAGCCCTGGGTAGATATCCTGGATCACCTGCTTGAGTTCGCTGAGCGTCATATTCTCCTGCTGCGCATGTTCATGCGTTAGCTCATCCAGGCGCACCGGCGTTACCGACTTTACCTCGATATAACAGAAAAATACGCCGTCTTCGTTGCGGCTGACACGCAGCACCTCATTCGGCTGGAAGTGAGCTTCGCTGGCATCCCGAATGGTGATGGTTTTGCGCCCGGCCAGAATATCTTGCTCAAAACGGCTGAAGAAGGTTATCTCACGGGACATGCTGGATCCTTGGTTATGGTCATGTTGCTGTAACACTGCTTAGGCGGCCTGCTGCTCTTCTGACGCAGCGCCTTCTTCCGGGGCGGCGGCAGGTTTCTCACCTTTGGTTTTAGCGGGCTTTTTGGCGGCTTCTTGCGGGGCACCACCACGCAGGATCTGCGCCAGCACATCTTTGTGTTCCGCCAGGAAGAAGCTCAACCCTTCACGCTGTTCTTCTTCCAGCGTGACTGGCGCTTGCTGCAACCATTCACCGAGACTATCGGCCAGATCCAACATTTTGTCGTAGGCATCGGCTTCTTTCTTATTTGCGAAAGTCATTTTTTCCTCACCGTTTCTCACTACTACATATTTCACTTCAACAGCCATGAGCATCTTCCTCAAAGGTTATGATGCTGTATTTTTATACAGTATAGAGTGATTTCGGGCAGGGCTGCAAGCGCCCTGCCGTTTATTATTTCAACAGCCGCACTTTGCAGCTCTTGCCTTTGATCTTACCTTGCTGAAGCTGTTGCAGTGCCTTACGGGCGCTGGCCTTACGGATAGCCACATAGGCATGCACCGGGAACATGTCGATCTTGCCGACTTCTGCCGCCGTTAGCCCGGCGTCACCGGTCAACGCCCCCAGAATATCGCCAGGGCGAATTTTAGCCTTGCGGCCGCCGTCAATGCACAGGGTGACCATTTCCGCTTCCAGCGGCGTGTTAGGCGCCCCGCTCAGCTCAGACACGGGTGACCATTTTGCGCGCATGGACAGATACTCTTCGAGAGCATGAACACGCACCATTTCCTGCGGCGTACACAGGCTGATCGCCAACCCACTCAGGCCGGCGCGACCAGTACGGCCAATGCGGTGGACGTGAACCTCAGGGTCAAACGACAGTTCGTAGTTGACCACCAACTCCAATTCTTTGATATCCAGACCACGCGCGGCCACGTCGGTCGCTACCAGTACACGGCAGCTGCGGTTGGCAAAGCGAACCAGCACCTGGTCACGATCGCGTTGTTCAAGATCGCCATGCAGCGCCATGCAACTGATACCACGGGCTTCCAGCGCTTCATACACGCTCTGGCAATCACGCTTGGTGTTGCAGAACACCACGCAGGACGCTGGCTGATAATGGCGGATGGCGCTCACCAGCACCGCAGGACGTTGATCGCGAGTGGTTTCATAGAAACGTTGTTCGATAGAGGCTTGCTCATCGCCATCTTCGACCTCCACATTCAGTGGCTGGCGTTGCACACGGGCGCTAATACGCTCAATGCCCGCCGGATAGGTGGCAGAAAACAGCAGGGTCTGGCGCTGTGGCGGCGTGTAGCTGATCACATCATCGATATCATCGGCAAAGCCCATATCCAACATGCGGTCGGCCTCATCCAGCACCAGCACGGTCATCTCGTCCAGCACCAGGGTTTTCTTGCGCAGATGCTCCTGCACACGGCCCGGTGTACCCACCACAATGTGCGGCGCATGCACCAGGGAGTCGAGTTGTGGCCCCACCGGCTGGCCACCACACAGGGTCAGTATCTTGATGTTCTGGGTAAAGCGGGCCAGGCGACGCAGCTCTTTGCTCACCTGGTCGGCCAGCTCACGCGTCGGGCACAGAATAAGCGCCTGGGTTGCCACTTTGGCAACGTTGATTTTATCCAGCAGGCCGATACCAAATGCCGCCGTCTTACCGCTACCGGTTTTCGCTTTGGCACGTACGTCCTGCCCGTTCAGGATGGCAGGCAGTGCTGCGGCCTGTACCGGCGTCATTTCGGCATACCCCAGTTCGTTGAGGTTGGCCAACTGTTCAGCTGGCAGCGGCAGGGAAGAAAAAGAAACTGTGCTCACGGCAATAACTCTTATATAGCAAGTGGAAAGGCGGCGCTGCGCTTGGCTGGCACCGGATCAGGCGCAGATGATAACAGAGTTGGTGGGGTTTCCGGATTTCAGCGTTAAAAAAAGCGGTTAATATGCACCGCTGGTCGTACGCAATCGTTTTCGTATATACTGCGCGCTCAGTGTCAGACTCGTGAATTCATTCAGATCCAGGTATCAGACTATGTTAACTATTGGAACCGCCCTGCGTCCTGCCGCCACCCGCGTTATGCTACTCGGCTCAGGCGAGCTGGGCAAAGAAGTGGCCATCGAATGCCAGCGTTTAGGCTTGGAAGTGATTGCCGTCGACCGTTACGCCGATGCCCCAGCCATGCATGTGGCACACCGTAGCCACGTCATCAATATGCTGGATGGTTCGGCGCTCAAAGCGTTGATCGAACAGGAACGCCCCGATTTTATCGTGCCGGAAATAGAGGCTATCGCCACCAGCATGCTGGTTGAGTTGGAGCAACAGGGCCATCACGTCGTCCCCTGTGCCGAAGCCACACGTCTGACCATGAACCGTGAAGGTATTCGCCGTCTGGCCGCTGAAACGCTGGAACTGCCCACCTCCAGCTACCGCTTTGCCGATAACGAGCAAAACTTCCGCCAAGCGGTGGCCGAAATCGGTTACCCGTGCATCGTCAAGCCAGTGATGAGCTCATCCGGCAAAGGGCAAAGCCTGATCCGTGAAGAGCAGCAACTGGGTGCCGCCTGGGATTACGCACAGCTTGGTGGCCGCGCTGGCGGAGGCCGGGTCATTGTTGAAGGACTGGTCAAGTTTGATTTCGAGATCACCCTGCTGACCATCAACGCCGTCGATGGCGTACATTTCTGTGAGCCGATCGGCCACCGTCAGGAAGATGGGGATTATCGCGAGTCCTGGCAACCGCAGCGGATGTCAGAGCTGGCATTAAGCCGTGCTCAGGCGATCGCCGCAAAGGTGGTTAACGCACTGGGTGGATTTGGCCTGTTCGGCGTTGAGCTGTTCGTCTGCGGTGATGAGGTGATTTTCAGCGAGGTCTCCCCACGCCCGCACGACACTGGCATGGTCACGCTGATTTCGCAGGATCTGTCCGAGTTTGCGCTGCACGTACGCGCTTTCCTTGGGTTGCCGATTAACGCGATACGCCAGTTCGGGCCGGCCGCTTCTGCGGTGATCCTGCCAGAACTAAGCAGCGACAATGTGCGTTTCAGTGGGTTGGAGACGGCACTAAGTGGATATAATCAGGTGCGGCTATTCGGTAAACCGAACATTGAGGGCAAACGCCGGATGGGCGTTGCACTGGCCGTTGCACCAGAAGTAGAGCAAGCGGTAGAGCTGGCTAAGCAGGCCGCTGCGGCGGTGACGGTGCAAGGGTAAAGCGGTTGGGGGTTCGGGATACCGACCCCCGCTAACGTCAGTAGTTTTCGTCGTCTTCGCTATCTTCGTCCAGATATTCGATCGGTTCTTCCTGCTGATGTTCTTGTTCTTCTTCATCGTCGAACATCACGCTAACCTGATCGCCCTGATGTTTTTCACGGATTTCCTGTGCCACCGTCGCGATGGCCTCTCCGCTGCTCATGCCCTGCCCCATCAGCAAATGGATACGTTCAGCAGCTTCCTGCTGTTCTTGGTGACTCAGTGACGGCATACCTGCAAGCATGTATTTCTCCCCGGTAAAATAGGCGTGAATTATACGCGCTAACGGCGCAGATCCCTACACCTGTTATTCGCTGGCCCGCAAGGGAGTCACGTTATCAATGCGCCACTGTTTTAAGCGATGCAGCCACAACATCACATGCCATATCTGCTTGATCCCCCGCATATTGTCGATCATCATCCGCTGAATGCCGCGCCGGTAGAAATCTTCAGCGATCTGTTGTTGCGCCTGCAGTTCGGGCTCACGGCGAATACTATGGCAAATCCCCAGTGCCTCACGCGCGATCTGCCAATGGAAGGCCGCACAAATCGAGATCTTGCTGCTGTAACGCTGATTCAGTGCCACCAGCATCTCGACGATTTTCATATAGTGGCGTTGATACTCGACGTTCGCCTTCCCGGTACGGCGACGGTTGCTGATCGAGCGGTCGTGTACCCGTTGGCGATATAGCGGTTTGCTCAGGTATTTAACTCGTTGAGCATTGAACATCACCTCGGTGGTCCATGGGATATCCTGGTGGTGTAAACCAGGTTCGAAATAGAGTTGGTGCTGCTTGATAAAATCCAGGCGATACACGGCTAACCACACCACATGAATAAAGCGTCTTGATTTCAACGCATTTTCCAACCACTGTGCACCAGAAATAACCGCCGTATCTTTCAGGCGCGTAGCAGGAATAATGGGTTGCAAATCACCATTGCTTGCAAAATAGCGTTCGCCGTTACATTGCATCACGTCTAATTGATGTTCTTCGGCTAATGTAAGCAGCGTTGAATACATTTTCGGATCCAATAAATCATCGGCATCGGGGAAGGCGACATATTTGCCACGGGCCACGGCGAGCCCGGCATTGCGAGCATTGGAGACCCCTGAATTGGGCTGATCGATGACCTTGATATGTGGATGCTGAGCGGCGTAGCGGTGCGCGATCGCTCCTGAGCCGTCGGTGGAGCCATCGTTAACGATGATCACCTCCAACTGCTGCTCATGTTGCGCCAGCAATGAATTCAAGAAAGGAATAAATAGCTCCCCAACATTATGCAAAGGAACAATAACGCTTAATTTTAATGACATTGCTGCCCTCACCTGCGGGGTAATTAGAATAATTATCGGGTAAAAGAAGATACCTTTATTATTATTTTACTTATTAAAATATTCACCGAGGAAATTTCTTTCAGCGAATATATAATGGCATTTTACATTTTATATTATGGCAGACGTGGCAAAAAATGCTCCATTTACGCTTGGTTTACTTTTCATCCGGCTAATCTGTAAGCAGCACCCTATGGCGTAATGTGGCAGAATGGCTGCCAACACCGCTGTTTACGTGAATCAGGTTGATTGAACCCTATGAATGTCACTGCCCCAAACCTCAAATCGTTACCCTATACGCGCGAAGCCGTATTAACGCTGTTCGCTCCATTGGCACAACGGCCTTGGGCTATGCTGCTGCATTCAGGCTTTGCCGAGCACCCGCATAACCGGTTTGACATTCTGGTGGCAGAACCGCGCACCACGCTGACTACTTGCGGTGCCAGCACCGAGATCCAGCAGGGAGAGACTCACAGTAACTCGCCTGAAGATCCCTTTGTGCTGTTACAGCAACAGCTAGACGCTCTCAACCTGCATCCGCCACTGAACGGCGAACTTCCCTTTCAAGGGGGAGCGCTAGGGCTTTTTGGCTATGATTTGGGACGACGTATCGAAGCGTTGCCGCAGTTGGCACAGGCCGATATCAAGCTGCCGGATATGGCGGTGGGCATTTATGACTGGGCACTGATCGCCGATCATCATCAGCAAAAACTGACCCTGCTCAGCTATGGGGATGTAGAACAGCGCTGGCAATGGCTTAACCAACAGCGGGTTGTGCCACAGCCCCCCTTCGCCCTGACCGGCAACTGGCAGGCCAACATGACGCGCCAGCAATATGGCGAGAAATTCCGGCGTATCCAGAGCTATCTGCGCAGTGGCGATTGCTATCAGATCAATTTGGCTCAGCGTTTTTCCGCCCCTTATCAAGGGGACGAATGGCAGGCATTCCAGCAGTTAAGCGCCAGCAACCGTGCGCCGTTCTCTGCGTTCCTGCGCCTGCCCGCCAACGCGGTGTTGAGTGTTTCACCAGAACGTTTCCTGTGGTTGGCCGATCGGCAGATCCAGACCAGGCCCATCAAAGGTACGCTACCCCGCCTTGTTGATGCCGCGCTGGATGCAGAACAGGCGCAAAAGTTGGCCAATTCACCCAAGGACCGGGCCGAAAATCTGATGATTGTCGATCTGCTGCGTAATGACATTGGCCGTGTGGCAGAGCCTGGCAGCGTCAAGGTGCCGGAACTGTTCGTGGTTGAGCCGTTCCCGGCGGTACATCATCTGGTCAGTACCATTACTGCCACCCTGCCCGCTAACCGCTCGGCTAGCGAGCTGTTGCGCGCCTGTTTTCCCGGCGGTTCGATTACCGGCGCGCCCAAAGTGCGGGCAATGGAAATCATCGAGGAACTGGAGCCGCAGCGCCGTAATGCCTATTGCGGTAGCATTGGCTATCTCAGCGTTTGCGGTACCATGGACACCAATATCACCATCCGCACCCTGATTGCCGAAAACGGGCGCATCAACTGTTCTGCCGGTGGTGGTATCGTTGCCGATAGTCAGGAACAGGCGGAGTATCAGGAAACCTTTGATAAAGTAGGCCGTATCTTGCCACAGCTGGGGGAGTTTACCGTTTCGTGAGCCATCAGGACTATCCGGCCTCATTGGCCGATTTTATCAGCCGCTTTCAGCTGCAACAGCCGCAGGCGATGCAGATCTCTCACAATTCGCGCCCAGCCGCCGTGCTGATCCCGATCGTTTGTCGGCCAGAACCGACCCTGCTGCTCACTCGCCGCGCCGATTCATTGCGTAAACATGCGGGTCAAGTGGCCTTCCCCGGCGGTAAAACCGATGCTGAAGACGGTTCTCCCATCATTACCGCACTGCGTGAAGCGCAGGAAGAAGTAGCGATCCCACCGCAGCGGGTGCATATCCTCGGTCAGTTGGCCCCGCTCGACAGCAGCACCGGTTTTCAGGTGACGCCGGTGGTGGGCCTGATCCCGGCAGATGTGGCGTTTCATGCCAACGAAGATGAGGTCGCCGAGGTGTTCGAAATCCCGCTGCACGAAGCACTGCGGCTCTCACGCTATTATCCGCTGGACATCCATCGTGGTGGTCACGCACATCGAGTCTATCTTTCCTGGTATCAGAGCCAGTTCGTTTGGGGCCTGACGGCCGCGATTATTCGCCGCCTGGCGCAGCAAGTCAGCATTTGAATTGGCATTTTTTGCGACAGACGTCACGTTAAAGCCGGGATTACCTGTCGTTTTGAGTATAAAGCGATCGCTATCACTCCAGCAGTCTGTTTTATCAACTACCGTTACCGCTATCGATGTTTTAAAAAAACTGTAAACTCTCTCTTCAACCTTACGAAATACCTGTAAAATAGCCACAACCGGAATAAACCACTAATATTATAAGGATTACCCCGGTCGCGTTTTAAGGCGTTAACAGCAATACCAAGGATTACTTTATTTCATGCGAAAAGGGCCGCAAAACCCGTACGGCCCTTTTACACTATCGCCGTTCCCTGCACGGTTTTTAACCGCAGCAGCCATAACAATATGCCTCTTTAAGGAGTTTTAGCGTGATTAGCGTTTTCGACATGTTTAAGATCGGCATCGGCCCGTCCAGCTCTCATACGGTTGGACCGATGAAAGCCGGCAAACAGTTTGTCGACGATCTGGTAAACGAAGGCTTGATGCCTTCCGTCACGCGTGTTGCCGTCGATGTTTACGGCTCACTCTCATTGACCGGTAAAGGTCACCATACCGATATCGCCATCATTCTCGGCCTGGCGGGCAATATGCCTGATACCGTCGATATCGATGGCATCCCGGGCTTTATTCGCGATGTTGAACAACGTCAACGCCTGATGCTGGCCAGCGGCCTGCACGAAGTCGATTTCCCCCGCGACGGCGGCATGGTATTCCGTAGCGACAATATGCCGCTGCACGAAAACGCCATGCAGATCCATGCCTTCGCTGGCGACAAGCAGATTTACAGTAAAACCTATTACTCCATCGGTGGCGGGTTTATCGTTGACGAAGAACATTTTGGCAAAGCCGAAAGTAACGAAATCTCGGTTCCCTATCCGTTCCACTCGGCAAGCGAAATGTTGGCTCACTGCCATGCCACTGGCCTGTCCCTCTCAGGGATGGTCATGCAAAACGAACTGGCATTGCATAGCAAGCAGGAGATCGAGGCCTATTTCGGCAACGTTTGGCAAACCATGCGCGCCTGTATCGATCGCGGTCTGAATACCGAAGGCGTACTGCCTGGCCCGCTGCGGGTTCCGCGCCGAGCCTCCGCCCTGCGCCGCTTGCTGGTTTCCTCAGACAAACTGTCCAGTGACCCAATGAACGTGATCGACTGGGTCAACATGTTTGCGCTGGCGGTGAACGAAGAGAACGCCGCCGGTGGCCGCGTGGTGACTGCCCCAACCAACGGAGCATGCGGGATCGTCCCTGCCGTGCTGGCTTACTACGATCATTTCATCGAGTCCGTCAGCCCGGAAACCTATGTCCGCTACTTTATGGCGTCCGGTGCGATTGGCACGCTGTATAAAATGAACGCCTCGATTTCCGGTGCCGAAGTGGGCTGCCAGGGCGAAGTTGGTGTGGCCTGTTCGATGGCCGCTGCGGGCCTGGCCGAGTTGCTTGGCGGCAGCCCTGAGCAGGTTTGCATCGCCGCCGAAATCGGCATGGAGCATAACCTGGGCTTGACCTGCGATCCCGTTGCTGGCCAGGTTCAGGTCCCTTGCATCGAGCGCAACGCCATTGCCTCGGTGAAGGCGATCAACTCGGCGCGTATGGCATTGCGCCGCACCAGCGAGCCACGTGTGTCGCTGGATAAGGTGATCGAAACCATGTACGAAACCGGTAAAGACATGAACGCCAAGTATCGCGAGACCTCCCGTGGCGGTCTGGCGATCAAGGTTCAATGTGACTAATTAGGTCTGTCCCCCCTCGTCATCACCGGCGAGGGGGAACGGCTGAAAAAACCTGAACTGGCCACGCAACACGTAGGGGTGCAGCATGCTGCACCCACTTAGATAATCAATAGATTAGCTAGGGAAAAACTTCGTTGCCCCGTAAAAACTCAGCAATAATTCTAATCTGACCACATCATCCATCCGCCGGTTAACCCCCAAATTTCCCCTTTGATCGCACGAACCGAAATAATTTGTTGAGTTACCATCAATTTTCCATGCGAACAGGCTAGAATTAGCCAAGCATAGTATTACTGAAATTACGCCTGGAAGTGGCGTCAGGCAGCTTGACTGAACAAGGACTTACCGGATGTTGATGACCCAACTTGCCGCATCGAAATACCGCTATTACCGTTGGCTTCTCGCCGGCGCGGTTGGGTTGGCTATTTTGTTGATTTCGCTGTATACCCGCTACTATCAGGAAGTCCGTAATACCGAGCAGAACCAGCGCGTCCTGGCCAGCCGGGTGATCAGCAAACTCAATGCGTTGCTGCTGCCCGCAGAGCAACAGGCGCTCAGCACCATGTCGTTGGTCGGACAACCCTGCGATTCAGTGATTTCGACGTTACGCTTTCGTGCAGCACAGAATCAGGCGCTGCGCTCGTTGCTGCTGGTCAAGGACGGCACGATTTATTGCTCCAGCCTGTTTGGCCAACGCCACTATGTGTTTACCACCCTTTTCCCAACCATGACCAAAGGCGGCATGCAGCTGGCACTACGCCCTTCCATCACGGTAGCAAAAGGAACGCCAACGCTGGTGCTATGGACTCCGCTGCCCGATCAAAGTACCAGCGGAGTGTTGCACGTTTTCAATATCGATCTGTTGTCCAATTTCCTGCTGGAACCGCAAGAGCCTTATGCTCACCGGGTAGCCCTGAACGTGGATGCCTATAGACTGGAATATGGTCAACAGGAAATTACCCTGAGCGATGGCAAAACAGAAGGCCTGCAATACACCGCCAAGTCCGCCAAGTATCCTTTTTCCATCTCCCTGTTTGGCCCCGATGCCCGTACTCTGGCGTTGGCCGCACTACCGCGCCATATTCCTCTGGCGTTGATGTTGAGCCTGCTGGCGGCCTACGTGGTCTATCTGATCACCGCCAACCGCATGAGCCTGTCTTACCATATTGGCCACGCCATTGCGCATCGCGAATTTCGCGTTTATTGCCAGCCGATTATCAACAGCGATAATGGGCGCTGTGTCGGCGTTGAAACCCTGATGCGCTGGAAAAACAAGCGGCAAGGCTGGATTTCGCCTGACGTGTTTATCCCGCTGGCCGAACAGCACGCCCTGATCATTCCGCTAACGCGTTATCTGATGACCACGGTGGTAGAAAACCTCAACCTGTTCCCCCCTCGCCCCTCTTTCTATATCAGCATCAACGTCGCAGCAGAGCATTTCAATACCGTCAGCATTATCGATGACATCCGCAGGATCTGGCTGCCCGCCCATCCGATGCCTTCATTAATGCTGGAACTGACGGAGCGAACCGCACTGTCAGAAATTCAGTATGAGCAGATTAAAACGCTCAAAGAGATGGGCATCATGCTGGCAATAGACGACTTCGGTACCGGCCACAGCTCGCTCAGTTACTTGAAAAAACTCAGCCCGGACGTGTTGAAAATCGATCGTGGCTTTACCGCCGCCATTGGCACCGACGCGGTCAATGCCACCGTGACCGATACCATTATTACGTTGGCACAGCGCCTGAAATTAAAACTGGTGGCCGAAGGAGTTGAGACAGAGGAACAGGCTGAATATCTACGTTCGCAGGGGGTAAATGCCTTGCAGGGGTATTATTTTGCCAAGCCGATGCCGATCAACGTGTTTCCACTGTGGCTGCAACAGTATGAAACCCGCCAACGCGTGCTGCATCAACAGCCGCAAAAAAAAGAAAAGCGAGAGAATTAGTCCCCCTCACCCAACCCTCTCCCACAGGGAGAGGGAACAGATCGAGTTAGCCTGAAAATACAGTATTCAGCATGAGCTTTGGCTGACTCACTTTGGATGAAGGAATGGCCGAGGTTGCTGAGATTATCTCCTCTCTCCCAACAGAGCTGGGGCTATCAGCTCCCTCTCCCACAGAGAGAGGAAACAGATCGAGTTAGCCTGAAAGTACAGTATTCAACATGAGCTTTGGCTGACTCACTTTGGATGAAGGAATGGCCGAGGTTGCTGAGATTATCTCCTCTCTCCCAACAGAGCTGGTGCTATCAGCTCCCTCTCCCACAGAGAGAGGGAACAGATCGAGTTAGCCTGAAAATACAGTATTCAGCATGAGCTTTGGCTGACTCACTTTGGATGAAGGAATGGCCGAGGTTGCTGAGATTATCTCCTCTCTCCCAACAGAGCTGGGGCTATCAGCTCCCTCTCCCACAGAGAGAGGAAACAGATCGAGTTAGCCTGAAAGTACAGTATTCAACATGAGCTTTGGCTGACTCACTTTGGATGAAGGAATGGCCGAGGTTGCTGAGATTATCTCCTCTCTCCCAACAGAGCTGGGGCTATCAGCTCCCTCTCCCTGTGGGAGAGGGTTGGGGTGAGGGGAAGACCACTTACTCGTCTTGCTCGTGCAGCGGTTTCACCTTGGTGATACTGACCAGCTCGATGCGATAATCCGAGATCTCAAGGATTTCAAAACGCAGGTCGTGAAGTTCGACCACGTCTCCCACCGTTGGCATCTGGCCAGAATATGAGAGCAGGAAGCCCGCCAGCGAGGCGTAATCCTCGGTGGGGCTAACCAGATCGTCACAGTCCAACGCCTGCTCCAACGAGTGGAGGTCCGCACCGCCTTTCACCAGCCAGCGGTCGCCATCCTCGATAATATCCGGCGTTTCATCTTCGTCCGGGAACTCACCGGCAATTGCTTCCAGCACGTCCAACGGCGTGACCAGCCCCTGCACCACGCCAAACTCATTGGTCACCATCACCAGGCGGCCCTTGGCCCGGCGCAATACCGCCAGCAGCTTGATCACGTCCATGGTTTCCGGCACTACGATCGGTGGAGTACGTGCGGCAAACTCGGCGATATCCACGCCCTGATCCAACGCGACCAGCAAATCCTTGGCACGCACCACGCCGATAAACTCGTCCAACTCATAGCGGCAAACCGGGAACAGGCTATGCGGGGTATCCAGCAACTGTTCGCGCACCTCGTCGCGGGAACGTTCGCAATCTACCCACGAAATCTCAGTGCGAGGCGTCATTACGCTGCGCAAGGTACGGGAAGCCAACGTCAGCACACCGCTGATCATGTAGCGTTCCTCCTGCGCAAAGGTTTCTTTCATCTTACTCAGACTGTCTTCATCCACCTGCTGCTGGGTACGCTGTTGCCCCATCAGGCGCATAATCGCTTCAGCCGTGCGTTCGCGCATCGGGCGACGGGACTCGTGCTTGATGAAGTTGCGCCGTGCAATCTGGTTAAACATCTCGATCAGGATCGAGAAGCCAATCGCCGCATACAGATAGCCTTTCGGAATGTGCACGCCAAGGCCTTCGGCAATCAGGCTCAGGCCGATCATCAGCAGGAAGCTCAAACAGAGCACCACGATGGTCGGATGGGCGTTCACGAAGTTGGTCAAAGGTTTCGAAGCCAGCAACATCACCGCCATCGCAATCACTACCGCTGCCATCATGACCGGCAGGTCGTTGACCATCCCCACAGCCGTGATCACCGCGTCGAGCGAGAACACCGCATCAAGGATGACAATCTGCACTACCACCGCCCAGAATTTGGCGTAGCCTCGGTTAGCACCTTCCTGATGGGTACTGCCCTCCAGCCGTTCATGCAACTCCATCGTGGCTTTGAACAACAGGAATACCCCACCAAACAGCAGGATCAGATCGCGGCCAGAGAAAGCAAATTCCCCCACGCTGAACAGCGGTTTGGTCAGCGTCACCATCCATGAAATCACCGACAGCAACCCAAGACGCATCACCAAGGCTAATGAAAGACCGATAATGCGCGCTTTATCACGCTGCTTGGGCGGTAGTTTGTCGGCCAGAATGGCGATGAATACCAGGTTGTCGATACCCAGCACGATTTCCAAGACCACCAGGGTCAATAACCCGGCCCAAATCGAGGGGTCCATTAATATTTCCATATCAGACTCCAGAAGAAAGACAGGTTGGCAGAGTGGCGCTCAGACGTAGGGAGGCAAACGCAGACGTGGCGTTGGCGATGACAGAGAGAAAACAGGATGACACTAACAGGAAGCAGCCATAAGGCCGAGCGAACGTTGTTGCGCCAACAGGTGGCGGATGAAACCTTGTAAAACAGTAACTTCGGTGACAGTCCATAGGGAGGGCTGAGGCCCTTCACTCCTTGGTTATGAAAGAAGAATGCACTCTAACAGGAAATTTTTCGCCAGAAAAGTGGCTTTGTTCAGTTTACGTCTCATTTTGTAACAGCTTTGCTGTTTAATTCCGCAAACTAACTATTCAGCTTAATCGATCCACTAATAGCAGAGCAATGTCACAAAATTTATTTTTTCACGCACTAAAATAAATGGCGTTAACGGGAATTAACGGCCACAGGTTTTTGAAACTGCGTGATAAATGTTAAGTGTGAGTTTCTTTTTTTCTACCATAATGTATTTGCACCAACGTATCTGAACCGCGGAAGTGACTGCCAGGATGGTGATGAGTCAAGACACGATCCGTGCCTTAAGTTCAACGAGGAGGTAGCGAGTGGCAATAGCTATTATCATCGGCACACACGGGACTGCAGCGGAACAACTGCTGAAAACAGCAGAAATGCTATTGGGTGAGCAAGCCAACGTCGCCTACATAGATTTCGTTCCCGGTGAAAATGCTGAAACGTTAATTGAGAAATACAATGGGAAAATCAGTGAGCTCGATACCAGCGATGGCGTCCTGTTTCTGGTTGATACCTGGGGCGGCAGCCCGTTTAACGCGGCCAGCCGCATCGCAGTAGACAAACCACACTATGAGGTTATCACCGGGGTTAACATTCCCATGCTGGTGGAAACATTCATGGCCCGTGATGACAACCCGAGCTTTGACGAACTGGTCGCTCTGGCGTTGGAAACCGGCCGTGAAGGCGTGAAAGCGCTGAAGAAACCGGTGGAAGAGAGTGTTAAGCCCGTCGCGCCACAAAGTGCCCCTGCCCCAAAAGCCGCTGCGCCCCAAGCGCCTCTCGGCCCCAATGACCATATGAAAATCTGCCTGGCGCGTATCGACGATAGATTGATCCACGGCCAGGTTGCTACCCGCTGGACCAAAGAGACCAACGTCAGCCGCATCATCGTAGTCAGCGATGAAGTGGCCGCCGACCACGTCCGTAAAACCTTGCTGACTCAGGTTGCTCCTCCAGGCGTTACCGCTCACGTTGTTGACGTGGCGAAGGCGATCCGCGTCTGGAACAACCCGAAATATGCGGGTGAGCGCGTGATGCTGCTGTTCACCAACCCAACCGACGTTTGGCGTCTGGTTGAGGAAGGGGTGAATATCACATCGGTGAATATCGGTGGTATGGCGTTCCGCCAGGGTAAAACTCAGGTGAATAACGCAGTGTCCGTCGATGAGAAAGACATCGAGGCGTTTAAGAAGTTAAACGAACGCGGGATTGAACTTGAAGTCCGTAAGGTCTCTTCCGACAGTCAGCTAAAAATGATGGACCTGATTAACAAACTCAATTAACGGCAACGTCGTTAATTTTTTACTCAGAGCTGTTTGGTCATATAGGAGAAGTGCAATGGAGATCACCACTCTTCAGATTGTACTGATATTTATCGTTGCCTGTATCGCCGGGATGGGTTCCGTCCTGGATGAGTTTCAATTCCACCGCCCGTTAGTGGCCTGTACGCTGATTGGCTTCGTTCTCGGTGACATCAAAACCGGTATCATCATCGGCGGTACGCTGGAGATGATCGCACTGGGTTGGATGAACATCGGGGCTGCGGTTGCACCCGATGCGGCGTTAGCGTCGATTATTTCCACCATTCTGGTTATCGCCGGTGGACAAAACATCGGTGCCGGTATTGCCCTGGCGATCCCACTGGCAGCAGCAGGCCAGGTACTGACCATTATCGTGCGTACCATCACCGTGGCCTTCCAGCATGCGGCGGACAAAGCGGCAGAACGGGGTAACCTGAACGGCATTACCGTGATCCACATCGCGGCCCTGTTGGTACAGGCAATGCGTGTCGCTATTCCTGCGGTGATCGTTGCGGTCTCTGTCGGCACAGCGGGCGTCCACGCCCTGCTTAACTCGATTCCGGAAGTGGTCACAGGCGGTCTGAACATCGCCGGTGGCATGATCGTGGTAGTCGGTTACGCGATGGTCATCAACATGATGCGTGCCGGTTATCTGATGCCATTCTTCTACCTGGGCTTTGTTACCGCAGCCTTCACCAACTTTAACCTGGTCGCACTTGGTGTGATCGGCGTGGTGATGGCGGTGCTCTACATCCAGCTCAGCCCTAAATACAACAAGTCTCAGGTGGTTCAGGCCAACCCTGCCGGTGCCAACGACCTCGATAACGAATTGGACTAGGAATAGGTGAAAGAAATGGTTGATACAACGACTCAAAAGAAACTGACACCTGCCGATATTCGAGGCGTATTCGTACGCTCCAACCTGTTCCAGGGTTCATGGAACTTCGAACGTATGCAGGCGCTAGGTTTTTGCTTCTCCATGGTGCCGGTGATCCGTCGCCTGTACCCGGACAACAACGACGAACGCAAGCAGGCAATCAAACGCCATCTTGAGTTCTTCAATACGCAACCGTTCGTCGCAGCGCCAATCCTTGGCGTTACCATGGCGATGGAAGAACAGCGTGCCAACGGCGCACCGATCGACGATGCGGCCATCAACGGCATCAAAGTAGGTCTGATGGGGCCACTGGCCGGCGTAGGTGACCCGATATTCTGGGGTACCGTTCGCCCGGTATTTGCCGCATTGGGTGCGGGTATTGCCATGAGTGGCAGCCTGCTCGGCCCACTATTGTTCTTCGTGATGTTTAACCTGGTGCGCCTGTTGGTTCGTTACTACGGTGTCGCCTACGGCTATCGCAAAGGGGTCGATATCGTCAGCGATATGGGCGGTGGTTTCCTGCAAAAACTGACGGAAGGGGCGTCCATCCTCGGCCTGTTTGTCATGGGGGCCCTGGTTAACAAGTGGACGCACGTCAATATCCCGCTGGTGGTGTCAAAAATTACCGACCAGACCGGGCAAACCCACGTGACCACGGTACAAACCATCCTCGACCAACTGATGCCTGGCTTGGTACCGCTGCTACTGACCTTCGGTTGTATGTGGCTGCTGCGCAGGAAGGTCAACGCGCTGTGGATCATCATCGGCTTCTTCGCTATCGGTATCTTTGGTTATTGGATTGGTCTGTTAGGTCTGTAAGAGCAATTGATAGCCGGGGGGCAACCCCCGGTTTTTTTATTTATGGAGTGGTGAGATGTCGCTGACCGATGGCGTAATACTGATTTTTATTGTGCTGATGCTGGCGTATGCGCTGTATGACGAGTTCGGCATGAACCTGCTGAAAGGAAAAACGCTGTTAAAGGTGCAGCTCAAGCGGGGTAACCGTCTGGACTGCCTGATTTTCGTCGGTCTGATCGCTATTCTGATCTATCGCAATCTGGTCGAGCAGGGAGCGCCGATAACCACCTACCTGCTAATTTCCCTGGCCTTGATTGCGATATATATATCCTATATCCGCTGGCCCAAGATGTTGTTTAAAACCACGGGCTTCTTCTATGCAAATGCGTTTATTGACTATCGACGTATCAAAGCCATGAATTTATCCGAAGACGGCATTCTGGTTATCGACTTAGAACAGCGCCGGTTATTAATCCGGGTTACACACCTGGATGACCTGGAGAAAATTTACCATTTTTTCCTTGAAAATAAATGAGTTAAAAAAATCCCCACCCCATCCTGATTAATTAACAGTGCTTTTTTCGGGTAATTAATCAGCATGGCTGGTGTTTTTTCTGCTTATTATTTCCACACCATTGATGCAACTATCACCATTATTACTCTCAACAAACCCGTGAATGAAAATAATTCTCAATTTCACCCAATGCCCCGGTGAAATTAAACGTTGTCCGCAGCAAAAATATTATGGTATGGTTGCGCCGTCATTGGGGAGTAGCCGGTTTCTGGGGAGTCATAACCAGAAACGCCCGTATCAACATACTCGTTTCGTCAGCGAAACGTGGTGCGGGCAGCCAGGTAGGTTGGCGAGACCATAGGCACGTAACTCCGTCGTATGGTTGGGGGTGGGTTACGTGTATATGGAGCCACCCGGCCGAGACTATTTCAATGAACCTTTCCGCAACTCTTATCCTGGCTTTTGGCATGTCTATGGACGCGTTTGCCGCGTCGATCGGCAAAGGTGCCACTCTGCATCAACCGCGTTTTCGCGAAGCTATCCGTACCGGTCTGATCTTTGGCATCATTGAAGCCATTACCCCGCTGATCGGCTGGGGCATCGGTCTGTTTGCCAGCCAATACATCATGGAATGGGACCACTGGGTGGCCTTTAGCCTGCTGTTTATCCTTGGCGCGCGCATGATCGTTGAAGGGGTGAAAAACAAGCCGGAAGAAGAGAAAGTCAATCGTCATGGCTTCTGGGTGCTGGTTGCTACGGCCATTGCCACCAGTCTGGATGCGATGGCAATCGGCGTAGGTCTGGCATTCCTGCAGGTTAATATCCTGCATACCGCGATGGCGATAGGTATGGCAACCATGATCATGGCTACGCTGGGGATGATGGTTGGCCGGTTTATCGGCCCGCTGCTGGGCAAGCGCGCAGAAATTCTTGGCGGCGTGGTGCTGATCGGAATTGGCTTTAATATCCTGCTGGAGCACTTGGGCTACCTGGCTTAATCTCTGGCGACGAAGCATACTCCCTCACCCTCTCTCTGTACAGACCGGGGACATGGTAGACAGGTGTTCAAGGACATGGTGAACACTTTTTAACATCCTTTACCCATGATGATCGACCTATTTCTCAGGTCGATC